>CAYQUJ010000013.1:5525-16042 GCA_964420745.1 uncultured Candidatus Saccharibacteria bacterium | reverse complement strand
AGCAGAGCCAAAATCAAAGCGGCAATCTGAGTATAAAATCCCAAAACTAACATGACACCGCTTGCGATTTCAATCGCGCCCAATATTTTTACCGCCAGCTTCGGGTTGGGTATCCTAAGAATGGTGAGAGAAGAGAACCATCTTTCCTTTTCGTTTTTAAATGTTAAAACTCCCAGGTTTATAAATATAAGGCCGGCCACTAAACGCAAAATAAAAGGCGCCAAGAGTGAATAGACGAGTAGGTCTGGAAATGGATTGAGCATAATGATAAATTATTCTAATTAACCCCCGCCTTCGCTAAAGCTACGGGCGGACAAGTAATTATACTAAAAAATGCCCAAATTTCAAAGCCCTAATATTTTAGTTATTCTAAACAATATACGCAGTAACGAAAATGTTGGTTCAATATTCAGGACTTGTGATGCAACGGGCGTTTCCAAAATTATTTTGGTTGGTTATACGCCGGCGCCGATTGACAGGTTTGGTAGGGAAAATAAGGGCCTTACTAAGGCCTCTTTAGGAGCTGAAAAGTTTGTGCAGTGGGAGAAAGCGGAAACGCTCGAAGAAATAATTGAAAGATGGAAAAATGGAAAGACGGAAAAATTTAAAATAATAGGGATAGAGCAAAACAAAAAATCTATAAATTATAAAAAAATAAACTATTATCTAAAATCTAATGACTATAATCTGGCTCTAGTTTTTGGAAACGAAGTGGAGGGACTTTCAAAAGAGGATTTAAAACTTTGCGATATCGTTGCAGAACTGCCGATGCGTGGAGCAATGGTTCGACAAGCTCACCATCCTCGCAATTCCATGCGAGGAAAAGAATCTTTGAATGTAGCAGTAGCGGCAGGGGTGGTGCTGTATGCGCTCATAACTCCCTAATACGAAATCGAATCTACAATCAAGCCGTTTTGATCGTGGAGAATTATTTTATCGCTTCGCTCGCGCCAAAGTGGGCCAAATTTGTTTAAGAAAAGACGATATTCATTTCCCGGGAAATCAGTATCGCCGAAATGCAGAGCGACACAGGAGTTATAATTTATGCGGGTGGTAATGTAGGTTTTGCATGATTCGGGTACAGTATCCGAAAGGTCTCTGATGAAAGAACTCCCTTTGGTAGTGCAGCGCGGAATATTTTCTATAATTTCCAGGCATTCATCGTTGCGATCGTAAACACTGGAAAATTGTGGCAGTTTTTCATCAATCAGTTGCGGGCATTTTTTGGAAAGGCCTGGGTAAAAAGTCCGATTCTCTTCGAAATAACCGGTGCATTTGTTTGTACGGAAAGAAATGCCGATTGGAGAAAAACCCTTAGTCACAATCACGCGATCTCTTTGCTGCAAAATCACACTGCTATCTGCTTTGGTGAACGGGAAAGGCAATAGGGTGGCCTTGCCGATCGTGGTGTAATAGCCGGTGACTTCACTTTTTAGATACCAGCCGGTTATATTTACCGTTTCTTTTTTGTCCAAATTAGTAGAGAGAGAAACATATTCTTTATTTGGATCTTGGTTGCCAAGACCGGATATATGGGACATCTGCACTTTACCGTAAAAAGGAGAGCGTTTTTTTTCTTCAATCTGTTTTGCCAAATTTTCTTCCAATTTTTTTATATTGGCTTCCGCATTTTTGATTTCTTCTGCCGTTTCTTTGTTTGAGATTGGTCCGAGATTTTCATTTGTCTTTCCAAACGAAGAAGAAGCACCCCCAACACCATTACTGTTGTTTAGTTTAGCGTTTTTAAACGGACCGTATGAAAATCCCACAAAAATGAACAAGAGGATCAATATAAAAATAGGAGTGTTGTCTTTCATCCCGTTAGAAATTTATATTCTAATACCTTAATTATTAACTTTAAACAACGCGAGTAGTTCATGATATTTCTAACGGGATTCATTTATAATATTTGATGTTTTGGACAGAAATGAGCGCTTCTGCCCCCAACTATAATTCTTTCTATTATACCACCGCACCCTCGTTTTTTGCACTTTTGCCCTTTTAGTCCATAGGCCTTTTGCATTTCCTGATATCGTCCTTTTTTACCAGACGCGTCGCGGTAGTCAATGTAAGAGCTTCCTCTTGCCCAAATCGCTTTTTTTAGAACAGGTTTTATCGCCTGATATATTTTTTTAAGCTCGCTTTCTTTAAGGCCGGAAGTTTTTCTCTGCGGATGTACACCGGAGAGCCAAAGTATTTCATCTGAATAAATATTTCCTATGCCGGCAATGATGCCCTGGTCCATCAAAACACTTTTAATTTTTCCGCCCTTACTTTTTATAATTTCAGAGAATTTTTTAAAATTAAAATTTTTATCAAACGGTTCCGGCCCCATTTTTTGAAACTTATCTGAAACTTTTTCTGTTGGAATTACGGCGACGGTGGCGAATTTTCTCATATCGCAGAGAGCCAAATGTTTTTCTGCTTGCCCCGAGGAATTCGAGGGGTTAGATAAAGAAAAGACAAGATGAATAAATCTATTAAACGGATCTTTTAATTCTTCCGGCTCAACAGGAATCCATTTTTGGAATTTGGAATTTGATTTTTGATATTTTCCGTAAAGCAGGTGTCCCGTCATTTTTTGATGAACAATAATTGTTTTCCCCAAGATCAGACCTTTGGGATTTTTTTTAAGGTCTGATCTTTGGCTCAAATGAATTAAAATATTTTTTCCCCGGCGTTCCACTCCCAAAATTTTTTTGCCCATAACATCTTTTTTTATTTTTTTAAATTTTGGTATATCAGTCCAAACATCCGTGATTTTTAATCCCGGAATAAATTTTTTCAAATCCGTGACAATTGTATGTACTTCAGGCAGTTCCGGCATATTTTTTTAATTCTTCACGAGCAACTGTGGCGTCGTCCCATTCTTGTTTGGAGCCGTTGGGACCCATAATAAATGGATCAGTGCCTTTACCGGTGATAAGTACGGCAATCTTGTATTTATCGCCTTGGGTTTGCGTCAATTCGTTCGCATTTTTTATAGCCGTCCTGATAGCCGCGCGCCTGTCCATAATTATTTCCACCGGCCTTTTTTTAATCCCTCCTTTTATATCATCCACAATTTTATTTGGATCTTCGTCATAAGGGTCTTCATTGGTCAAAATAATTTGATCGCAATATTTATCGGCGATTTCTCCCATCACTTTTCTTTTCCAAATATCCCTGCCACCGCCGGTATTGCCCAATATGCATATTTTTTTGCAGCTGTTATAAGTTTCATAAATCGCTCTTAAAGAATCGGGAGTATGAGCATAATCTACCACCACATCAAACGCCTGCCCCTCTTTTATTTTCTCCATCCGGCCCCTGACAAAATCTATATTTTCCAGAGCTTTTTTGATAACTTCATCGGCAATGCTGAAAAATTTGGCGCAGGCGATGGCGCCGAGCATGTTGGAAACATTAAAGATGCCTGGCAATTTGCTGTGAATGACAATTTTGCCGATTTGAAAAGAAGAACCGTTCTCATCGCTTTTTACCGCCACCGCATCATTTAAAGAATAGGGGACTTTGTTTTTTATATTAAGCGCCAAAAACTTTTCGGCTTCTTTGTCATCTTCATTTACAATAATAGTCGGTCCAGAAAAAAAGGTCTCTTCAAAAAGTCCTCGGGTCGCTCCTTCGGGCTCAACCAGACATTTTTTCAGAGACTTTTTCTTCTGGGCCTCAAGTTCTTTTGCTATAGACAATTTGGCTTTCACATAATTTTCATAAGAGCCGTGGGACTCAATATGTTCCGGCGCCAGATTGGTAAAAATGAGGGCGTCGGGATAAATAAATTTGTGACGAAACTGCTTGGCGCCTTCGCTCGTCATTTCCAGCACTGCGTGCGTGCAGCCGGCGCTCACCGCATCTCTCAAAAACTTTTGCATAAAAAATCGGCCCGGCATGCTCATCTTGAATAAATTTCTTTTTTCTTTTTCTCCTATTTTAAAACGCAAAGTGCCCTGCAGGGCGGTTTTGTAGCCAGCTTCTTCCAAAATGGCATTTACCAGCTCCACGGTAGTAGTTTTGCCTTTGGTGCCGGTTACACCGATGACTACCAATTTTCGGGAAGGGAAGCGGTAAATCAGAGCTCCCAAAAGCGCCAGCAAGTAATGGTAAGCCGGCTGGAAAAAATCAAACACGGACTTTGGAATAATTTTTTTTAACAATCTAATCATTTGCCTAAATTTTTAAGGACGTATTTTATTTTCTCATTGGCGCCGGACAAATCCTTCGGCAGCTTTTTTATAACTTCTTGAATATCCCGTTCTCGATAGCCCAAAGATTTGAGAGCTTCAAAAACGTCCACATCTTCACTAGTCTTGTTTTGTCCCTTTTGGCTTGTTACTAATTTCCCATCCAACTCCAAAACAATTTTTTCTGCAGTTTTTCTGCCTATGCCAGAAATTTTAGTGAGAGAGGAAGTGTCTTTTGTAGCCACTGCTTCTTCGATGGACTTTACTCCGGCCACACTCAATATAGCTAAGCCCGACTTTGGTCCCACTCCGGAAACAGTTATCAAAAGCTCAAAAACCCGCAGTTCCTCCTCGGTTTCAAAGCCGTAGAGAGAAATATCGTTCTCCCTAACGGCCGTATGGGTCCAAAAACTGGCTTCCTGGCCTGTTTTAAGCTTGCCTAGATATGAAAGGGTGCTATGCACCACAAAGCCCATACCGCTGGCTTTTACAATGGATTTTCCGCCTTTTAGATCAAATATTTTGCCTGTGATATGGCCGAACATATAATCAATATATCAGATTTGCTTATTTTTTGCTTTCTGGTATATTCTTACCATATATGCCAATAACGAGTTCAGCAAAAAAGGCCCTTAGATCTTCCAAAAAGAAGAGGGTTTTCAATTTGCGCCGCAAAAATGAGATGCAGAATGTGATTAAAGAGTATAAAAAACTCATTGTTGGGAAGAAATCTAAAGAGGCCGAAAAGCTTATCCCGAAGCTTCAAAAAGCCATAGACAAAGCAGCCAAGCGCGGCATCATCAAAAAAAATACCGCCGCCCGCCGCAAATCCCGCCTCATGAAAATAACTTTGAAATTAAAATAGAATCCCCCAGGGGGTTTTATTTTATAACTTGGTAACATCAACGATTTTAGCTTCGCTCAACTGGTGTTTTAGTTGCAAAATTTCGTTGGCAGTTCCTCTAACTGTGATTTTGGTGACGACATAGTCTTTGCCATAAGGTATTGGAATATTGGGATCTGGGCGGGTTTGCTCTAGAATGGGTGCCATAGAATCAGCTGCCTCAATGAATGCTTTAATGGCGGATTGAAGTGATCTGGGACCAACTGTAACCACAGTATTACCGCGACGCTGTCCTTCTATGGTTGCGACAAGAGCCACTTCAACTACCCGATCAGTTAACAAGTCTAGTTGCGGGTCATCAGGCTTTAATGGAATGACAAATTCTAATTTAACCGACAGTAATTTGTCAGATGATAAATATGATTCAAGAATATACAAATATGAATCTAAACCACCTTCTTTAAGTTCTGAAGATTGTTGCGAAAAGACCAAGAAAGTTAGGGCTAGGGCAATTGGCAACCCGATAATTAAAATTCTAAAAATGATGCGGGAAGAGAAGTTGAAAACAGTAGGCATTTTAATTCTAGTTATTTTATTTTTCGATTATACACATCATCGCATTGATACACAAGAAATTTTGCATAAATTAAATTAGAAAGCTACAATCTGGGCAACAGAAAAATGAAACAATACGCACTACAAATCGCAATTATTCTCACTATTATCGGCGTATTCGCATACGGGCAAATCCGAAGTCAGTCACTGCATAAACAGGAGGGCATCACTGTTATCCACTACGATGATCCCTTTGAGACAGCTTTTGTGTTTGAATTCCGCGGAGATAGCCAACCCGTGAATGTGTCGCCGATAAACCTTCGCTTTGTAGATTCTGGCTTGCAGCTTCAAGACGGATATACCTACGGCAAGGTAGAATGTCCACCAATTAAATTACCTCTTAATGTCAGAGAAATCGAACGGGTGACGGTAAGTATAAGTGGATCCAACTTAAGTCCAGACACAATAACAACTTCATGGCGCATATCTCCTGACCGCAAGAAGTGGTCAGGTTGGGAACATTTGAAAATTGACACAGAGTTTGAATTTCCTGACGACATCGTGTTTTTTTATCCAGCTAAATTTGATCTAAAACCGAATGCAAAATATATTCAATGTCTTATTGAACTTAGAACAACACTCGGTATTGCTACTGGTGAACTCATTGCTCCTACTATCGACAAAGCAGCAATCGTAGTTTTTGCAGTAGTAAAAGAGCGGGACTAAAATCATCAGATACTGTGCCGTTTATTGAATGACGTTAGAACCTCTTTGTTAATACCAAATGTGTGTTCCGGGTTTGGAGTCGTTAATACTTGGTAGTATTTGAGAGTCATCAAAATCCTCTCTGTTAGTAGATTACCTCCTAAATGAGGAAAATACCAATTCCAATAGAACCTACTCATCTACCACACCCTCCAGAACATTAACGAAGTTCACACATTAACAAACTAAATAAAAAAAATGACCAAAAAATATGCGGTAAGGAACAACGGATACTTTTCGCAGATTTTTGGTCAGAATTTTTTGTAAGAGAAAGCCCGGTCTCTCGATCGGGCTTGCCTGAATACAGGCTTTGAACATCAAACTTCAATTTGTTCTTTCTTGCTCCTTGGCCGACCACGATGTTTCGGCTCGGGAATGAGTGGCTTGAATTTCTTGTGAGTTTCGCTCTCTGGATCAGACCAGTAGACAATCCACTTATACATCTCAGTGGCACTTTCTGGTTTTACCTCGTCAGCGTGATCGACAACAAAATGATATAGCATATTGGCAAGATCGTTGTCTTCACATTTCGTAGCGAGATCGGAAATCCATCTGAAATGGTACATCCCGTCTCGCACTTCGACCTTGCCAGATCCCACTACTTTTTCAATAGTAGTACCAAGCTGCGTTCTGTAGCTTGGGGATCCTGAAAGTTCTTCGTAAAGTTTGCCGAGGAGATGTAAATCGTTGTCTGCTTCACCTCTAAGCGCCAGTGCCGTCACCATTCTGGCGAAATCTGGATGCTGAGCTGGAAAACGGCGACCAAGTCGCACTATCTCATCATTGGTTGGGTTATCTGCAAGCAATCGTCTGGCGACTTCCAGGAACTGTTCTTTGGTAAGTGATCCAGAGTGGTGCCTGACATCTTTCCGACCAAAACTGATGGAGTATGGACCATTGAAATGCGACAGGTACTCCCACTCATCTTGCGTTGTAGCAAGAGGATAGAGTTGCTGGGCGATCTCATGTCGCTCTTTCTCGTGCCGGTCTTGGTATTCGCGACTTCTGTAATTGCACTTGTCGAATTCGGCTTGAATAATGTCGCATACAGCCCGCCACTCTGCAAAAGTGGAAGCCGTTCGCTTCATTTTGTCGTATCCTTGCCGATGCCATTCCCAGAATTCATGCCCAGTCAATCTCTGGGAAGCCAAATACCACTCCTTGGCCGTGGCGAAATCCGAGTGAGTTAAAATCACAGAAGCTTTTGCTTTGGCTTTCTCGATGATAGCCTGAGAAGTCTTTCTGTGCTCGAGCAACTGAAAGCATTGCTCGGTTGTGATTGCTTGCCACAAATTTTCCGGCAGCTCGTTCTCATAGAGGAGAACTGCCAAAGGGAAGCCGATACGCTCTACTGCAAGACTGAAATCCATGTTTGATCTCCTCTGAAGTTGATTATTACAAGGTACTAAAACCACTTAAATACTACCATAATTGATATAAATATGCAAGAGTTGCAATTTTTCTTAAAATATGATTGAATGTTGGTGGAGGTTAACCAATATTATGATTGTTCTTTCACTTCCGTGTGCCAAGGTATTCACGCGAGAAAGAATGACTCGCCTTGGAATAGACAAGAAGCTACAAGGTCGCATTGTTGGGTTTTTCACAACCTACGGGCGATGGAAACATCCGGGGCCACTACGAAATTGGACTGTCAAAGATTTAGTCAAACGCTCTAGCTATGGCGGACTAATCCGCATGGGCAATTGCGGTCCAAAGTCCATAGAAGCAATGGACAAGGTTTTGGAATGTGTCGGCGTACATGCCGAAGCACTCAAAAAGCCGTCAGGAAATAATGCGTAGTGTTTGTTACGGTCCTAACACTTTTGCCTGATCCAGTAGTATCGGATCGGGCTTCCCTTCAAGAATTGATACGAATTTTTGAAGGGGAGAAATTCCTTGTTCTTTCAATTTTTAATCGAGGAGATAAGCCGATGACTGATGAAGAAAAAAGACACCAAGTTGCGGTCGGTTCTTTACTGCGTAGTAGACGCAATAGCAAGGGCTACACCGTCAAAGCAGTAGTGAAGCATTGCAGAGGATTGGGTTGGAGTGACCTTACCGCCGAGAAACTCAATCGGTGGGAAAGAGGAGTGACGGGGCACGAAATCACTGGCCTCAAGACGCTCATGGCACTCTACGGAATCTCGTGCAAAGAGATTGCGGAGGTGAAATGAAAACACTCAAAGAAGTGGTTGCGGCACAAGGAATGAGCAACCGGGTCTTTGCCGAGAAGGCCGGTATCAGCTTCAGAGCAATCGCCGAGATCAGATCTGGCGAATGGGATGAGGCGATGTGGAACAAAAATGGCAAGGGTTATTCCGGCAGAAAAAGAGCTGGAGCAATCCAAGTCATGGCTCGAACGCTCGTGGCCTGTGGTGAAGATCCTCAAGAATGGGTCAAGGCCTCCGGCCTGTCGCTGACCACTCAAGACGAGCAAGCAATGTCTGCGGCAACCTGCCGGAGACCGAAACCGCTCATGACACCCGGACTGGGTTCGGAGGAATGGAACGCTCTCTTAACGATTGCCGACAAACCCCTGACCAAAGAAGATGTGGAGCAGTTATCGAAAGCCCAAGAGGTTCTCGGCGACTTCTTCACCATCAAACTTGCGATCGAGTTGTTGATCAGCAAGAACAAGAAGAATGTTTAGTAATACCGCCCCCATGGACAAGATCCGTTGGAGGGCGGATTTTGTTTATACAAAAACAAATTTACTTTCTCTATAAGTGTTTTTTTGTTTTTATAATTTGATATTTAGCAATCTTTTTATCTTTTTTCTTTTTCTCTGAAACTCTTTTCTTGCCCAATTTTCAACTTGCCAGTGATTCAGAGAACCAGACCACCAAGATCTGAAAGCTTGGCAGTCTGATTCTGATAATACATTTTCAGCAAAGAGCATCTGAGAATCAGGATTATTTAGGTATTTCTTTTTAGCTTCGGATCTAATTTTATAAAAGTATTTTTTAGGGGCTTTGGTTTTTCTAAACTTAAAATGAGCAATTTCATGCAGAAGTATTAGGAAATATTGCTCGTTATCTTTTAGGTTAGGATTTTTTACAGCGTGGTAATACTCACCATCTTCAAGTCGACAACTATACGCAACGCCAGATTTTGAATTCGGATTTATATAAATTGCTTTTTTCTCATAATCCGCTAATCCATTCCATTTTTTAAATTTTTTCCAATATATTTTTGGCGCTCGACTAAAGTATTGATTTGCAAAAGATTGGAGAATTTTTATGTTTGGCTTTTTCATGACTTATATACATTGTGCTACCAAATAGTGTATTTTAGCAACTTCAAAAAGTTTATTTGCCAGTGTGAGCGTTAATACAAAAATGGCTTCTTTTTGAACCTCACTCGTTTACAACTACCAAAATAAAAAGTTAAGAAAATGGGCACTGAGTTAACGCTGGGTAGTCTATCTGATGGCGTATAGGACACCAACCACATTGTCGGCCTGCGTGGTCACATCTGTGGGATTTTCGGGTGGTTAGTAATGGTTTAATATGTCTCAAAAACTGGACACTCCTTTAGGAGTGTTTTCTAACTGTATTTTCTGTATTTTTTACAACAATAGACAATAACTTTTTACAAAGTAAACTTCGGCTTCTAGTAAGAGTCTCTGGGAAAATTTTCTCTATTCCTGACTATGTTTTTCTATAAAATTAGATATCGTTCCATCTATACTGTCAAATCAAAAAGGTTTAATCTGGGTGAATGCAATTTACTCATAAGTCCTTATTAAAATTCAAAAAATTATTTTGGGAACACTTCGGGGTGGAATTGTCTGATGAAGAGGCGGAACGGAAGGCAGAATATCTTTTGGAAATTTTCAGGGTCGTATATGGAGTACCTGATTTACCAGAGTCCTTTGACAACAAAATACAAGATGAGGAATCAGAGTGAATTAACAAAAATCTGGAAATGTTTTTCTGATATTCCAGGGTGGCTGAGGTTGCTTTGGCTAGCTGGGCAGTACACGGAAGAGGAATTGGATGAGCTGGGTAGGATTGACGATGAATTCTTTTCTATTTCCAGAGCAGAAGAGATTGGGTGGCGGAAGCGACTCCGGGAGGAGCTACCAAAAACTCCTCAGAGCTGGCTTGAGATTTTTCCAGAAGCGAAACACTAGGGATCCATAGCTCCCGTTTTTTGTAGACAAT
>CAYQUJ010000013.1:0-5515 GCA_964420745.1 uncultured Candidatus Saccharibacteria bacterium | reverse complement strand
CGGAAGCAAAAGAAATTCAGGGAACAACTGGAAGTTGCGAGGGGTGTAGATTTGGAGTCGGTCGTTGAAAATTATGTGGATTTAAAAGTTAGTGGTGCATATCGTAAGGTCGGCCTGTGCCCACTTCATGACGAAAAAACTCCATCTTTCACTATTTTCAAAACAGACGATCACTTCTATTGCTTCGGCTGTCGGGAATATGGCGATGTTATCAAATTTATTAAGCTTGTTGAAAATTTAAATTTCAAGCAAGCGGTGAAAACTCTTTGGAGATTTTCACAAGAAAGTTAACGTTAAGTTTTATGGCTAAAAATAAAAAAACTGGTGATAGGCCAGATGAAAATCCTATCAAAAAAATTGCAGAGGAGGAGAAAGCAAAAAAAGAAGTCGTTCCTCCCGAAGAAAAAGAGAGCGAAAACGAAGAGGAAGAAGACGAGGGTGATGTTAAAGAGCGACGAGGAACATCGTGTGTTCTCAAAGACGGGTCATTGGTTGAAATGTTATATGACACAGAAGAAAGCAAATCCATTTTGGCAGTGTACAGGGATGGAAAAGTGACTTTAGAAGAAAAAGTTAAAGTCAGTAGTACTCGGTCATTTGCGCCTCTCGCTCCCAACCAGGGCATATTAGAGACTGGGTTCATCCAGTTTCCTTCAGCAGTTGGTGAATATGAAAGCAATGAGCGTTTGTATCAGGAGATACGATCATTTGTTGATAAATATGTGCTACTGAGGCCTAAATTTCTTTCGGTAGTGACGGCATACGTAATGATGTCCTGGTTATACGACAGATTCCAAAATATTCCCTATCTCAGAGTGCTTGGCATGTGGGGTACGGGTAAATCTCGGGTGCTTCAAGTAGCGGGCAATCTTTGCTACAAAGCAGCATTTGCGGGTGGCTCGATGAGTATGTCTGCGCTATTTCGAACTCTTGATGCCTTCAGGCCTTCGATGGTGTATGACGAGGCAGAGTTCTCGGCGGTTGAGTCAAATGAAATGCGCAGGGTATTGCGCCAAGGATATAGCGCAAACACCCCAGTGGCTAGAAGTGAGCCGGCGGCGAATGGGAAATACTATGTGCAAACATACCAAGTGTTCGGGCCAAAGATTTTAGCTTCGCAGGCGAAGTTTGGTGACAATGCGTTGGAGAGTCGGTGTCTAACGGAGCAACTGTTTCCCATAGCAAAGAGTGATAGGCCAATTGAATTGCCAGCGAATTTCAAAGAAGAAGCCCTTGCATTGCGCAATAAGCTGCTGATGTTTCGGTTTAAAAACTGGGCAATAACATATCCGAGCGAGAATATGCTGAAAGCGGTAAAGCTTCCTAGGCTAAAGCAAACGGGTCTTGCAATTGTAAGCGTTGCTAAAATGATCGGACAAGAGCCAGTAAACGATATTGTGGAATTTCTCAACGAGTATGAGCACATATTGTCTATAGAACAAGCGGACTCCGTTGAAAACGATATCTTAATCTGTATTCTGGAACTCTTGAGGGGTGATGATCGGGTAAGAGTAAGCGGTAAGATTCGAATTGGTGGTGACTTAGCGGGTGCGTTTAATCATGCTAAATACGAAGAATACTCTGACCGACAAACGTATGAAAATAAGTCTGCATTTCAGGTAATGAAAAATCCCGCATATAAAGTATCCCCAAAGAAACTTGGCTGGCATGTCAGGAAAATGGGATTGCGGGTTGAACAGAACAGGGACGGATTCTACATTCCTGTTTTCAGGGAGTATCTCAATATTCAGTCGCTAGCAAGACGTTATGGATTGGACTCACTTTACAATCTTCCAGAAGATCCGCTTGAGGTGCGAAGAATAAATCCACCAGATGTTCAAAAAAGACCCGATAAAGAGCAGAGGGAGGAAGCTCAAGAAGCTAAAAATGCGGACAAGCTACAAGAGCAAAGAATCCTAAAGTCCGAAGAGGAAGCTATAACGGAAGCAATAAGAGCAAATCCAGTACCGATTGGCGGTTATGAAAATATAACAGATGACGGAGACGAGTGGGCGCTTGAAGATGACTCGGAGAAGGGTTCTTTGGTTGGAGGAGAGAATAACGAGTTGCCAGAAAAAAAGTTTCCCGTTGAAAATAATAGCGGGAAAGGTCAAGTACAGGATGAGGTCAAAGAATCGTGGGAGAAAGATGAAAAAGATACTCCCTCGGGTAGTTAATGTGTGAACATTGTTAATGTTGCGTGGGGGGATATGGTCACTCACTCGGGTCGGAGTGAGTGGCGTCTCCCTTGGTGTTGTGCGTGTTGGTGTGCTGTTCGTCCTCGTGGCTTTCGGACTCACATCACTCCAACACGGTTGACACAGAGAAGTTATTAACACTTAATATATACATATATAGAATTTCGTGGTATAATATATACAAGAAAATATAATATTTAAGCCATATTTTCTAAATATGTATGGACATTGAGTCTTTAAGAGATGTTGTCATATCGGAAATGATTTTAAGAGTCAAAAAAATGACTCGGGGTGAGCTTGAAAGACAACTGATTTCAGTTGAAGGTGAAAAGATAGAATCTCTTAAGGATTTAAAGGAAATAATAAATTATGGAAGAGAAAAATCAAAAAATTAAATACTTTATTTATGCTCGGCGGTCTGTCGAAAGAAAAGACAAAGAGGAACGAGTAGCGTCCATCGAGTCGCAACTTTTTGAAGTAAAAGAATTAGCAAAACAACAAAAGCTCAGGGTTGTAGAAACATTTACTGAAACAAAATCGGCTGCAGAGCCGGGCAGAGTTCAGTTTGACGAAATGATTAAGCAGATTGAAGCTGGGAAAGCAGATGGTATTTTGTGTTGGAAAATGGACAGGTTGGCTCGTAATCCAAGAGATGAGGGGACGTTAAAATATCTTTTGCAAAAAGGAATTATACAAAATATAAAAGCGACTGATAGGGATTGGTATCCTGATGACAATGCTGTCATTGCTGGTGTTGAATGGGGTGTGGCAACTCAATATTCAAGAGATCTTTCAAAGCATGTAACGAGAGGCCTTAAAGACAGGGCAAGAAGCGGGTTTCGTCCGAGCATGGCTCCGTTGGGCTATATGAATAGCAAATACAGAGAAAAAGGAATGGAAGAAATCTTAGTTGATCCAGAGCGTTTCCCAAAGGTTAGGAAGTTGTTTGACTTGATGTTGACTGGTCAATATTCTGTTCCAGAGCTTCTAAAGGTAGCAGAAAAAGATTTGCTTTTATTCACTCGCGAGAGTGGTACAAGAAAAAGCAGAGCAATGGGAAAGACAAATCTTTATTCCATACTTTCCAATCCATTTTATTTTAGTGAGTTTGAATATCCCAGAGGAAGCGGTCAGTGGTATGTTGGCAATCACAAGGCGATGATTACGAAAGAAGAGTTTGATAAAGTGCAATTTCTTTTAGGACGTAAAGGAATTCCAAGGCCTAAGACTCACATTTTTGCATTTACGGGTTTGATGCGATGCTCTGGTTGTGGGGCAAGAATAACTTGCGAGGAGAAGTGGAAACACCAAAAGAATGGTAAAACTCATCATTATATTTACTATCGTTGCACTGGTTCAAAAACTCCCGATTGTGTTCAAAAGTCAGTAGAAGTTAAAATTTTGGAAAGGCAAATTGATGACTTTCTTTCAAGACTTCAAATCCCACCAGAATTTCACGAATGGGCAGTTGAGGAGTTAAAACTTCTGCACGAAAGGGAGAAGGGCGATCGAAATGCTTTAATTTTCAATCACAGGAAGCAGTATGAGGATTGTGTGGCTAAACTGGATAAATTTGCAGAGCTTTTGCTGGCAGATAGAATTTCCCATGAAATGTATAAAATAAAAGAAACGGAGTTGCTTAAAAAGAAGAAAGCTTTAAATGATTTGCTTCACGGGGACGACAAAAGAATAGACAACTGGTTGGTTCGTCTTGAAAGCACTCTTACTTTTGCGGAGAGGGCTAGAGAAGAGTTTCAAAATGGCGATATTGCCAAAAGAAGACAGATTCTTACTGCTCTTGGCACTGAGCATATTTTGAAAGACAGGCAACTCTTTATTCAAACCGAAGAGCCATTGATTGTGCTTCAAAAGATGGCTGACGAGGACAAGGAAATTCGTAAAACGTTAGAACCTCAAAAAGATATTGCAGACAAAGCACATCTTAAGGCTTTGTACTCAAAAAGTTCATTGATGTGCTCCCAGTAGGAATCGAACCTACATTTTAACTTCCGCAAAGTCATGTCCTATCCATTGAACGATGGGAGCCCTTCGACTGCGCTTAGGGCAAGCAATAACAAAACATTAACAAAAAAGCGGCCTTTCCGCCACTTTTTATCTCGCCAGGAGTTTGTCAAACCACTGATGAACCAGAGATTCTCGCAGGAATTCTTCTTCCAAAAATTCAAGCAAAATATCGCGCACGTCGTTGAGGTCAACTTCTTCGTTTACGGGAATAGTGTTGAGCGGCAGGTATGAACTTGCCGGATGCAAAAGGATGCGGGCGCCGTGGACATGTTCGTCTTCAATCCAAAAAGAACGGAAAGATGCCCAAGGATAAAGATGCCGGCCGAAAATCAGACCTTTGGAAGTTATTCTGATCGGCACCACTTTGGTTTCTCGGTAAGAGAGCATGCCGACGGTCAGTCCGGCTATCACGATAAATATGCCGAAAAGCAAATTGTCAAAATAAAAAGCCAAAACTGCTGCGCCAATGCACACGATGCCGAGCATCCAATACCAGTCGTTGCTCTTTTTATCAAAATGATGCTCCGGCGAATGCCATGCCAAAATAGTTTCTCCTTCCATGTGATTATTTTACCACACCAAATTATTTCACAACACTTCCAGGGGGGACATTTTCAGAAACTTTGAGCAGAGAGAAAAATTCTTCACCGGACACCGCCATTATCATAGCTTCGCTTTTGAGGCCCATTATTTCTCGGGGTTCCAGGTTTGTCACAAAAGCGCAAGTTGTCCCGACAATTTCTTCCGGCGAAACATGTTTGGCGATGCCTGAGATAACTTGCTTTGCCTCGCCGAAGCCTTCGGCGGAGGCGGGTCCAAAATTTACCGAAAGTTTAAGCAATTTTTCCGAGCCCTCCACCGCTTCAGCTGAAATTATTTTGCCCGCCCTCATTTCCACTTTTTTGAAGTCTTCTATTTCAATCATAAATTTAAGCCGCTTTTCTTTTATCTATATTACCCGGGAATTCTATAACATTATCTTCCTCACCTTCATTTTTTCTAACTGGTTTTGAACCTTTGCCTTGTAGCCACAGAGCGTAAGCGTGGTCAAATTTCTGTTCTTCTTTCAACTTTTCTTCTGGATTTTCATTAGGTCCTTCGCTCTTAAACCTTGTGCCATCCGGTCTTGTGAATGAATCATTTTCTATTCCCATATTGTTTAAATTAGTTTTAATTTTTGCCCAACTTCGCCAAGGCTACGTCGGGCGAAGGCGGAGGGTGGAGGGCTCGAACCTCCAAGGGCTTGCGCCCGCCGCTTTTCAAGAGCGGTGCATTACCATTCTGCCAACCCT
>CAYQUJ010000012.1:15775-16250 GCA_964420745.1 uncultured Candidatus Saccharibacteria bacterium | reverse complement strand
GCTCTGCTCCACGATATCGGCAAAGCGGTTGACCACGAAATTGCCGGTACTCACGTTGAAATCGGCCGCCGCATTTTGCAAAAGTTCGGCGCCGATGAAAAAATAATCAGAGCTATGGAGTCCCACCATGGCGAATACCCCTACTCCACTTTGGAATCATATATCGTGCAGTCCGCAGACGCCATCTCAGGAGCGAGGCCGGGAGCCAGGCGAGACAGCGTGGAAAATTATTTGAAGCGCTTGGGCGACTTGGAAGCCATCGCCACCGCCGTAACCGGAGTGGAAAAAGCTTACGCTCTGCAAGCCGGCCGCGAACTGCGAATTTTTGTCACTCCGTCCCAAGTCAATGATGTTGAAGCCAAAAATATCGCCCGCGACATCGCCGTCCGCATTGAAAACGAACTCAAATATCCCGGTGAAATCAAAGTGGTTGTCATCCGTGAATCAAGGACGATTGAATTTGCGAGGTAACCCC
>CAYQUJ010000012.1:14681-15765 GCA_964420745.1 uncultured Candidatus Saccharibacteria bacterium | reverse complement strand
AAAAAAACAAAACCAGACTTGTCACAAAAACAGTGATGTGGTAGTCTTTCGCTCGGAAAGGTAGGTACTATGACCCCCGCACAAAGGGATGATATTTTGGAAGGCGCCAAAAAAGCCTTCTTTGAGGCAATGATGGATGGTTGGGTTGGCGAAGGAAATCGCAGATCCATAAAAACAAAGGATGACGATGGGTATGTAACCATAACGTACGAAACTGAGGATGGTAAGTACAAGGTAGTTGATCGCTATTGCACTACCTTGTCCGACAGGTCAGGCGGTACCACCACGATTTTTTTCAGAACGAGCTTGATTTGGATAGCCGTCTGGTGGATGGCCTATGGCGGTCATTATCCTGAGAGTACCATTCCCTTCCTAAAGCATGCTCTGAAAGAAAATTACGAGGGAAGGGTGTTCAATGGAGGACGTGGACCAGCTTATTTCCCATTTCCCCCATGCCAAGAAGAGAGGCTTTACACCAACCACTTTTATGGTGATTTCACCTCTTTCAGGGGAGAAGAATCCATCAATTCATTCAAACCAAATGAGGTTGGTCGAATTGGTTTCCATAAATACTTCGGTATGAGTTTTCTTTAGATGTTCTCACCGCCACCTCAGACGTGGCGGTTTTCATTTTTATATTTTTAAATTTATCCAATTTCTAACGGCCGTTATTTTTTGGATAATGTTGTTTTTTGTTTTCTCTTTGAGATTATTTTAATTCATATTCCCTCCCCTCCCCCGGATAAATTGCGTCTATGTCAAGATACTCCCGAATGCGTTGGCAGAGAAAGAGGGATGATTTAGGTTCGCCCATAATAACAAAAACTCGTTTAAGTTTATGTGAGAAACTAGTTTGTTTGCCTTGCCTCTCCTCAGTCGAGGAGAGGCCGAGACGAAGTCCGGGTGAGGTTGTCTTCTCTACAAACTCCACCAAATGCTCCGAGTCCATGTGCGATGAATAACCTTTTACCACTTCTATTTTCGCCCTAACTTTTATTTTCCTTTTATTGGCATATTGGTTTCTCTCTTGCCCCTCCCCTTTGGGGAGGGGTTGGGGGAGGGGCTCGCACTTGTCTCTAAAAGG
>CAYQUJ010000012.1:0-14671 GCA_964420745.1 uncultured Candidatus Saccharibacteria bacterium | reverse complement strand
GGGGGGGGGGGGGGGGGGGTTTTTTGATTTCTATCTCTTTTGCCCCATCCTCCAGCTTCCTCCCCAAAGTGCCCGCCGCCTGATAGCCAACAAGAATTATGGTGGCGCTCGGATCTGGCAAATAACTTAATTCGTGATTGACTACCCGACCCCCTTCCGACATGCCTGAGCCGGACAAAATAATTCTTGCTCCTTTTATTTTTTCTATTTCAGCAGAATCTTGCGCACTTTTGATAATCTGTAATCCCGGAAAATCAAAAATATCATCCCCTTTTTTTATTTCTTCCTGCACCGACTTTTTAAAATCCTTTTCATATTTTTTATAAATATCAGTCACCTTGAGAGCTAGCGGCGAATCCAAAAATACCGGCACCGACGGAATTTCTTTGTCCTCAATCATATTGTTTAATTCATAAAGCAAGACCTGCGTCCTCTCTATTGAAAAAGCCGGGATTATTATAGTTCCCTCTTTTTTAATTCCCTCTAATATTGCTTCCTTTAATCTTTCCCTCCTTTCCTTTTTGTCTATGTGATTTCTATCCCCATACACACTTTCCATCACTATATAATCCGCCCCCAAAGGAATATCTGTGTCTGGCAAAAGAGTTGACGGCGAATTGCCAAGGTCTCCAGTAAACGACACTGTTATTGTTTTTTCTCCCCTCTCCTTCGCAAGGAGAGGGGTCGGGGGTGAGGTCGTAACATTCAAAATAGCCGAACCTAAAATATGCCCAGCGTTTTGCATTTCTAAAAAACAATTTTCGAATAATTCAATTTTTTCTCCGTATCTATGGCCTTGCCAAAGAGAAAAAGCTTTTTGAATATCTTCCTGACTAAAAAGTTTTTGGTTTGGAAACTTCGATTGCATAACTCTAAGCGCGTCTTCAAGCATAGGTTTGGAGAGTTCCATGGTTTCAACTGTAGAAATAATTTTGCCTTTGAAGCCGTCTTTTACCAACTTCGGCACTTTGCCGATATGGTCCATGTGAGCATGGGTAATCAAAAGAAAATCAACTTCTGCCGGATTGTATTTGAAAGGTTCAAAATTTTTTTCTTCTCTGCTGTCTTGCAAGAGTCCGCAATCAACCAAAATAAACTTGCTATCATGTTCGAGCATTATATTGGCTCCAGTAGTTGAACCAACTCCGCCATAAAATATAAGTTTAGGATTGCTCATTGTTGGTTTGAACTTTCTTTCTTATTCCCAACTCTCTTATAAAACTGTAAAGACAAGCTGCCAAGATGCCCAGCAAATCCATTATGAGATCCATTGTGGTATCAAAGGGGTATCCAACTTTATTGATTTCCGCTTCCCCGAGAAAAAGTTCAAAAATTTCCCAAGATACAGCCACAAACATTGAACCCAAAATAGAAATGATCAAAAATCTTGCCAGATTTCTGTTTTGAGGATTAAAAAAGCCGGAGAAAAAATAGAGCCACAAGAAAAATACCGATAGAGTGCTGCCGCCCAAAAAATGGACCAGACTATCAAACTCATTGGTTGACCAATAAAGATAGTTGGCTGTGGCAACGTAATGAAGCACGCCAACAATGGCTAACAAAAAGAACATTTCCCAAAAAAGCGGTTTTTTTAACATGAAAATAATTTTAACACAAAACCCCGCTAAGCGAGGTGTTATGTAGGGCTACTCAGAATAATTCCCTAATTGAAAAATATTAGGTGGGTGGCTTCGATCCCGACTTTACGTCGAAAAAAGTTAGCCTCCCTGAATATGCGCAATCTAGAAAATATCCGGGTAACCCTGCCCTAATTATACCGCTATTCCAAGAGCCCATCCAAGTTTACATCATACAAAATCTGTTCTTGAATTAAACGGTAATTTATTATTTCTTCCGGCTTAAACCAGTGATCTATTTCTTTTTCAGCTTCTCCAATCGTACCAGAAGCGTGTATGAGGTTGCGGACAGCCCTTCCGTCCTCATCGGCCATGATGTATGAATCCAAAACAAAATCGCCTCTAATTGTGCCTACATCAGAAGATCTCGGCTCTGTCCCGCCCGTTATCTTGCGTACCAATTCTACCGAATGCGCCCCTTGCCAAACCAAAGCTATGACTGGCCCGCTTGATAGGTATTTTTTTAGCTTTTCCAAAACAATCTTAGTAATTTCCTGCGGGTCATCCGTCCATAATTTTTCTCCTTTTTCTTTGGCCGCTTTTATTCTTTTTTCTCCAGTGATTCTCCGCCATTCCGGATCTAGAGTGTAATGTTTCTCTACAAATTCCGGAGTCGGCACTAGCATTTTTATACCAACAAGCTTCAGTCCCATTCTTTCGTATCTTTTTATAATTTCGCCCACAAGCGATCTTTGCACTCCGTCCGGCTTAACCACTACTAAAGTGCGCTCTTCTTTTGGATGATTTTTCATAAATAAAACTTATTATAATTTTGTTAATACTTCAATACCGTTTTTGGTGACTGCAACAGTATGCTCAAAATGAGCCGAGAGCGATTTGTCGCGGGTGATGAAGGTGTAGCCGTCGGAGAGCCTCTTTATATCACGGCTACCTAAAGAAAACATGGGCTCAATGGCAATAACGAGTCCTTCTTTGAGCTCGGGCCCCTCGCCCCGCTCCGCTTTGTTCGGTACAAACGGCTCTTCGTGCACATCATAACCCACTCCATGACCGGAGAGCCCTTCTATAATACCCAAATTATATTTCATGGCCACTTGCATAATAGCGTCTCCGATATCCCCAATGTGACCATGGGGACGCATGGCGACAATTGCACGATCCAATGCTTCCTTGGTAGCTCGCACAAGCGTTTCCGCTTCCTTGCTTATCTTCCCCACCGGCACCGTGAGTGCCGCGTCAGTGATAAAATTTTTGTAAGTTAATCCCAAATCCAAAGAAACAATATCGCCTTCAAACAAAATACGGCCGCCTTCGTTTGGAATGCCGTGCACTATTTCTTCGTTGATGGAAACACAAAGGGCCGCCGGGTATGGCTTTTTGGCGTCATACGGCTGATAGCCCAAAAAAGAAGCAGTGCAACCGGCTTCGTCAATCAATTGTTCGGCATAAGTATTGAGCGCGTCGGTCTTCACTCCCGGCTTCACTTTTTTGGCCACCTCTTTCAAAATCCGCGCGTGAATCTTGCCCCCTTCCCGCATTATGGCTATCTCTTCTTCTGTTTTGTATTTGATCATTTGATACGAAAATTATGCGAAAGCTACGAAATGATAAAGAAAATTGTACCACAAAATAAGCTTTTTCAGCTCTTGACTTTTAATGTTAATCAATATATTGTTTTTTATTAGGAGTACCAGATGAGTATTTTCGTAAACACAAGAGTTGAATTTCAGCTTACCGACTTCCACAATCTTCCCTGTGGGGACGTGGAGTGGCCCACCATTCCACCTGGCCGTTATGAATTGGAACGCGTTTCCAATCCCTATAGCACAGACAGCAACTGGTTGGTGCTGAAAGGCACCAAAACGGGGATGTCTGAAGAAGGGTGGAAAAAACTCTTCACAGAAAAGGCTGGCAACCGTCAAATCACACTTGAAGAGGTGTAGTGATCGTAACACCTCATAAAATTCTTTCCCGCCATTGCGTCGCAAGACCTCTGGCGGGTTTTTCGTTTAATTAAAAAGCTAGCGAAGCTACCCACAAGCTCTCTCTTAATGTAAGAGAGATTTAGTGAGTTATTTTTATTAGGACAGATTGACTTTCCCCATTATCTCCTGATGCACTTCTTCAATTGTCTGCTCGCCGTTTATAGATAGAAATCGGTAATAAGAATTGTTTTTGAAATAATTAATGGCCGGCACAACGTTTTCTTTATACCAATCCAATCTCTTTTTTATTTCCTCGTCATTGTCATCATTTCGGCCCCGATTTTTCAAAAGCTTCGTCGCCCATTCATCCGAAACTTCTATTGAAACTATTGTCGGATTTTCTCTGCCATAAAACTTAATGGCCGAGTCAAGAACTTCTGCTTCTTTAAGTCTACGGGGTGATCCGTCCATAAACATATGCTCTTCACCTGAAAAATTCTGTATCAAAGAATCAGAGAACGCCCATATTGGCAAAAACTCTGGGAGCAGTACTCCGTTTTCAATTATGTCCCTGATTTTTTGGGCGCTAAAAGAATCCCCCGAGGCTAGTTCTCTAAATTTCTGGCCAGTTTCTATATAAAGTATTTTTCTTTCAGGATCTTTCTTTTTTAACTCTTCCTGCAAAAGCTTGGCTTGAGTGCCCTTGCCAGATCCCGACGGACCGAAAAATATGAATGTTTGTGGCGTCATAAATATAAATTTAATAAATTAATCAAAGTGCCCAGGAGAGGACTCGAACCTCCACGCCTTGCGGCTTACCCACCTCAAGGGTAAATGTCTACCAATTTCAACACCTGGGCAGTGAATTTCACCATTATAAACTTTTTCTGTTGTATTTCAAATGAAAATATAATAGATTAGCCGCATGTCCGGGCATAATAAATGGTCAAAGATTAAGAATAAAAAGGCGGTGACAGACGCCCAAAAAAGCAAGGTTTTCAGTAAACTGGTGCGTTTTATAACGGTTGAATCAAAAAAGGCCAAGGGTGATGTGAATTCACCGGGATTGAGAGCTGCTATTTTGAAGGCCAAAGCAGAGAATGTGCCGAACGATAATATTGAAAGAGCGGTTAAAAAAGGCACCGGAGCTGATGCTGGGGAAATGGAACAAATAACCTACGAGGCCTACGGGCCAGGCGGCTGCGCTTTGATGATAGAAGCCCTGACTGACAATCGGAACAAGGCCGCTCAAGAAGTAAAACACATTCTGACCAAAAACGGTTTTGAACTGGCAGCGCCTGGCTCGGCGGCTTGGGCTTTTGTGAAAGCGGTTGATGGCGGTTGGAATCCAAATATGCATATTCAAATCGGAGAGGCAGATGGGGAAAAATTAAATGTCTTAATAGAAGAACTTGAAGACAATGATGAAGTCCAGGAAGTTTACACAAACGCCGAATAAAATATTGGGTATAGATCCTGGTTATGGCAGAATAGGTATTGCTGTTATTGAAAAATATAAGAATGATCAAAAATTAATTTATTCTGAATGTTTTGAAACAGACGCCAAATTGCCGCATTATAAACGGCTTTTTTTGTTGGGAGAAAAAATGGCGGAGATTATAAAAAAATATAATCCGCAACAAATAGCGATTGAAACTTTACTCTGGAGCAAAAACAAAAAAACCGCTCTGCAAGTGGCAGAAGCCAGAGGAGTAATACTGCTTGAAGCAGCTAGGAATGATGTCTTGATAAGGGAGTTCAACCCGAATCAAGTGAAGTTGGCAATCACCGGCTACGGCAAAAGTGACAAAAAGCAAGTTATAAATATGGTGGCTAAACTTATAAAGATAGGCCCGCCAGCCAATGGAAAAGAACGGTTTGACGATGAATATGACGCAATTGCCATCGCCCTCACCTGCTCCGCCATTTCACTATCCACAGATATGATTGCCTAAAATATTGCAAAAATGTTTGAGTGTGATAAAAAGTACTCATTAAAAATAAAATAAATTTTTATGGATGACGAAGAAAAAGATTTTGAAGATGTTCCTAAAAACAATCTGCCTGACCCTTTGCTTGCTGACGATGACGATGTGAACAATCCGGAAGACGAAGAGGTAAGCGGAAGCGATGATGATGACGAAGAGGATGATTATTAAAAATTTACTCCGGTTTTAGAACAACAAAAGTTTTTTTGCCTATTTTTATTTTCCTCAAACTGTCCCCCACCGTTTCGTTTGAGTCATTTATTTTTTTATCGGGATAGTCCGAGACGGCCCCCGCTTCGATTAATCTTCTGAATTCTGTTTTTGATTCCACAATTTTATTATTGACCAAAATATCTATTATTTTTTCTCCTTTTGGAGTTTTCAAAACTTGAGCATCTTCAGGAAATTCTTTTTTGCTGAAAGTGTTATCAAATGCGTTTGCGGCTTCTTCTGCAGCATTTTCTCCGTGATACATTCTGACAATTTCTTTGGCCAATTTCATTTTCATCTCCTTTGGGTTAGCCCCGTTTTCAATTTTTTCTGACATTTCTTTTATTTCACCCAAAGAAACATCTGTAATAATTTCAAAAGCGTGAACCATAAGATCATCGCCCCAACTCATAATCCTCCCAAACATATCTTCTGGGGTTTGATCCAAAGAAACCATATTCCCTTCTGTTTTCCCCATCTTATTTCCACTTGAATCAACCAGGAGTTTTGTGGCAATAACAATCTTCTCCTTGTTTTTCAAAGTTTTCATCAAATCTCTACCGACAAGCATGTTAAATGTTTGATCGTTACCCCCTATTTCGGCATCCACATCCATCATCACAGAATCATACCCTTGCATAAGCGGATATATAAGTTCGTGGATATAAGTTTCCTTTCCTTCCTGCTCCCGGCGCTGAAACATATCTCTCTTCATCATTTGACCAACTGTGCCACGAGAGGTTAGCTCCAAAGAATCAACAAAACTCATTTTACCAAACCATTCTGAGTTGAATTTAAACAAGGCCGGATTGCCACCGTCAAAAGAAATAAATTTTGATGCTTGTTTTTTGTATTCTTTTAAATTGTTCGTGACTTCTTCGCGAGTCAATTTCTTTCGTGCCGCAGATTTATCTGTCGGATCGCCAATCATGGCAGTAATATCACCCATAAGAAGAATTATCTGATGCCCAAGTTTTTGAAATTTCCCCAGTTTCAAAAGAGGGATCACATGACCAAGGTGAAGAGTTGTGCCAGTTGGATCAATGCCCAGATAAATGGAGATCCTTTCTCCTTTCATCAATTTTGATTTCAAGAAATCTTTACTTGGATATATATTTTCAACCCCGCGAGCAAGGATTTCGTCAATTTTATTCTCATCAACTATAACCTTTGGTTTGATGCCAAACATACAAAAATGCTACCATAATTTCTCTTTTTGGCATAATATAATAGGAACATGATCAGGAGATTGTTAAAGGAACATAAGCCAGCGATAAAAACCTTGTTAATGCTTGCCGTATCAGCTTTTTTGGTTTTGAGCGCCTTTGTTTTTCTTTGGGTAAGCACCTTCAAGGCACCGACTTCAGAGTCCATTAGGGAAAGAAGGGTGACCGAGTCCACCAAAATATACGACCGGACCGGAAAGATTTTGCTTTACGACACTGGCGGCAGCGTTCGAAGAAGTGTTGTGCCGATAGAAGAAATATCCAGAAATGTAAAAAATGCCACTATTGCAATAGAGGATAGGGAATTTTATGAACACAATGGCGTCAAACCCAAAGCTTTCTTGCGGGCTGTTTTAGTAAACATTGTGTCTTTGGATTTTAGCCAAGGAGGTTCCACCATCACCCAACAGGTCGTGAAAAATTCCCTCTTGACCGGAGACAAGAGCCTGCTTGGGGGGCCAACTCGTAAAATAAAGGAGTGGGTGCTAGCCGTCAAATTGGAGCAGATGACAACAAAAGAGGAGATCCTATCCATGTACTTAAATGAAATCCCATACGGCGGAGTAATTTATGGCGTGGAGGAAGCCAGTGAAGCGTTTTTTGGCAAAAAATCTTCCGATGTAACGCTAGCCGAGGCCGCCTATTTGGCCGCTCTGCCAAAGGCGCCCACCTTTTATTCTCCCTACGGCAAAAACCGAGACAAACTTGAAGAAAGAAAGAATTTGGTTTTGAGGGAAATGTTGCGGAACAATTTTGTCACCCAAGAAGAATATGATGTGGCGGTAAAAGAAAAAGTTTTGTTTCTGGCCAAAGGCGATCAAAGTATCAAAGCCCCACATTTTGTTTTTTATGTGTTGGATTACGTCAAAAACAAATACGGCGAAGAAATAATAAATAGCGGCGGATTGAGAGTTACCACTTCCTTAAATTATGATTTGCAATCGGCAGCGGAAAAAATAGCTTATGATTATGCCATCCAAAACAAGAAAAACTTTAACGCCGAAAATGCCGCTATTGTAGCCATCGACCCTAAAACCGGAGAAATCCTGACCATGGTTGGATCCAGAAATTATTTTGATCAAGAAATTGACGGGGCTTTCAACGTCACTACCGCCAAAAGGCAGCCTGGCTCTACCTTCAAACCTTTCGTTTATTCTGAAGCTTTTATAAAAGGATTCACTCCAGAAACGGTTGTTTTTGATTTGAAAACCCAATTCTCCACGTCTTGCGCTCCAGAAAACATGACCATGGGCAATGGCTGCTACGCGCCGGAAAATTATGATTCTGTTTTCAGAGGGCCGGTAACCTTACGAAGCGCTTTGGCCCAATCTTTGAACGTGCCATCGGTCAAAGTTTTGTACTTGGCTGGACTTAGTGAATCAATTAGATTGGCCAGAGACATGGGTATAGAATCTTTGAGCAACAAAGGAGATTATGGACTAACTTTAGTTTTGGGAGGCGGCGAAGTCACTCCCCTGGAACTGACCGGAGCTTACGGAGTTTTTGCCAACAATGGAGTGAAAACAAAACTTACTCCTGTTATTGAAATAAAAAATAAAAACGGAGATGTTTTGGAAAAAAGCAGCCCGAGCCTCAGCCAGGTTTTGCCAAAAGAAATTGCCCTAAAAATTTCCGATATTCTTTCTGATAACGTCGCCAGAGCGCCATCCTTCGGACAAACCTCGGTTTTGTATTTCCCCAATCGAGATGTGGCTGTCAAAACCGGTACTACCAACGATTACAAAGACGCTTGGATAATGGGTTATACCCCAAACATAGCTGTTGGCGCTTGGGCCGGCAATAATGACAATACCCCCATGGAAAAGAAAGTGGCGGGCTTTATTGTCGCGCCAATGTGGAGGGCCTTTATGGACCAAGCTCTTGCCAAAACTCCAGACGAACAATTCGAAGAACCCTTAATCGAAGATAAATCCCAAATAAAACCGGTTTTGCAAGGTGTTTGGCAAGGAGGTGTGTTTGCCACCTCAACCTCCGGCCAAAAAATTGTTACCGGCGGCGTGCACTCGATTCTTAATTGGGTGAACAAAGACGACCCGAGAGGGCCAGTACCTCCAAATCCAAACTCCGATCCACAATTTGAACGTTGGGAGTACGGAGTCCGCATCTGGGCGCAAAACAATGGCTTAACTAATGACCCGCCGTTTATTCTAAACTAACTTTAAAAATATTTTGTTGGATTTTAGCAGATCTTCTATTTCGGTTTGATGCATAAAGATTTCATTGCGGAAAACCGGATTGCATTTTATTTTTAAATTATCCCCTTTTATCTCCAGCATCTCTTTGGAAAGTTCCAGGCCTGTTTCTTTTTTTATAGCATCTAAAATCAATAATAATTTTGTATTATTATCTTTTTCAAATTTTAAAAATTTCTGCAGAAACCCTGATATGTTGTACATGCTTTATTGTTTTTGTTTATGTTCACTCTTCTAACCTCTCCCCGTCCCTCTCCTTACTTTAAGGAGAGGGTGACTCATATTTATTACTCGATTATATTGTAGAACTTGTTGCACAATTCCCTCCTTAAAGTAAGGAGGGTTAGGGAGGTTAGTAAATAATTAACGATTCATCGGCATCACAACATACATAAAACTTTTGTCGGACGCGCCGCTTATAACCAACGGTTTGCCGGCGCCACCAAAACTTAAAAGCAAACTATCTCCGGAAATAGACTGCAGACAATCTGTTATATATTTATGGTTAAAGTTCAACTCTACATTATCACCTGACACAACCGCTTTTATAGATTCTTTGTATTCGCCAACATCATTATTTTTTGATTCTACATTTAACAACTTATTTTTGATATCTACTTTCAGCTTTACCTGATTTAATGTGTCCGAAAATATATTTGATGTTTTGATGGAGTTTATTAAATCGTTTTTCAGAATAGTGGCCGTGGTGCCAAACGATTTTGGTATTATCTGTTTATAATCCGGGAAAGATCCGTCTATCAAACGGGACACTAAGTATAGACCGTCCACCATAAAGGCCGCTTGGTTTTTTTCAAAGATAATATCTATGTCTCCGTTGTAATCTTCAAAGAGTTTTATAATTTCCGAAACATTTCTGTAGGGTATAAGAGTGGTTGGAAAATCGGCCGGCATTTTGGTATTAACTCTCTTTTCCGCCAAACGAAAGGAGTCGGTGGAAACAAAAACCAAACCATTATCTCCTTTGTATATGAAAACACTTCCTAATTCCGGTTTAATATTTGAATTTGAGGCGCTATACCAAACCGATTTAAACCCCAATATTAAGTCATGGGAGTTTATTTTTATTGATTTTAAATCACCGAGTTTGGGAATGCTTGGGAAGTCATCGTGTGGCATGCATTTTATAACTACCGAATTTTTACCTGAAGATATTTTTAAATTATTTTCTGAAGTTTCAAAAACTAAGCTATTTTCTTTTGTTGACGACAGCACTCCCAACAAAACAGTGGCCGGCACAGCCACAGAGCCTTTTTCTATAGTTTTAATTTTTATTTCTATTTCTATACCAATATCCAAATTGGTAGATTTTAAAATCAATTTATTATCATCTGAAACACTCAAATAAACACAAGAGAGAACCGGCAAAGTCAGGTGTCTCCTTGCCAGACGAGACGCTTTTTGAACCGCTTGTTCTATTTTTAATCTTTCACTTTCGAATTTCATATTATTAATTTTATTTTTTAAGGTATATTATCCATGTGAATTAGGGGATTTCTTTTTTAGTTCTTTGTTTTGAACATTTTTTTATGTTTATTTTTTTTAACTTATGTTTATAAGTGATTTACAATTAAATAATTTTTTTAAACCCATTTAATTATTTGATTTTTAAACACATAAACGGAACAGTTTATAAACATATAATTAACAGTTAATTAACCTATAATCGATCTGATTTCTTGGATCTCTTTTAATAATAAAGTGTCAACTTTAATTTCTTTCTTTATTTTCTCGCAAGAGTGGATAACGGTGGTATGATCCCTGCCGCCAAGTTTTTCGCCAATTGATGGATAAGAGATGCTAAAATCCTCTCGCAAAATATACATTATTATTTGCCGAGGTTTGATCACCTCTTTTCTTCTGGTTTTTTCATAAATCGATTCTTCCTCTATTTTATAAAAATCGGATATGATTTTGACCACTTCTTTATAAGACAACAACTTCTTTTGTTTAATGCTGTTTTTAACCAAATCCTTCACTTCATTCAAATTTAGAACCTTGTTTTTAGTCTCGGTTTGGCAAACTATGAGATTTATAACACCCTCCAAGTCTCTAATATTGCCTTTTATGGAGTCGGCTAAATAATCAATAATATCCTCCTCCACAAAGAGATTTATACTAGAACATTTTGACTTTATTATTGCCACTCTAGACTCGTGGTCTGGCGCCGGGATATCGGTAACCATGCCAGCCGCAAATCTGGATTTTAACCGGTCTTCCAGTCCAGTGACGAAATTTGGATGTTTATCACAAGAAAAGATTATATGTTTGTTGCTGTCTTTCATAATATTAAAAAGATGGAACAACTCTTCTTGAGTTTTTTCTTTACCAGAAAGGAATTGGACATCATCCATTATCAACATATCGTATTTACGGTACCTCTCTTTAAATTGACTCACCTTATTGGCTTGCACCGAACCGATATAATCGTTGATGAATTTCTCGGAAGTGAAGTAATATATTTTTTTTGAGGGGTCGGCTGCTTTGACGGCGTTACCTATGGCCTGGATCAAATGAGTTTTGCCGTGGCCAGTACTGCCGTAGATGAAAAACGGATTATAAGCTACCCCAGGATTTTTTATAACCGCTTGGGCGGCAGCGTAGGCCAATTCATTGAATGGACCAACAACGAAAGATTCAAAAGTGTATCTGGGATTCAGATTATCGTCCTTGTTTACATAAAATTCAGACAAAGGCAGTTCTCTGGTGCCCTGGGCGCCCTTGGCTGGGATATACTGGTTTTTGGTCTCACTCTCCTCTTTGATCACATATTCCAAAGCGTGTATTGATTCGGAAGATTCTCGGAGATGTTTCAGTATGAGTTGGTGAAATTTTTTCAACAACCATTCTTGAACAAAAGTATTTGGCACACTCAAATAAACTACCCCGTTATCAAAGCCAGAGATTTTGGTCTCTTTGAACCAAGTGGCGAAATTCGCCTTAGAAACAGAAGATTCAATTTGCAATAACACATTATTCCAAAGCTCCTGAGTTTCCATGTTCCCATTATATATTCAAATCAGGTTTGGGGAACTTGTATTTGCGGTCAAATATGTTTATAATGTGTTTATAACAAGGTGAGAGTGTTTATCAGTTAATTTCCAACCGGATGTCAATCACATACCAACCTAAAAGAAGAAAAAGATCAAAAGCGCACGGATTTTTGAAAAGAAGCAGAACCACTGCCGGTTCAAAGGTTTTGCAAAACCGCCGCCGCAAAGGTCGTAAAAAAATCGCCGTCTAATTCTTAATGCTCGCAAAAAACCAAAGAATTCCAAGGAAGATGTTCCCTTTGTTGTCGCAGGGAGCCAGGTTTAAAAACAGTCTTTTTTTATTGAAATTTTCGCCAATCGATGGTTCTAGCCGCTTTTGTTTCTCTATTTCCAAAAAAATAACCAAAAGCGCGGTGGTGAGGAACAGGTTGCGCCGTTTGGGTTATAGATTGCTGACAAAACATATTTCCCTCATAAAACCAAACACTCTCGTCAATTTTTCTTTCATGAAAATACCAAAAGACGACGAAGATGTTATCATAAATCTTGAATCAATCTTAAAAGAATCAAAATTAATTAAATAAAAAATGATAGCCTTCTTCAAAACCATCGTTTACACTCCGCTTTATAATATTTTAGTCCTTATTTTAAATATAAGCTGGATTGATGCTGGACTGGCGGCCGTTATCTTGACCGTTTTGGTGAAAGTTGTCCTCTACCCCCTAGCCAAAAAAGCCACCGTCACCCAAGCCAAGATGAAAGAAAAAGAAGGCGAACTGACTTCCATAAAAGAAAAATACAAAGACAAACAAGAACAAGCGGTTAAAGTAATGGAATTTTACAAAACCAACAATATCAACCCCTTTTCCAGCATTTTAACAATTATTATCCAAATTCCCATTATATTTTCCTTATATTACATATTTTTCAAATCTGGTTTGCCAAGTATTGACTCTTCCCTTTTGTATTCATTCATCAAAGCGCCGGCCTCAGTCTCCATGAATTTTTTGGGATTTATAGATGTTTCCCAAAAAAGTATTGTGCTAGCCTTTCTGGCGGCCGCCAGCAGTTTTTGGCAAATGCATTTGGCCTCAAGCTCTCAAAACAAATCCGCCTCCGCATCTCCTTCTAGTCGAGCTCCGCTGGATAAAGAGAATTTTTCCCAAATAATGAGCAAGCAAATGAAATACACCATGCCCCTCATTGTCTTTTTTGTTTCTTGGAAAATATCAGCCATTGTGGCTCTCTATTGGTTTGTGAGCAATTTGGTCAGTATTGCGCAGGATGTGTATGTAAGGCGCCAGATGGCTAAAGTTTCTCTTTAATAACTCACCTCATTCGAGCCTGAAGGCTTCTCAGAGCCTGAACGGCCCACCCTCTCTTACTGCAAGAGAGGGGCTCGAAACCTCCTCTTGTTGTAAGAGGAGGTAGGAGGAGTTATTTATCTGCTCAACGATTTAAGCAAGTTTTCCAAAACGGCTGATGTGGAAGTTAAGACGTTGGCCATCTGATTTAAATTGGAAGAGGTGTTAACGGAAGTTGGAAGGGAAGAAACAAAACTAAACGGCACGTCGCTACTATCGCAAATACTCGTGCCGGATACGCAAACTTGCAAGTAAAACTTATTCACATCTTTTTGTATAAGTTGAGGATTGACGTCAACCGAATAAGAGTCACTCCAAACGTTTTGAGCAATTGATTGCACGTTTTGTCTTAAACTCCCCCAATCAAGCAAATACAAATCCACTCCTTTCCCCGAGTTGTTAGTCCAACGCGCCGTAAACCCACCTTTTTCTATTAGAAATGCTTCCCCATTGTTTGGCGATGTGACAGTGATGGTTGAAGGACTTGATACAAAAGAGAATGAACTATCGCTGGTGTCACAAATAGAACTATTGGCATACAGACACACTTTTAGTTTGAACCTATTTACATCTTTTTGGAGTATGTCTGAACCAACGTTAACTTGAAGACTTTCTCCGGAAACATTGGTTCCTAAGGTTTGGGCTATGTTGCCCATTGAATCATCCCAAAGCAAATACACATTCACGCTCTGTTGATTGGATTTCCACTTGGCTATAAACCCGGCTTTTTCACTAAGAAACTGCTCTCCCCCGTTCGGATATCCAACCTGCACAGAATTTTGAGCACTCGGAACATTAATATTAACCAGATAATTATTGCTTGTCTGGCCCGAAGAATTGGTGACGGCGATGGTTACTGCGGCCGATTGGATTCTGGATGGAACCATAAACCTCGCGTATGTATCTGATATGCCCGTTACGTACACAGTTTGAAGATCCCAAAGAGCCCCAATTTTGACAGTTAACGGGCCACTAAGACCTGTTCCATAAATATAAGCTTCTTCGTTTGCATAAATCGTTCCCATTGGGCTTGCTTTCGATTCTATGCCCGTGATCACAGGCGGCAATGATATTACATTTACCTTTACGCTATCAGAATAAGAACCGCAAGAAAGAAATATTGTTTGGGAGGTGGT
>CAYQUJ010000011.1:14120-16576 GCA_964420745.1 uncultured Candidatus Saccharibacteria bacterium | reverse complement strand
GTATTTTCTCTCCCGATGAATTGCCGGTAGATACTTTGGGCGCAGGCGAAATCGGTTATATTGTGACCGGCATCAAAGAACCGGGAGTGGCTTCGGTGGGGGATACAATATGCAAGCAAAATGAAGCCGCCCCCGCCCTGCCGGGCTATGGCGCGCCCAAGCCGGTGGTCTGGGCTTCCATTTATCCGGAAAGCCAAGACGATTTTGTGGTTCTCAAACAATCTTTGGGAAAACTAAAATTGTCCGATTCGTCTTACACTTACGAAGAAGAATCTTCCGGAGCTTTGGGTAGGGGATTTCGGTGCGGTTTTTTGGGGATGCTGCATTTGGAAATTATTACCGAGAGGCTGAGAAGAGAATTTGATCTGGCTTTGGTTGTGACTATGCCGACTATTACTTACGATATTGTTTATAAAACCAATGGTAAACGAGAGACGATATATTCTCCCTCAAACTTTCCCGATGACGGACTAATATCGCAGGTTTTTGAGCCCTGGGCCGCAGTCATTGTCATCACTCCTGTTTCTTACTTGGGCGCTATTTTGCAGCTTTTGCATGAACATGAAGCGGAAATCGGCGAGTCAGAAAATTTTGGCGACAAAACAGAATTGCATTTGGAAATGCCTTTGCGGGAATTGATGCGCAATTTTTTTGATAAATTGAAAAGCGCTTCCTCGGGCTTCGCTTCCATTTCTTACGAAATAACAAACATGCGCGAGGCAGAAGTGGTGCGCATGGATATTTTGGTAGCTGATGAAGTTGAACCGGCCTTTTCGCGAGTGGTAGCTCGCCGCATGGTGGAGAGTGAGGCGGAGGGCGCAGTGGAAAAGTTAGCCAATCTTATTCCTCGGCAAATGTTTGCAATGAAAGTGCAGGCCAAAGCATTGGGCCGAATTATTTCATCCAGATCAATTTCAGCTTTCAGGAAAGACGTTACTCAGCATATGTACGGAGGCGATATTACCCGAAAAATGAAGCTTCGGGAAAAGCAAAAAAAGGGCAAAAAGAAAATGAAAGCCAGGGGCAGTGTCAATATCCCGCACGATGTTTCTCTTAAAATGATGCGGTCGGGATAAAAGCCAGAGAAGGGTTTGGGATGAGTTATAGAGGTATGTATAGAAGTATCATACCCAAAATCACAATGATTGAAACCACTATTGATACCACTCTTGTTATTTTGCGGACTCTTGGATCCCAAAGCATGCTAAAATATTAGCATGCGAGGCATTAAAACTAAAGCAAGCGGCAAATGGAAAAGACTGGCTATTTTTTTGACTCTAACTTTTGTGTTAGTTTTTCTTTTAAATTCGGTCAGCAAAGTTTATAGAAAAAAGCAGAACGCCGAAGAAGCTCTGGCGCGAATGCAAGGAGAAGTCAAAACACTGGAAGAGCGAGAAAATTTTTTGAAAGAATCATTAGCTCGGCTGGGGACCGAGGAAGGCCTCAAATTTGAAATCCGCAAAAAGCTGAACGTGGCCGAAGTGGGGGAGAGTGTGGCAATCATCGTCTCCGAAGAAGAGGCCTCTTCCACCAAACTTTTAGAACCCTCCCTCTGGCAAAAAATAAAAACCTTCGTGAGCGATTTGTTTGAGTAATTTATGTAATGAGAAAGACCGCGTCCTCGGAGGGCGCGGCCTGGGGTGGGGATTTGTCAGAGCGTTCTAGTATTTTCGCTCTCAAGCCTATGGTGGCGTCCCCGGGTTTTGGAAAAAATGAGAGTTCGGACTCTCCTTGAGGCATATGGTTACTAGAGAAGCCACACACCCACAGGATTTTCACCTGTTACGGATTAAGTATAAAGAACTGGCGAAGAGTGAGTAATTTCTTAATTGATCGGGGCCGCACCAACATCGCGTCTTTCCGATGGTCATTACGGGCCATTTAAACCGAGTTAGACCTTCGGAGTGGACTACGGCGCGAAGACGGCAAACCAAGAGAACACTCACTCTTCTACTATAAGTATAGCATAACCACAAATTCTGTCAAGCATAAAACTCATTTTGTCAAATTGAATAGATAAAATATGTTGGAAAATAAGGATATTTTGGAATATGAGAAAAAATGAGGTGCTTGCGCCGCGTAGCTCTGTTAATACAGAGCGAAGTGGTGCGGGTGGGGGGATGTTATTGGAACCATTTTGAAAAATTTTGGGTAAAAAAAGACCAACGGTTGGATACGTTGTGTCTTTCTAAGTGTTGAGCTTATTCCCACCATACAATCTCTTTCCATGCGACCACTTCGCTTGGTAAAAAAATGCCCCTCTGGAGATATTCTACGGGATGAATAGGATAAGCCCAAATAAATCTTCCAAAGCCGCTCGGTAAAAGTTTTGCTTTTGAGAACATGCCATCTCTTAGGAGAATGTGAAATACCGTATCTCCTTTTTGCTCAGGCAAAGGATCACAGCTTGCGTTTACAAGCGATATTTTACCCGCTTGTACAAACTGGCTCATTCG
>CAYQUJ010000011.1:0-14090 GCA_964420745.1 uncultured Candidatus Saccharibacteria bacterium | reverse complement strand
CCAGTTGAGACTTTTCAAACTCTCTCTCATAACTTCCTCCTTCCAAAAATAGTCTATCATTAATATCAATATAAAATCAAGTGGTGCGGGTGGGGGGAATCGAACCCCCGTCTCAACCTTGGGAAGGTCGCGTCATGCCACTAAACTACACCCGCTTTTACTTAATTTAACACGACTAAACCAACGAAGACAGTTTTTTGATTATGGCGCTTTCGTTTTCTTTGTCTTCCAAAATATAACCTTCTTTTTCAATTTCTCGCCTCAACTCGTCGCTTTTTTGCCAATTTTTTTCTGCTCGGGCAGAGTCTCTCTCGGCTTTGAGGTCTAAAATTTCTTCTGGAATATTGGTCGTGATTTCTTTTGCCAACTTGGCAATGTTTAACCCCAAAACTTTGTCCATCTGGTCAATGACGGACTTAGACTGCGCTTCTTGAAGCAAAGCGATGGCCACAGGGGTATTCAGATCATCAAAAATTGCTTCTTCAAAACGCTCTATTATATTCTTGTCGGTTTTGTCTGATTTGGGCATTTCGGAATAAGTGCGCACAATTTTTTCAAAAGCATTTTGGGCGCCACTTACTGCTTCCCAAGTAAAGTTGGCCGGGATGCGGTAGCTGGAAGTCAAAAGCCAATAGCGGAAGGAGAGCGGATGAATAGAATGAGTTTTGAAATCATCCAAATATATGGCATTGCCGGCTGACTTGGAGATTTTGGCACCATCAATTTTGAGATGGGCTCGGTGCAGCCAAAATTTGGAGAAAGGTTTTTTGCCGGTCGCCGCTTCCGATTGAGCGATCTCGTTGTTGTGGTGGACCGGAATATGTTCAATGCCGCCGGTGTGGATGTCTATCTGCTCTCCCAAAAGTTTGATGATCATAGCGGAGCATTCAATGTGCCAGCCGGGGAAACCCAAACCCCAAGGCGATGGCCAGCCGATGCGGCCATCCTTTTTCCAAAGAATAAAATCCGTCAAGTGGCGCTTCTCGCTTTTTTCCACTCTGGCGCCTTCGGCCAATCCTTTTAAATTGATGTTGCCCAATTTGCCATAATCGGCAAATTTGCTGGTGTCAAAATAAACTCCTCTTTCGCCCTCGTAAGCCATCTCTTTTTGCAAAAGAGTTCCAATCATTTTTATCTGGTCGGGAATATAATCGGAAGCGTACGGGAACTCTGTATTTTCGGTTTTTATATTCAAAATAGTCAACCCTGCAAGAAAATTTTTGGCGTATTTTTCTGCCAAGATGCGCATGTTAGGAATGGTGAGAGCCATACCTTCTCGCTTCAATCCCTTGGTCATGCGGTCTTCTCCTTGGTCGGCGTCACCCTCATTGTCGCCAGAGAGATGGCCGAAATCGGTGAAGTTTATGACTTGTTTGACCTTCAAACCGCCGTACTCAAGTGTGCGGCGCAAGATGTCCGTAAAAACAAACATAGAAAAATTGCCGATATGCTGCTCGCCATAAACGGTCGGCCCGCAGTTGTACATCTTTACGGAGCCGGGCTTAATCGGCTCAAATTTTTCTTTTTGGTTTGTTAGGGTATTGTGGAAAAGGATATTCATATCAGGTCCATTTTTTAAATCTAACATAAGCGAGCGAACAGAGCACCACTACAGCCATTATCCCTAAAACAATCCAAAAAGCAAAAGGGTGATTTTTGAGAGGGAAAGACAAAACGCTCAAACCGAAAATCTGGCCGATGACAGTAAGCGGCAACAGGATTGAACCGATAATAGTGAGTTGCTTCATGATATCGTTTTGTTTGGCAGAAAGGATGGAGTTGTTTGTTTCTCTGAGCTCGTCCAGCATGTTCGAGATATTTTCAATTTCCAACATCAAGCGCTGCCATTCTTCCAGAAGCAACTTAACATCTTTGTTAAAGTTGCCGTTAAAATCATTTTTGGCGATCAGCTCTATACTCTCCAAAACCGTTTTGTGGGGATAAACTATGCGCTTGAAACTCAAAACATTTCTCCCAGTCGCTGATATGCGGAACACCATTTCTTTTTCACGGCCCTTAAAAATATTTTCCTCGGTATTTTTTATCCAATCTTTCAAATATTCTATTTCGTCAAATAGAAAACTGTAAATTTCTTTCATCAGGCCAAAAAATAAATGGGAATGGCCGCTTTTGTTTAAAATCTCATTGACTTCTATGCGTTTGGCAAAATGGTGCAGAGCATCTATACTTTCATAACGAGTGGTAACCAGCCCGTTTTCGCTCACGATAAAATCTATTTCTTGTTCTAGGTTCATCATTTGAGAATGCTTGAAAAAAGGTATGTGGATAACCGCGTAAATCACTTTTCCAAATTCTTTGGCGTATTGTTTGGGAGTGGGAGTGGAGAGATCTTTGGCGATAATAGGATCTATATTTTGGGCCAATATCAGGGAATCCAATTCCTCTTTGGTCGGAGAGTTCAGGTCAGTCCAGGTTTGGTCCATAAATGCGCGAGTAACAATCATGTGATATATTATATCAGAAAATGAACAGCGAAAGATACAAACAAATCTGGATATCTATTTTGATAGCGGCTGCTTTGTTTACGGCCGGCTTTTACACAGGCAAAAGTGATGCGGTCAAAATCAATTCAGTCCAATTTTTGAACGCTACCAGTACCGAAAGTGTGGACATGGCCGCTTTTTGGCAGGCTTGGTCTTTACTTGATGAAAAATTTAGCCCAGCTTCTTCCACTACTCCGCCAGTCAAAAGCCAAGATAAACTTTGGGGAGCAATATCAGGCTTGGCGAGTTCTTATAAAGACCCTTACACCGTATTTTTCCCGCCAGTAGAATCAAAAGTTTTTGAAGAAGAAATCAGCGGCAGTTTCGGAGGGGTGGGTATGGAGATTGGCATTACCGACGGAATGCTTACCGTGGTGGCGCCTCTCAAAGGTACGCCTGCCGAAAAGGCGGGGGTTTTGGCTGGAGACAAAATAGTATCAATTGATGGCAAATCTGCCGCAGAGATGAGCACCGACGAAGCCATCAAGCTCATAAGAGGGGAGATAGGCACTCAGGTTTCCATTACTTTTTTGAGCAAAACTACCGGTAAGCCTGTGGTGAAAAATATCACCAGAGCGGCTATAGAAATTCCAACAGTCAATACAAAACTCCTGCCGGAAAATGTTTTTGTGATAGAGCTTTACAGTTTTTCCGCTGTTTCTCCAAACCTGTTTAGGAGCAGTTTGCGTGAGTTTGTAGAATCAGGCAGCGACAAATTAATAATAGATTTACGTAACAATCCTGGCGGCTATTTGGAAGCGGCGCTTGATATGGCCGGCTGGCTTTTGCCGACCGGCAAAGCGGTAGTTACCGAGGACTTTGGCGATAAAAGAGAAAACCATGAATACAGGAGCAAAGGTTATGATATTTTCACCGATCAATTAAAAATGGCAATTTTAGTAAATGAGGGTTCCGCCTCGGCTTCAGAAATTTTAGCTGGCGCTTTGAAGGAATATGGCAAAGCAGTTTTGGTGGGCGAGCGAACTTTTGGCAAGGGATCGGTGCAAGAATTGGTTTCCCTTACTCCAGACACTTCGCTCAAAATAACGGTGGCTCATTGGTTCACACCTCTTGGAAACTCCATTTCCGAAGGTGGGCTTGCGCCGGATATTGAAGTTGAAATGACTCCAGAAAATACAAAAAATGGCAACGACCCCCAGCTCAACGCGGCGGTGAAATATTTGTTGAAATAAATCACTATTATGAAAGTAATCTTAAAAGAAAATATAAAAGGGTTAGGGAGGAAATATGAAATTAAAGAAGTGGCGGACGGCTACGCCAACAATTTTTTGCTGCCCAAAAAGCTGGCCGAATATGCTACGGCTGAAGCTGTTAGAAAAGCGGAAGTTCTAAAAGTTACTACCATCGCCGAGCAAGAAATCAGAGAAAAATTAACGGAAAAGCAGATTGAAATGCTGAAAGAAGTGAAAATTGTTTTAAAGAAAAAAAGTAACGAAAAAGGCCATTTGTTTGAAAAAATTCATGCGGAAGAAATTGCTTTGGCTCTGAAAGAGCAAGCCAAAATAGAAATTGATCCGGAATTTTTGGTGATTGAAAAACCGATCAAAGAAACAGGGGAGCACACAATCTCTGTGCAAGTGGGCAAAAACAAAGGGGAGTTTAAGATAGTAATTGAGACAGAAGGTTAAAATAATAAAATAGTCCTTGAGCGAGATTCCGGAAGCTGTGAAAAGCTGAGGACAAGGAAATTTTTAGTAAAAAATTTCCGTATCGAGCGAAAGGATCTATTTTATGATTTTACACCACACTAGCGACTTTTTTGATGATAGTAGAACCGTCAAAATGTACTTTTCTTTTGGCGGTCATTTTGACTTTGCCGTTTTTTAGAGCGAAAAGAGTGTAGTCCTTGCCCATGCCGACTCCCGATCCGGGCAGTATTTCAGAACCTCTCTGGCGCACCAAAATACAGCCTGTAGAGCAGACGCTGCCATCAGAAAGTTTGACCCCGAGATATTGTGGGCCTGAGTCCCTACCATTTTTAGTTGTGCCGGCGGCTTTTTTATGTGCCATGAAATCAGTATAATGTATAATAAATAGAAATGCAAGAGGATGAAAAAATAGAAGAATACGTTATTTATGATGATCTCAAAGAGAGAAGAGAAGGGAACTGGAAGGCAAAATTGGAGCAATTTTTGGAAAGCCGATACTTCATAATTTTGGCTATAATTTTGGTAGCTATAACGGCTTTTGCTTTGGGTAGAATTTCCGGTTTGCAAGAAAAGAGGGAACCCGTGAGGGTAATTTCAGGAAGCAGCGGGGAAGTAAAGGGGGCGTATTCAGAAGAGGGGAGCTCCGCGCCTTCCGAATCTGCGCAAGTTGTGGCGTCAAAAAACGGCACCAAATACCACTACCCGTGGTGCGCCGGCGCCAAGCAAATTTCAGACAAAAATAAAATTACTTTTAATTCCATCGAAGAAGCCCGCGCCGCGGGCTACACTCCAGCCTCCAATTGCAAAGGTTTGAAATAGGCGGTTTGACGAATTTTAAAAAATATATTATTATCTTGCCAGATTATGGAGGTGAAAAGTGCCTGAGACAATGGTAACTGCGCTTATGATTCAAGAGGCGAGGGTGCGCTTCAACCGGACCAGACACCGTAGTGACGCCAAATCAAACAAATCTTTTGATTGGTGGTACATCCGGTTTAAGAACACCCGCATCCTTTTTGCTGCTATCGGCAGGGAAGAAGGATTAACAAGACAAAGGGTCCATAAGATCTTTCACAACTTTTTTGCTTCAGTTGTTCCAGAACGTCTCCTACAGAAGTCCTAAGCTCTCTCGAACATGCATCGAGGGCGCTTTTTTTATGTGTAAAATAAAAATTTTACTGCTCACGCAAATGTGATATAATCGCATCTGTCCAATGCGTGGATCGGATAGCGGCTATTCCAGCGCGCTGTAAACGCGCCGCCTTCAATGGCACCGGGGGTTCGAGTCCCTCTCCACGCACAACGTGAAATAAATAGGCACTTGACATATAAAATACAGGGTGTATAATAGATGGTGGAATTTAGAATTTAAGGAATGCGCCGGATTTCGGGTACAGCCGGAGAGGCTTGAAAGGCTTAAAAATTAATGAGCCTGCGAGTCTCGAACGAGAAACGTGCATTCCAGAGCTATCGATGGGCGAATCTTCCCAGCTCCACAAGGAGCCAAGCAGACGCCATGCGCTAGTAGCCCCGCTGTTTAAGTCAAACCTCTTTTAATGGAGTTTAGGACCGGCGGGGCTTTTGATTTGTATTTGAGAAATTTAATAGGCAAGGCCGCGGTAGGGGAGTTGTGTTATAATAATAAAGAATGGAAAAACCGAATAAAAAAAATGGCAATTTTTTGATATCCCTCAAACTGGGATTTTTCTTGGCTTTGAGGCAAGTCAAACATTCCAACAAAGCCACTACCGCGCTTATTATTTTCGTGATGACGCTCACTTTTTTGAACCTGGTGGTGGTGAGGGGAGTCTTAGTCGGTCTCATTGAAGGCGTAGTGAAAGTTCAAAAAGAAGCTTATATAGGAGACATTTTTGTGTCCACGCCTATCAAAAAAGATTATATTGAAAACAGCCCGCAAATTATTTCAGTGATAGAAAGTTTGCCTTGGGTCGCTTCTTATACGGCCCGTTATACCAAGGGAGGTAAAATAGAAGGCACATATAAAGACAGAGTGAATTATACTGAAAAAGCCAACGAAGCAAACGCCACTATTGCCGGAATAAATCCTGAAAATGAAAATGCTACCAGCCACCTATCGTCAAAAATAATAAAAGGGCAATATCTTACCAAAGATGATACTGAATATGTTGTGCTCGGCGCCTATCTTTTGAAAGAGTATTTTCCTGTAGAATCTGCGGCTTTCAGCACTATGTCCGGCGTTGATATTGGCTCAAAAGTAAGAGTAACTGTCGGAGGAAATACCAAAGAATTTACAGTTAAGGGCATCGTCAAAACTAAAGTGGACGAAGTTGATATGAGAGTATTTATGCTTGATACCACGCTCCGCAATCTCATTGGGCGCACGGATTACAATGTGAATGAAATTTCCATCATCGCAAAGCCCGGTACCGATCCTTTGTTTATAAAAAATGCGCTTATTAAAAATGGTGCCGAAGCAACTGCCAAGGTCCAGACTTTTGAGGAAGGCATGCCGAAGTTTGTTACCGATATGAAAAATACTTTTGCGATATTGGGCAATGTCGTCGGATCTATCGGTTTGGTTGTGGCGTCCATCACTATTTTTATCGTCATTTTTGTTAATGCCATAACCCGCCGCAAATTCATCGGCATCTTAAAAGGCATCGGCATCAGTTCAAAGGCAATTGAAATCGCCTATGTTTTTCAATCTCTTTTTTACGCCATACTCGGTATTGGCATCGGTCTTTTGATTCTTTACGGATTTTTGGTGCCTTTCATTGAAGCCCATCCGATTAAATTTCCATTTAGTGACGGTATACTGATGGCCGAAGTAGGGGCCACCTTCTTGCGGGTTTTTCTGCTTGCGCTTGCCACTTTAATCGCCGGATACGTGCCGGCGCGCATTGTTGTAAAGAAAAATACATTGGATTCGATACTCGGAAGATAACTCACCCCAGCCCCTCTCTTACAACAAGAGAGGGGAGGAAACAAACATGGAAATAATAGAAGTAAAAAATTTAAAAAAATCTTTTAAAACCGGAGACAAGGAACTGGTAGTTTTAAATGACATTTCTTTTTCCATAGAAAAAGGAGACTTCTTTTCCATTACCGGCCGGTCTGGTTCCGGCAAATCAACTATGCTCTACCAACTCGGACTTTTGGACCATCCCAATTCCGGAGACATAATAATTGACGGAGTCAATGTAACTTCTTTGGACCATGACGGCCGAACTGATTTTCGTTTGAGAGAACTCGGTTATGTCTTTCAGGATTATGCCTTGGTGCCGGATCTTTCTGCTATTGAAAATGCCGCCATACCTCTTTTGATGCAGGGCTTGCCAAAAACTGAGGCCTATCAAAAAGCGGAAAATGCTCTGCAAAAAATCGGCATGGGTGAGCGGCTCCACAATCTACCAAATCAGCTCTCTGGTGGGGAACAGCAAAGAGTTTCTATTGCTAGAGCTATCGCCCACGACCCCAAAATAATCTTTGCTGATGAACCGACTGCCAACCTTGATTCAGAGACTGCCGATACGGTCATGAAGGCTTTTTTGGAGTTGAATTCTCACGGTCAGACTATTATTATGGTTACGCATGAGCCGGAATATGCCATATTAACCAAACGGGCGATCAAACTGGGTGACGGCAAAATCTTGGCGGATGGCGCTCCGGATAAAATTATTCATCTGTAAATCTGATATAATGGTTCGACAAGCTCATCATAAATAAAATGTTGTTATCGTTAAAAAATTTTATACTGAAAAAAACTGTGCTTTTCCCTCTCATTGGGGTGGTTATTGTGGTGGTTGCAGCAATCGGTTTGCAAAATGGCAATGGCAAAAATCAGGTAGCAATCAAAAGAGGGAACATAGTCCAGATGGTAGCGGCTACCGGCAAAGTCAAACCCAATCAGAGCGTCAACCTTGGCTTTGACCGCTCGGGCCGGATAGCATCCGTTTCTACTTTTGTGGGGGAAATAGTGGGTAGTGGTAAAACCTTGGCTACTTTGGAGTCAGGAGGAGTGGCTGCTGATTTGGATAAAGCGCAAGCGGCTCTCAAAGAAGAAGAGATAAAATTAAGGGAAATACAAAACACTTCACCGGTCACTTATGGCGACGCCGTTAAAAATTTGGAAGCGGCAATTAAAGAGGGGTTTGGCGATGCAGACAATGCGGTTAGGAACAAAGCCGACCAATTTTTCAAAAATATTCCAGACAATCCTCAGTTTGAAATATCCATCACTTCTGGCGGCTTTATCCATTATTTTAACGTGCCGAACGATACTAAAATAGAATTAAATAATCTTAGAAAAAAAATAGAGGAAACTCTAATTAATTGGCAAAAAAGAACTTTAAGCTTAAACTCCGCCAACTTAGTCGAAGAAGCTAACCAGGCTATGCAGGACCTCAATACGATCTCGGCTTTTTTGGACAAAGTAGCTGGGGCCACCAACACCTTTTCTCCGGCTGACTACGCTTATGAGACTACCGTCAGCAATTACAAGACGGCTATTTCCGTAGCCAGGAGCGATGTTTCTGGCGCGATATCGGCTCTGGTCACCGCCAAAGACAAATTTAATTCGGTGGGAACTTTGGGAGAAAGCGGTCAATTTGAAGATGTGCTTGTTCAGGAATCAAAAGTAAATCAGGCCAGAGCAAGCGTCAACTCTTATGCAGCTTCTTTAGATAAGTCCATCATAAAAGCTCCCTTTGATGGAGTGGTTACTTTGCAGGAAGCAAAAGTGGGTGGCGCTGTTTCGGCTGGAGAGACGCTTATATCAATCATAAGCCAAGATAATATGTATGTTGAAGCCAATATTTCAGAAATCAATATTGGTAAAATAGCGGTAGGCAATCCAGCTCAAATTACTTTTGATGCTTTTCCCCGAGAAGAGTTTGCGGGCGAAGTGGCTTACATTGAACCCGGCGACGTGATTATCGATGGGATAGTTAATTATAAAATCAGAATAAACCTCAAAACTCCCGACCCGAAAATCAAAAGCGGCCTAACTGCCAATATAAAGGTTGAAACTTTCAAAAAAGAAAATGTTTTGACAGTGCCGCTCTATGCGGTTATAAAAGAGGAAGATAAAGACTTTGTATCCAAAATATTTGGCCAAAAATCTCAAAAAATATCTGTCACCTTGGGTGTTTCCGGCAATGACGGATTAGTCGAGGTGTTAAATGGCTTAGATGAAGGGGATTTGGTGGAATTTTAATTTCACCACACTTTCCTATTGACAGCAAGGTCAAAAGGTGCTATACTATTAGGGAATCCAGTAAATGCTGGATTTTGTGTTTATAGAGATGTTTTTGGCTCAAGCATAAATTAAAAATTCAAAATTTTTAGGTTCGCGCTTGAGGTTATCTGATTTGCATCTCTACTTATTTCAATCAAAAAAGAAAGATAGGGGATTGAGGTAAGATTAGAATTAAACAATAGGCTTATTTTCCAGACTACTGTTTTAGGGTTTATGATGATTGCCTCAAATATGTCCGGTCTTGGCGGGGGAGCATCTATTCCCAATGTTTTGCCGGAAATTATAGAAGTTAGAGAAACTATTCCCAGTCAGAATAAAAAGATTGAAGTCAAAAAAAGCATGACGGTGGAGGAATATGTTAGAAATTATTTTTCCGACATTCCAGTGATGATTGAAATTGCCAGATGCGAGTCTCGTTTTCGTCAGCATGATATGAATGGCGATGTGCTTCGCGGTGAAGAAAATAGTTTGGACCGGGGTGTAATGCAGATCAACGAATACTATCACAATGAGAATTCCGATAAGTTAGGATATGATATCCTGACTTTGGAAGGGAACACCGCCTACGCCAGAGCTCTCTTTGATAAATACGGGGTCAAACCTTGGAAGTCTTCCTCCAAATGTTGGGGGAGAACCACCGCTTACTCTGAATTTATCGAATTGGCAATGAACGAAAAATAATTAAATAAGATTTGAAAGAAAAAAGAAAAACAACTCTCTTTACAACAGGGGAGTTGTTTTTCTTTGTCAGTCCTCTATGGTATGAACGTCGCACAATATATCTTTTGGCTAGTTATTCTATAACTAGCCGAAAGATAGAGCACATTTTGCAACAATCGCTCCGCTCTGTCGCAAAACATGCTCCCCTATCCACACCCATTAATTTTTAGAAATAATATTTTTTACAAAATTTATTAGATAATTCCAAATTTTTATTAAAAATTCGCTGTATCTCTCCCACCCTTTGGCTCTCAAGCCATAGAGCTTGTCCGGCCATTCTTTAAACCGGCCCTCGGTCAGAAATCCGACTACATCTACATCATAAGCATACTTAAGGATGACCAACGCGCCTACAATGATAAGCGTCATGCGTATAAATCCGGACTTGTTTTTTGTGTTTTTATTCATTATGTACGTTATTATAATTTTTTATTATTGCAAGGGAAAATACAGCATCGGGTCCAAGTAGGCTTTAATATCCGCAATCGGAATGCTTACATTTTTGCAATTCAGGCTGGAAGAATATTTTTGGACGCCGACAATGCCTTGAGTAGCGTAGACCGAAAGATGCAGGTGCGGCCCGGTAGAATAACCAGTTTGGCCGCTGTAGCCGATTATATCGCCCTCCGCGACCGATTGGCCTACCGATACTTTTATCAAATCCAGATGGCCATAGAGGGTTGACAGGCCATTTGAATGCTCTATGAGAATCCATTTGCCGTAAGAATAACAACCCTTTTGCTCATCGGTATTGCCCAGGCCTTTAACTGTGCCGCCCAAAACGGCTTTGACTGGTGTGCCGCGGCTGGCTCTAAAATCTATGCCATTGTGGGTACCGGAAACATAAAGCCGTTTGGCGTCAACCGTTTTGCCAAAGTACTGGGTAATAAAAATATTATCAAGCGGCCATGAAAAGATGCCTTTTTTAGCGCTTGGGAAGCTGTTTGGATCGATGGCTCTTTTTAGGTCTGATTCAAACTGGAAGAGTTCCCTCTCAAACCTTTCCTTTTCGGCCTGCCGTTCCGCCAGAATTTTTTTGTACTCGGTTTCCTTGTTTTTGGTAATAGCCAGCAAATTATTTTTTTCCTTCTTATTGTTATCCAAAATCTTATTTTGGTCACCGAGCTCCAATTTCAAAGATACAAGTTTTGCTTTCTCGGCTTCGGTAGTTGTTTTTTCATCCGATAATTCCTCTTTATAAACACCCAGTTGTTCGGAATGATCTCTAACTTTGTCCTGAAATTGGTGTATTGATTCATATTCATCAAGAATATCTGCCAAGCTTTTATCGGAAAGAAAGCTTTCTATGAGCGACTTGTCGTCTTTTTGCCGCATATCGTTTAGTGTTTTTGAGATGGCTTCCAAATTGGCTGTTATTTTGCCTTCCGTATCCCCTATTTTACCGCTCAGATTTTGGATCGTCAGATTTGTTTTTTGGATGCTAGTCTCTGTTTTTTTAATCTCGGCGCTGATTTTTTTCTGATTGATATCAAGCACTTTGATGGCGCTTTGCAAAGTTTTAGCCTCGCCACCCACCGTCTCTATCTGTTTTTCATAGGCCTTTATCTCTGCTTCCAACTGCTTTATTTTATCGTTGTGATTTTCAATATTTTGCTTGAGTTCATCCACCGATTGGGAATAAGCTGTTGTTGAAAACATTAACAAGGCAACAGATAGTGCCAATATTCCTTTTTTATAATAATTGGATAGCATTTTGAATTCTCTCCTTGCTTTCTCCAATTCCCAAAATATCAATTAGTGTAAATGGATCCGGCGATTTATCTTTGCCTGATAGGGCATAACGCAAGGGCCAGAGCACTTCCCCTTTCCCCTCTTTTTCCGCCAATGCCATTATTTCAGTTTTTATTTTTTCAAAATTTTCTCCGTTTTTTTCCATAATACTTAATACTTCCCCCATAATACTCTTTGCTCTTTCCTTACTTTCTTCTTTCCATAAAATCTTTTCTTTATCCAATTTTGGTTTATTAAAGAAGTAATCCAGCTCGCCACTCTCAATAAGCGCATCAATATCGGAAATAACCTCTATTTTTTCAAATAATATCTCTGTCAATTTTGGATGAATGGTAGAATCTCCAAATTTTTCTTTTAACTTTTGGTTTATTTTTTCTTCCGTGTTGTTTTTCTGCAATTTTATATATTCCTTATTTATCCAATGAAGTTTTTCTATATTAAATATACCTCCTTTTTTCTGCACCTTTGTTATGTCAAATTTTTCTATCAATTCTTCCATACTGAATATTTCCTGTTCTGTCCCGGGATTCCAGCCAACCATAGCCAAAAAATTAATCATGGCTTCGGGCAAGTAGCCGGCACTTTTGTAAAAAGAAACCGAAACTTGCTCGCCATGTTTTCTTTTTGAAAGTTTGGTTTTGTCGGGAGCCAGAATTAAAGGCAAATGAGCATAAATGGGTCTTGGAGTGCCGATTGCTTCTTGAATCAAGATTTGGCGCGGAGTATTGGAAATGCCGTCGTCCCCTCTTATTATATGAGTGACTCCCATTTCAAAATCATCCACCACTACTGCCAAATGATAAACTGGTTCTTCCAAACTTTTGGCGATGACAAAATCTTTAAGTTCGGTGGTGTCAAATTCTATATCGCCTCTAATCAAATCATTAAATTTTATTTTTTGATTTGGGTTCTTAAATCTTATAACTTCTGCTCTTTTTCCATCCTCGGTATTTTCCTCTTTTGATAAATAGGCCTTGCCTTCGCTTATTAACTTTTCCAAATATTTTTTGTAAATCTCGCTTCTTTCAGATTGTCTGACGGTCGTGGAAAAATCCGGCTCAATATGGAGCCACTTCAGATTTTCTATTATATCCTCCTCATATTCCTTTTTTGACCTTTCTTTGTCGGTATCTTCCAGTCGAAAAACTATCTGGCCGTTATTTTGCTTGGCAAAAAGGTAATTAAAAAGCAGAGTTCTCACGTTGCCAATATGAAGCAGCCCCGTGGGGCTTGGTGGATAGCGCACTATGACTTTGTTGTTTGGCATAACTCTATTATAGCAAAAAACCAGACCTCACCCCATCTCCTTTTTTACTCCAACTTCTGATGTGAAATGGCGATAGCCAAAAGTTCTTCAGCAATTTGGTCGGCAGCGCCAGGTTTGAAAAAGTTTTTGGCGCTCTCTTTCATTTTTTCGCTTATTTCCTTATCATTCACAATACGCCTGATTTCCGCCGTGAATATGTGGGTTTTCAAATTTTCTTCTTGCAAAACACTGCAAGCGCCGGCATGGGCATAAGCAAAAGCGTTTCTGATTTGATGGTTTTCGTTGGAGCTAGTGATGGGAATGATAATAGAAGGAATGCCCCAGGAAGCTATTTCAAATATGGTGGAGCCGGCTCGGCTTATGATGACCGAGGCGGTGCCGGCGGCCATACGCATTTCCAAATTGTTCAAATAACCGAAAGGCCTGTATCTGTTTTTGTTTGGATTTTCCAAAAGGATAGCTGCCGCGGATTCCTTAATCATTTCAATGTTGTCTCCGCCGGTTTGATGGATAATCTGAAAATCTTTGACCAAATCAGGCAAAGCATCCAATATGGCGTTGTTTATTATCTCCGCTCCCTGGGAACCGCCGAGCACGAAGATGGTGGGCACACTATCTTCCAAACCGAAAAATTCAAAAGCGTTGTTGGTAATGGGGTCCAATCTTTCTTTCAAAACCGGCTGTCCGGTATAAGCGACTTTCTCCGCTTTGAAATACGAAGCGGCTTCTTTGTAAGAAACTGCGACCCGAGTGGCAAATTTGCCGCTCCACTTGTTGACTAGGCCGGGCGCCGAATCTGATTCGTGTACGAAAACCGGAATACGTAAAATCCGCGCCGCCAAAACAGTCGGGAAGCTGCCATAACCGCCTTTGCTAAAAACCACATCCGGGAAAACATCAAAAACATCCAAGCGCGCTCCGAACACGCCCCAAATGGT
>CAYQUJ010000010.1:17404-22429 GCA_964420745.1 uncultured Candidatus Saccharibacteria bacterium | reverse complement strand
CCAAAGAAATTTTTAAATCGCCGGCGGCCATGGAGGTGGTCTTGAGCGCCATGCATCAGACGGCAGACGAGAGTAGTTGGTGGCAAAAATATTGGCTGGGCCAAACCCGTGCTTGGTTTTCGCTGGAACTTATTTCAACTGGCGGTAACATAAGATTTTTTATATGGACGAGAAAGAAGTACAGAAATTCTCTGGAAGGTCATTTGTATTCGCAATATCCGGGAGTTGAAGTTTACGAAGCTGAAGATTACACCAAATATTTTTATTTTGATCCGGCAAAACATAGGATGTTTGGCGTCCAGTGGGAATTGGCAAAAGCCGACCCCTTCCCAATCAAAACTTATGTTGATTACGGATTGGACAAAGACCCCAAAGAAGAGTTCAAAGTGGATCCAATAGCAACTTCTTTGGAATTTTTGAGCACGGTGACTGCGGGACACAATGTGTGGATTCAGATTATTATCAGAGCCCACAAAAAAGATAAAAAGAAAGCTCTGCCTTGGAGCAAAAAAATAGAAAAATTTGCCTGGTCGGAAACTGTTGACAGTTGGCAAGAAGAGGCCAAGGAGCAGAAAGATAAAATTTTGAAAGAACTCAAGGCAGAAAAAGAAGAAGGCGGCTTCCCCAGAATTCCAACCAAAGGAGAAGCGGAAACAATTGCCGCTCTGGAACGCAGCGTTTCCAAGATTGGTTTTGACACCTGCATTCGTTCTGTCTATTTTGCGGATGACAAGGACCAGTTTAACGGCATGTATGTGGGCGGCACCTTCGGTTATTTTAAGCAATATGCTTCGGCCGAGTTCAATGGTTTTAAACCGACTGGTTGGTATGCCGCGTTTGATACTGATCCGCTACGCGATTGGTGGAAAAGCGACAAAAAATTTCCGTACAAATTGCTTGACGAATACAAACTGCGCCGCTTTTTCTTCTCGCCTTATATGGGTAAATGGTTTTATAGCAAGCCCTTCATCTTGAATGCCGAAGAATTGGCCACTATCTATCACTTCCCGGGTTCCATCGCCGCCGCGCCAACATTTACTCGCGTGCCTTCCAAAAAATCCGAAGCCCCTTCTAATCTGCCAATATAAATAAATATGGATTTTTGGCTGAATTTAAAAAAAAGAGGAGGCGATTGGCTCGGCAAAATGAAAGGTCTGCCCGGTCAGGTAAATATTTGGCTTGAGCGCGATCCAAACCGTGCCCGGCTTTTGATTTGGCGCAACCGCATCTCCCGAGCCCTGATTTATCTGGACAAGCACCTTTTCCGAATAGCGGCGATTATCGTTTTGGCGATTTTTGCGTACTCAACAATGTATTTTTTGTACTGGCGGGCGCCTAGGCCTTTCCCAGAACAGGCGCTGATCACAGTTTAAAGGGGAGAATCTTTGTCGGCCATCGTAAATAATTTTGAACAAAAAGGCATCGTGCGCTCATCTCTTTGGCTCCGAGCTTTTATAATGCTTTTGGATGGCGAGAGGAATGCCATTGCCGGCGATTATTATTTCCCGGAGCCAGTCAGCGTTTTTAAAGTGGCCAAAATGCTTCATAACGGGGAGTTTGGTTTGATCGCCATCAAAATAACTCTTCCCGAAGGTGTTTCTTCAATGGAAATGGCGGAAATATTGGCAAAAGAATTACCCGCTTTTAATCCCGAAGATTTTGTGAACGAAGTTTTAGATAACAATTACGAGGGTTATTTATTCCCTGACACTTATTTTTTGACGCCCAACACCAAAGCTAGCAACGTAATCCTGATGATGCGGGAAAATTTCGCCAGGCAAATCAAACCATATGAAGCGGACATCTTGAAATCCGAAAAATCTCTCAATGATTTGGTGATCATGGCCTCAATCATCGAAGACGAAGCCAACGGCACTTTGGACTCAAAAAGAATTGTGTCGGGCATCTTGTGGAAACGGCTGCGAATCCAAATGCCACTCCAAGTTGACGCGGCCTTTCAATATTACAACGGCAAAAATTCTTACACTTTGACCAAAGATGATTTGACCGAAGACCACGAATACAACACTTACGTGAACAAAGGCCTGCCGCCAACGGCCATCACCAATCCGGGTGTTGATTCAATTAGAGCCGCTATCGCGCCGACCCAAACCGAGTATTTATATTTTCTTTCTGATAAGAAAGGCAGTATGTATTACGCGAAAGATTTTGAAGGGCATAAAAGCAATAGGGAATTGTATTTGCATTAAAATTTGGTATATTTCGCCCCATGAAAAACAAACCAAAGGTTTTTATCGGGCTGTCAGGAGGCGTTGACTCTGCAGTGAGCGCCGCGCTACTCCAGAGCCAGGGTTACGAAGTGACCGGTGTTTTCATCAAAGCTTGGACGCCCGAAGGTTATCCGTGTTCGTGGAAAGAAGACAGAAGAAGCGCTATGAAAGTGGCAGCGGTTTTGGACATCCCTTTCATTACTTTAGATTTGGAAAAAGAATACAAAAAGGAAGTGGTGGATTATATGATCGCCGAATACAAAAAAGGCAGGACACCCAATCCGGACGTGATGTGCAACAAAGAAATAAAATTCGGCCACTTTTTGAAATTTGCACTTAAAAATGGAGCTGACTTTGTTGCTACCGGTCACTACGCTCGTGCATTTGCCTCCCATCAGACGAGGGGAGGTCGAGACGAAGTCCGGGTGAGGTTGAAAGAAGGCGCGGACAAAAACAAAGATCAAAGCTACTTCCTCTGGACTCTCACCCAAGACCAACTAAAACATGTTTTGTTTCCGATAGGTCATTTACTGAAACCCTCAGTCAGAAAACTGGCGGAAAAATTCGGTTTGCCGCAAGCGACTCGCAAAGACAGCCAAGGCCTTTGTTTTTTGGGCAAAGTGGATATGAAAGAATTTTTGAAAGAATATGCAGGCGCTAGCAAAGGAAAAGTGTTGAATGAAAAAGGAGAAATAATAGGGGAACACGAAGGAGCAATCCTTTATACCATAGGAGAAAGGCATGGTTTTAATGTTACGAAAAAAACTACCTCCGATGAACCGCTTTATGTAATCGCAAAAAATATCAAAAAAAATACCATAACAGTCGCTCAACAAAATGCTTCTCAAAAAGTCCTCGGGTTGCCCTTCGCAAAGCCTCGGGCTCAACCAGACATTTTTTCGAAGCACTTTGTTGAGCTCGGAGAGATAAACTGGATCTCTGATCAATCTCCAGAAGAAAAAAATTTGCTATGTCGCATCAGATACCGCCAAAAAAAGATTGGATGTAAAATTGAAGGGCAAAAAGTAATTTTTAATGAACCCCAAATGGGAGTTTCTGCTGGTCAATCTCTGGTTTTATATGATGGTGAAATTTGTTTGGGAGGAGGTATAATAGCTTCATGAATAATAAATACATAATAAAAGCGACTGGGGAAAGGGAAGAGTTTAATCCGCAGAAGTTGCATGATTCTTTGATGCGGGCGGGGGCGAGCGAAGAGGCGACCGACAATATAGTAAGTCAAATAGAAAAAGAACTAAAAGACGGCGCGACTACCAAAGATATTTATAAGCACGCTTTTGACCTTTTGGGCCGAGAGGAAAAGCCGGCCGCCGCCAGATATTCACTCCGTCGGGCAGTAATGGAACTCGGACCAACCGGTTTTCCGTTTGAGCAATTTGTAGCTGAAATTTTCCGCAGCCAAGGCTTTGAAACTCAAACCGATTTTATCGCCAAAGGCGAATGTGCCGAACACGAGATAGATATTGTCGCTTGGAATGAGAGCAAATTAATTTTTGTGGAAGCTAAATTTCACAACGAGCTTGGTATTAAATCCGATTTAAAAATTGCCCTCTATATAAAAGCCAGATGGGATGATTTGGCAAATCAAGAATTTGATTTTGGTAGTCATAAACATAAGTTTGATGAGGGCTGGCTTATCACAAATACCAAGTTTTCCGAATCAGCCATCAAATACGCCAAATGCCGCAATATGAAATTAGTTGGTTGGAATTATCCGGAAAAAGGAAACTTGCAGGATCTGATAGAAAAAGCCCATTTGCACCCTATTACTTGTCTCAATAGCAGTACTCCGAGCGATGAAAAACTTTTGATGCAAGCTGGCATAGTTCTTTGCAAACAAGCACTTGATAATCCGGATATACTCGCACAAGCTGGTTTAAGTAAAGATAAAATTGATAAAATGATTGCCGAGATTAAACTAATTTCTAATTAATCTAATTGTTTTAATGGCTTTTTACAGAAAAAAATTATACGATCCGAAGGCCAAAGAGGCGTTTAGGATAAGCCGCAGCAAGATTGATTTGTTTGTGGAGTGTCAGAGGTGTTTTTATTTAGACCGCCGGCTTGGAGTTTCAAGGCCTCAGGGCTTCCCATTCAACTTAAACAGCGCTGTTGATACATTGCTCAAAAAAGAATTTGATATTCACCGCAAACAGGGCACGCCGCATCCGCTCATGGAAAGCTATGGTATAGATGCTGTGCCCTTTCAAGACGATAGAATGGAAAAGTGGCGGGAAAATTTTGTTGGTGTGGAAACATTTTTTGAACCGGCAAATTTTGTTGTCTTCGGCGCCGTTGATGATATTTGGCAAATGGCCGATGGTAAACTTATGGTCGTTGATTACAAGGCGACAAGCAAAGATACGGAAGTGACGCTGGACGCTGAGTGGCAGGACGGATATAAACGACAGATGGAAGTTTATCAGTGGCTCTTGCGACACAATGATTTAGAAGTTTCAGACACCGGCTATTTCGTCTATTGCAACGGCAAAAGAGACAGGGAAGCGTTTGACGGCAAACTGGAATTTGATATTAAACTCATCCCTTACACCGGTTCCGATGAATGGGTGGAAAAAACTCTGCTTGATATGAAAAAATGTTTGGATTCCGATGACGCTCCAAAATCTGCGCCAAATTGCGATTATTGCGCTTATGTTGGTTCGGTAAATAATAAAACGACCTCATCCCCGGCTCTTCCCCTTGCGAAGGGGAAGGGGGAAGAAACCTAAGAATTATCACTATGTTAACTATGGTTCCCCTCTCCCCAAGCTGG
>CAYQUJ010000010.1:9820-17364 GCA_964420745.1 uncultured Candidatus Saccharibacteria bacterium | reverse complement strand
TGAAATTATGAAAATATTTAAGCAAAAAGTTTTGGAAGTAGTAAGGAAAATACCGAGAGGAAAAACTTTGACATACAAGGAAGTCGCCAAAAAGGCCGATTCGCCCAAAGCTTCTCGAGTGGTCGGCAATATTTTGCATGAAAATCACGACCCTAAAATACCTTGCCATCGCGTCATCCGCTCCGACGGTAAAGTCGGCGGGGATAACAGAGGAAGCGCAAAAAAGGCGAAAATGCTAAAATCGGAAGGTGCAAACTATTGAAGAAAGAAAGGAATTGATGAGGCAAATAAAAGATGAGGTGGTAGCGCTCTCAAAATCGCCGCTTTATGAATTTAGAATAAAAAGCAAAAATTTGCCGGTCATCGGCGAGGGCAGCCATTTTGCCAAAATCATGTTTATAGGCGAAGCACCGGGCCGCAACGAAGCCAAAACCGGCCGACCGTTTTGTGGCGCGGCAGGCAAAATTTTGGACGAACTTTTGGCATCAGTAGGAATAAAAAGAGAAGACATATACATAACCAACATCGTCAAAGACCGGCCGCCGGAAAATCGGGATCCGAGTCCTAGCGAAATAGAAATTTACGGACCTTTTTTGGACCGGCAAATTGAAATAATTCAACCGAAAATTATTGCTACCTTGGGCCGCTATGCCATGGGCTACATCATGCCAAAATTCGGTTTGGAATTTGAACTGGAGCCGATAAGCCGCAATCACGGCAAGACCTTCGACGGGCAAACAAGTTACGGCTCTATCAAAGTGGTACCCCTCTACCACCCGGCCGTTGCTGTTTACAACTCCCACACTCTAGACTCCCTCAAAAAAGATTTTCAGGTTTTGAAAGATTTGTAAAATTAAGGTAGTATGGCAGGACTATGGAATACAAAACCGAGTGGGATTTGACCCGTATATATAAAGGAGATCCAAAAAGAGAAGCAGCCAAAGATTGCGCGGCTTTGCAAAAACTTTATCTGAATTTCGCCAAAAAGTACCGTAAAGACAAGAGACACCTGAAGTATCCAAAGGCGTTGGCCAAAGCTATTGGGGAATACGAAAACTTGGCCAAAAATCCGGCCGGCGAGAGGCCGGGCGCTTACTTTTCGCACCGCATTGCGCTAAATGCCCAAGATAATGAAGCCAATGCAGAGATTGCCAAACTCTCTGACCTCTACGCAAATTTGGCAAATGAAGTTGAATTTTTTATGCTGGAAATCGGCAAAATTTCAAAAGACTTACAGCAAAAATTTTTGAAATCAAAAGAATTGACTCCCTTTAAATATTTTCTAAAAAAACTTTTTGAGAATGCCAAATATGATCTTTCCGAAGCGGAAGAAAAAATAATGAACCTCAAAAGCGCTCCGGCTCAAGGCATGTGGGTTTCCGGGTTTAACAAACTTCTAAGCAAACAAACGGTCAATTTTGAAGGAAAGGACATTCCAATGGCGGAGGCCTTGGCCAAAATTCCAACGTTGGAAACAAGCAGAAGGCACACTCTTCATGATGAAGCGATGAAAGTGTTGGAGAGAATAAGTGATTTTTCCGAGAGCGAGATAAATGCGGTAGTCACAGACAAAAAAATAAACGATAAGCTCCGCGGCTTCAAAACCCCTTACGAAGCGACCGTCAAAGGTTATGAAAATGATTTGAAAACAATCAAGGATTTGACGGAGACGGTGACAAAAAATTTTAGCGTTGCCCACAAATTTTACAAAATAAAAGCCCAAATGCTCGGAGAGCGAAAACTTTCTTACGCCGACCGGGCAGCCAAAGTCGGCAAAACGGAAATTCAAATTTCTTTTGAAGAAGCAAAAAACAAGGTTATTAAAGCTTTTGGCAAAGCTGATCCAGATTTCGGCAATTTCGCGCAGGAAATGTTTGTGAAAGGCCTGGTAGACGTTTTCCCCAAAAAGGGCAAACATGGCGGCGCATTTTGCTCCAGCGGCAGCGGCGTGCCAACCTACATATTGCTAAATCATATTTCAGATTTTCGTTCGATGACCACTTTGGCACACGAAATGGGCCACGGCATCCACGCCAAATATTCCAAAAAACAACGACCTTTGTACGAAGGTCACACCATTGCAACCGCAGAAGTGGCCAGTACCTTTTTTGAAAATTTGGTTTTTGAAGAAGCTCTGCCAAATTTGCCGGCCAAAGAAAAGATGCTGTTGCTGCACGATAAAATTTCAGACGATATTTCTACCATCTTTCGCCAAATCGCCTGTTTCAATTTTGAAAATGAATTGCATCTCACAATTAGAAAGCATATGCAAAATTATATGGGGCCAGCGTTTGAACTCATGCCGAGGGACGGCTACTTTTTTGTTAATTGGTCGCACATCCGCAATTTCTTTTATGTTTATTCATACGCTTTCGGCCAGCTTATTTCAGACGCGCTTTATGAAAGGTATAAAAAAGATAAAACTAAAATAAAAGATGTGATCCAATTTTTATCCAGCGGCTCGTCTGATTCTCCGGAGAATATTTTCAAAAAGATCGGTGTTAATCCAGACAAAAAACTTTTTGAAACCGGGTTGAATCGCATCAAAGCTGACATTGCCGAGCTCGAAAAACTTTGGCAAGCCAGCAAGAAATAATCGGTTTTTTGTTGTAAAATAGCGGTATGAAGATAGCAATCGGAACAACAAGTGAACTAAAAGTGAGGGCGCTAAAAAGCGCGTTGGACCAATTTGGAGTAGAGGCTGAAATAATGCCCATAAAAGTTGATTCTGGCGTATCTCACCAACCTTTCGGTTATGAAGAAACGATAAAAGGCGCAAGGAATAGAGCGAAGGAAGCTTTAGATAAACTCAGCCCGGATATTTCTGTCGGCGTGGAAAACGGGTTAATAGAAATTGAAAAAAATTATTTTGATGTTGCGTATGTTTGTGTCATTTCAAAAGAAAATGAGGAATCCATATCGTTTAGCGCCGGTCTTCCCATACCGCAGTGGATGATAGATGAAATAAAAGAAAAAAATACGGAAGGCGGGGAGATAACAAAAAGATTATCAGGGGATACCGAAAAAGATGTAGGAAAATATTTTTCCAACGGGAAAATAAAAAGAGAAGAATTATTAAAAGATGCGATTTTGCTTGCTTTACTGAAAATTCTTAACAAAGAGAAATATAAAAAACCATGAAAATAACGATTTGCGGCAGTATTTTATTTTACAAAGAAATGGAGTCTGCCAGAGACCGGCTTTTGGAAATCGGACATGAAGTAAAAATACCGGAACTGGCTTTGGAAGTCCCTCAGGAATTTGGGAGCGGCAGGAAAGTTTATTTTGGCAAGTATATTGAAGAAAACGGCGGCATCGATGCCTTTCCGGCTGAGCACAAAATATGGAATTTGAAAGAGGGCGCCATTAGAGACCATTATGAAAAAATTGACTGGGCCGACGCTATTTTGGTGGTCAATCATGAGAAGCGGGGCATTGCTGGTTATGTGGGCGGTAACACTTTGATTGAAATAGGCGTGGCCTTTTATTCAAAAAAACCGATTTACATTTTGAATCCTGTCTCTTCGGAACTTTCCTACAAACAAGAAATAATGGGCATCAAACCAATACTTTTGAATGGCGATTTGAGTATAATAAAATAAATTACACCATACTTTAAAAATTACAATGACGGCCATTGTAATTTTTCGTTTTCTAAGGAAGAAAACAAAAAACCGCCCCAAGCAATGCAAGGGCGGCTTTTGGACAGGGGAAAGAGCAGAATTACTGCCACCCCGTTCCAATGATATCGTCCAGATTAGAGACTCCCATCTCGTCTGCGACAGAACTTGTTGGTGGGGTGGGTACCGGTGGTACCCCTCTTATTTCATAGACCGGGCTGTTTCTACCGAAGCATCTTTCTCCTCCCAGTCCCTCAAATAACATTTTCCATCCGCCCCAAGACACAGAATGAGCAAAGGTCGTGGTATTACCACTGGCGTCTCGAACCTCGATCTCGGATCGGTTGTCTTTTACAACGAATACTTGGTCAATAACCTCTCCGTCTTCCACAATCTCAACCTCTGAACCTGACTCAAACATACCCAACACCTCCTGAAAATATGTAAGCATGTTTTTATGGAAAGAGCAAATTTTGAAAATAAGCAAAATGTTGTAAAATGGTGATATGACCTCTTCGGAAATCAGAAAAAAATATTTGGAGTTTTTTGAGAGCAAGGGACACAAGATAATCCCCAGCGCTTCGCTTGTTCCGGAAAATGATCCCTCGGTGCTTTTTACGACGGCGGGGATGCACCCTTTGGTTCCTTACTTACTCGGCGAAAAACATCCATCCGGCAACCGACTCGCCAATGTCCAAAAATGCGTCAGAACAGGCGATATAGAAGAGGTGGGGGATTATTCGCATCACACATTTTTTGAAATGTTGGGCAACTGGTCTTTGGGCGATTATTTCAAAAAAGAAGCCATTGAATGGAGCTTTGAATTTTTGACTTCGCCCGATTGGCTCGGTTTGGATAAAAGCAGAATTGCAGTTTCGGTTTTTGCCGGAGATAACGATGCGCCTTTTGATGACGAAGCATACGAAAAATGGAAAAGTTTGGGCATTTCGGAGAAAAGAATTGCAAAATTGCCAAAAAAAAATAATTGGTGGGGACCGGCAGGGGAGACCGGACCGTGCGGACCCGATACAGAGATGTTTTATTGGACTGGAAATCCAAATGAAGTTCCGGATAGTTTTAATGATGATAATGCCAAGTGGCTGGAAATCTGGAATGATGTTTTTATGCAATACAACAAAACCGCTAACGGCAAATTCGAACCATTATCACAAAAAAATGTTGATACTGGCATGGGGTTGGAAAGAACCACGGCAGTGGTAAACGGTTTGGATGACAATTACAAAACAGAACTTTTTTGGCCTATCATTGAAAAAATAGAACAACTTTGTGGCAAAAAGTACGAAGGTGAAAACATAAAAGCCATGCGCATTATCGCCGATCATTTGAAAGCGGCCACTTTTATTTTGGGCGATGAAAAAGGCATCACCCCTTCCAATACTGGTCAGGGTTATGTTTTGCGCCGACTTGTAAGGCGGGCGGTCAGATATGGCAAACAAATTGGTTTAAAAAATTTCACAAAAGAAATCGCTGGGGTTGTTGTGGAAATGTACAAAGAAATTTATCCAGAAATTTTAAAAAATAAAAAATTCATTTTTGATAATTTGTCACAAGAAGAAGAAAGATTTGAAAAAACTTTGGAAAATGGTTTGAAAGAGTTTGAAAAAGGCACTGACCCGTTTGTACTTTTTACTTCGTATGGTTTTCCGTTTGAGTTAACTAAAGAATTGGCTAAAGAAAAAGGCGTTGAAATTGATGAGAAAAAGTTTTATGAAGAATTTAAAAAGCACCAGGAATTATCAAAAACTGCTTCAGCCGGTATGTTCAAGGGGGGACTCTCTGATGCAGGGGAAGAAACTAAAAAACTGCATACCGCCACGCATCTTCTTCGCCAAGCTTTAGAAATTGTTTTAGGTGAACCGATTACACAAAAAGGGAGCAATATTACGCCGGAGAGACTCCGATTTGATTTTACATTTGGCAGAAAGATGACAGATGAGGAAAAGAAAAAAGTGGAAGATTTGGTCAATCAAAAAATCGCTGAAAATTTGCCGGTCAATAAAGTGGTCATGAAAAAAGAAGAAGCGGAAAAAACCGGCGCGGCGCATGTATTTGGCGAAAAGTATGGCAATGAAGTCAGTATTTATTATGTCGGCCCATCTTTAGACGAAGCCTGGTCAAAAGAATTCTGCGGCGGCCCCCACATTTCCAACACTGGTGAGCTTGGTAAATTTAAAATCATCAAAGAAGAAGCCGTCTCTGTCGGAGTGAGAAGAATAAAAGCTATGCTCGAATAAGGCGGAGCTCCCCTCTCCTTCGCAAGGAGAGGGGTTTGGGGGTGAGGTTGTTTTTTCCACACATTTGATTACAAAAATAAAATAAAGGTTTATAATACAAGCATGGCGAAAGTACAATTTAGCGACGTGGTGCCTCCAGACAAAAGAAGTATCCGCAATGTGCCGATTCCAAACGGCGGCAAGCGCAAGATGCCGATAGTGGTTAAACCAGAAAAGGACTATGCAACAAAAAACTTCTCAGTGCCAGAAGAGAACACTTCTACCATGTCTGCCAAAATATCCGAGATAGAAAATATAAAAAACAATAAGGCCTACGAGTACTACTATCCTAAAAACAAAGAAGAACCGGAACCATACACAAACACTTATAAAAAACCAAACAAAAAGCGCTTTATATTTGGAGGCGTCATTGTTGTGGTAGTGGCAGTTTTTCTGGTTGCTATGATGACAGTGTTTGCCTCCGCCACGGTCTCCATTACACCCAAGAGCCAAGAAGTGGCGGTTTCCATGGATTTGACAGCAACAGTGGAAGCGACTCCAGACAGTGTCCGGTATGAAATCATCAAACTTTCAAAATCGCAAACTGCTTCAGTGCCGGCGACAGGGGAAGAATCGGTAGAACTAGAGGCGCATGGCAAAATAGTCATTTACAACAATTTTTCATCCGAACCGCAGAAACTCATAGTTCGCACGAGATTTGAAAGCCCGGAAGGCCTCATTTATAGGATACCGGAATCGGTGATGGTACCGGGCAAGTCGGTAAAAAATGGTGTGGAGACGCCGGGCAGCGTAGAAGTAGAAGTTTTTGCCGATGAAGCCGGTGAAAAATATAATATCAAAAAGACAGATTTCACTATTCCCGGATTTAAAAATGACGCCCCTCGCTATAAGAATTTTTATGCCAGGTCATCCACTGATATGGTTGGAGGTTTTGTTGGTAAAATGAAAACTGTGTCACCTAGCGAAAAGCAGGCGGCGTTGCAACGCATTGATATGGAAGCACAAGCTCTGCTTGAAAAAGACCTTAAATCAAAGGTGCCGGAAGGGTTGGCTCTATTGCCAAACTCTGTCATATATGAATCTCGTGAATTGCTTCAGACGGAAGAATCGGATTCAATTATCTTAGGGAAGGAAATAACCGCATACGCCATAATGTTAAATAGCCGCGATCTTTCCGGCAAAATCATTGCAAAATATATAGAGACATACTCGGACTGGCAAAACATCAGAGCTTTTATTCGAGATTTTTCTTCTCTGGAGGTAACTAAAAAACTGGAAAAAATAGAGGCTGGCCAAAAATTGGATCTGCAAATCACAGGCAAAGCCAAATTTTTTGCAGAGATAGACACTGACCTTGTAAGCCAAAAATTGGCAGGTGTCGGCCGCAAAGAAGTGGTTAAACTCATGGATGAATTTATAGGCATTTCAAATATAACAGTGGTTATCAGACCTATTTGGAAACAGTCCTTTCCTGAAAATCCCTTGAAAATAAACGTAAAAATAGACACCTCTAAGTAGGCTTGACATCAATAGGTCTTATATGATAACCTCTCACATTGTTGTTTCATTTTAAATGATAGATAAAGCAAGGCAGAATACCAGTATCGGAATGGTCACGGAAGCGCTTCCGAACGCGTTTTTTCGTGTCAAATTTAAGGAAATAGAAGCG
>CAYQUJ010000010.1:7761-9810 GCA_964420745.1 uncultured Candidatus Saccharibacteria bacterium | reverse complement strand
TCCGCGTCAAATTCCAGACAGAAGAAAAAGAAGCGCTTGTGTATCTCTCCGGCAAAATGAGGCTCAATAGAATTAAAGTCATTATCGGAGATAGCGTAGAAGTCGTCCTCGATCCTTATGGGGGGAGGGGTAGGATTGTGCGCCGTATTGATAATAGACAGAAAGCCAGCGAGTAATTTAGAAAGTAATGAATCCCGTTAGAAGTGGCGGGAATCAAGAAAGTTGTAGTTTATTAATTTAATACTTCTAACGGGATGAAGGTCAAAGCTTCAATAAAAAAGATGTGTTCGAAATGCAAATTAGTCCGTCGAGAGGGTATTTTGTTTGTAGTCTGCAAGAGCAATCCAAAACATAAGCAAAGACAAGGATAGAAAAATTAAAAGATTGAAAGAAGAAAAGATTAAAAAATTATGAGAATTTTGGGAATTACAATCCCGGAGGGAAAAAGGCTAGAAATCGGATTGACCACTCTTTTTGGCATTGGCCGTTCTCGCGCCCAGCAAATTTTAGATAAAGCCAAAGTGGACTGGGGGACCAAGGGGAAGGACTTAAGCGCCGCCAAAGAGAATGATATAAAAAAGATTATAGAAAGCTTAAAGATAGAAGGCGATTTGAAAAGAGAAGTTTCCGGAAATATAAAAAGATTAAAGGATATCAAATGTTATAGGGGCGTAAGACATGCACGCTCCCTGCCTTCCCGCGGCCAGAGGACCAAGACCAATTCCCGCACCCGTAGGGGTAATGTGAGGAAGACCATGGGTACCGGCAGACGGGCAGTTGATAAAAAATAGTTCAATAAATTCACTATAAATAAAATTTATGGGTAAAAAGAGAATCGTAAAAACAGAAGCAGCGCCAGAATCAGAATCCCGACCGGAGGGTGTGGCAAAAGAGGTTGGCAAAAAACGGGTTGAATCCGGTGTGTTGTATGTAAGATCCACTTACAATAATACGGTACTGACACTTACAGATAAAAAAGGCAACATCGTAGCCTCGGCTTCCAGCGGCAGTTTAGGATTCAAAGGGGCAAAAAAAGGAACACCGTTTGCGGCTGCCAAAGTGGGCGAAACCCTGGGCGCCAAAGCTCAAACCTTGGGGGTTAAGGAAGTCGGAGTAGTAGTCAAAGGAGTAGGATTGGGCCGGGAGTCGGGTATTAGGGGTTTTATTTCAAAAGGCGTGAGCATTACTTCTATCAAAGATGCCACTCCGGTGCCTCATAATGGTCCGAAGCCAAAAAAACCAAGGAGAATATAACCCCACCCAACCCTCCCCTTAAATTAAGGGGAGGGCAAGGGAGGAGTTAGAAATAATCAAATTAAAAAATATGAAAATAGGTCCAAAATACAAAATAGCCCGCAAACTCAAAGCCCATATTTTTGAGAAAACGCAAACTCAAAAGTATGCTTTGAGAGAAGAGCGAAAAGTTAAAAAAAGATCTTTCAAACCAAAAACAGACTTTGGTACGCAACTCAATGAAAAACAAAAGGCCAGAATGTTTTACTGCATAACCGAAAAACAGTTTGCCAAATATGTAAAGCAAGCCATCGCCCAAAAAGGCGGTGCACCTGCGGCGAATCTGCTCAAATCTCTTGAACATCGTTTGGACAATACAGTCTGGCGAGCCGGCATTTTGCCGACCCATTTGAGCGCCAGGCAGGCGGTAGCCCACGGTCACTTTTTGGTAAACGGCAAAAAAGTTTATACCCCTTCTTTTACGGTAAGAGATGGAGACAAAATAACAATTCGGGAAGGCAGCCGCGGCAGCAAACTTTTTAATGAGGTAGAAACCAAAATTACAGACACTCAATCCCCAAATTGGCTTTCTTGGGACGCCAAAACCAAAGAGCTTTCCATAAAAAGCGGCACTTTCAGTCAAAGTGCAGATTTATTGTTTGATCTGGGCCAAGTAATTGAATATTATCAAAGATAATAAATTTTAATTTTAATATTATGATGACAGACCATTTTGAAAAAGCCATAGTGTTACCTTCAAAACCAAAAATTATATTGGAGGAGGGTAATAAGGGCGTCTACGAAATTGATGGATTT
>CAYQUJ010000010.1:0-7751 GCA_964420745.1 uncultured Candidatus Saccharibacteria bacterium | reverse complement strand
AATATTATCAAAGATAACTATCGTGTAATAAATTTTGTTTAATTTTAATTTTTAATATCATGACAACAGAAAATTTTGATAAGACCATCATACTGCCTTCAAAACCGAAGATCATATCGGAAGAGGGCAACAAGGGCGTTTATGAGATTGACGGATTTTATCCGGGATACGGTTTTACCATAGGCAACAGCTTGCGCCGCATTATTTTGTCATCTTTGCCGGGAGCCGCCATCACTTCAATAAAAATAGACAATGTCAAGCACGAATTTTCTTCCGTAAAAGGAGTCAGGGAAGACGTGGTTATGATTATGCTCAACATAAAAAGGATGCGCATAAAAATGCTTTCAAGCGAACCCCAGGTGCTGACCTTGAAGGGCAAAGGGGCCAAAGTGCTTACCGCTAAAGATTTTGATGTTCCGGGGCAAGTGGAAATTATAAACCCGGATTTGGTGATAGCGACATTGACCGACAAAGACTCAGAACTTTCCATAGAAATAACCGCTGAAAAAGGTCTCGGTTTCGTAAGCCGCGACATGTTGTCAAAAGACAAAGTTGATATCGGCACAATAATGATAGACGCCAATTTTACCCCGATTTTGAGAGCCAATTATGAAGTGGAAAATATGAGAGTGGGCGACCGCACCGATTTCAACCGCTTGAGGATTTTCATAGAAACCGACGGCAGCATCACGCCGGCGGAAGCGCTGACCAAATCCATAAATATCATGATAGAACAGCTTCAGGCCATTACCGGCTTCAAAGACGCGGACGAAACAGAAAACACTGAAACGGAAACTGCCGGACCGGAATCAAGCGATGAAAAAACAGGTAAAGACGGCCAAAAATTGGATCTAGAATTCCTGAAAACTCGCATTGAAGACTTGAATTTGGGTGCTCGGACTTTAAACGCTCTTTCCAGCGCCAACATCAGAACTTTGGGCGGCCTGGCCAGGAAAAAGGAAAAGGATATTTTGGAAGTGGAAGGGTTGGGGGCAAAAGGGGTAGCCGAAATTAAAAGGGTCTTGGGGGAATATGGCATAACGTTAAAGTAATTAAAAAATTGAAAGAAGGAAAGATTGAAAGATTATCATGAGACATCACAATAAAAACAAAAAATTCAGCAGAGTAACTAAAGTCAGAAAGGCTCTGATCAATTCTTTGGCCAGATCTTTGGTATTGCACGAAAAGATGGAAACCACCGAGCCAAAAGCCAAAGCCCTCCGGCCGTTCATTGAAAAACTTGTGACTAAAGGCAAAACAGCTACTGTGGCTGCGAGGCGAGCCGTTGGCGAAAAGATAGGTAAAAATGCCGCTAAAATTTTGGTGGATTCTCTTTCCAAAAAATATGCGAACCGGAAGGGTGGCTATGTGAGAATCACCAAAACCAAGAAGCGGCTTTCAGACGGAAGTCCGATGGCTATTATAAGCTTTATTTAAAGATTGAAATTGAAAAATTAAAAAATTCATATAAAATCTTTCAATCATTTAATCATTCAATATTTCAATGAACTATACCATAGACGCGCAAAACGGAAAATTGGGCAGAGTAGCCAGTGAAGTGGCGGTTATTCTGATGGGTAAAAACCGCACTGATTTTGCGAGAAACACTGTCCCGGCCGTTAAAGTCAAAATCATAAATGCTGGAAAGTTGTCTGTCACCAATAAAAAAATGGAAGACAAAATTTACAAAAATTATTCCGGCTACCCGGGCGGCTTGAAGGAAAGGTCCATGAAAAAAGTGGTGGCTGATAAAGGCATGAAAGAGACTCTGAGAATCGCGGTGAGAGGCATGTTGCCGAAAAATAAATTAAGGGATCGAATGATGAAAAATTTAATAATACAAGAATAACCCCACCCAACCCTCCCCTTAAATTAAGGGGAGGGCAAGGGAGGAGTTAGAACATTATGGCTACAATCAAAACAGAAAAAAAAGCGGAAAGATATATAGAGGCGGTCGGCCGCAGAAAAACTTCGGTGGCTCGAGTGCGCATTACTCCTTCGTCAAAGGGGTCCTTTAAAATAAACGACCGAGATTTGGATTCATATTTTCCGACGGCGGAACTTAGAAAAATTGTTGAAGAAGCGGTAAATAAAGCCAAAGCAGGACATTTCTCCGTTTCGGTCCATGTCAAAGGTGGCGGAGTGCACTCGCAAGCTGAAGCTCTGCGACAAGGCATTTCAAGGGCTTTGGTCAAACATGATGAGTCCTTCAAAACAAAACTTAAAACCGCGGGCTTTTTGAAACGTGATCCACGCGCCAAAGAACGCCGCAAATTCGGCCTCAAAAAAGCTAGAAAAGCGCCACAGTGGTCGAAGCGCTAGAAAAAAGCAAACTGCTTTGCTTTTTTCAGCTGCTTCGACGGCCGCAGCCATGTTTTTGTAGCAACAAAAACAGGCGAGGTGGGGTCGCGGAAATTTGTGAGTGACGACGAACTAATTATCTGTGACCAAAGAGATAAACCCCACCCGCTTTGAACAAAAAACCACACCCGCCAAGCCGAAGCCCTGCAGGTGTTTGAGTTTGAGAACGTTAGAGTTCGTATTTGAATCCGAACCTTTCAGCTCGATATTTCAAATCTTGCTCCCGAGTTAGCTTCAAGATGCCAAGCCGGTAAGCATGCTCGTCGTGGCACAATGTGCGAACGCATCTTTCCTGTAATGCTAAAGCGAATGCGGGATGATATGAAAGCTTTTCTGTTAATACATCATAGCCCACCGCTTGAACATCAATGGGAACTGCGGCCAGCGCTTCTTCCAATGTCTCTACTGCCCCTCGAGATCGTTTCCAGTCTGCAAATGGCCAGACATCGACATGGATATTGAGCTCGTCACTCACAACCTTCCAATTTCCAAACGAGTTCACCCTGATTACCCAACCATTTTGAAGTTGGGGTTCTGTAGATAGACTCCCAACCGCAAAATCATAGTTCGTGATCGGCAGGATAGTTCCGTAAATCTGGTTAATAAGAGTACGGGGAATTGCACCCCCCACAAGATAGTAGGGAGGACTGGTAGTATCTCGTACCAATGGCCATATGTGCTCTTCCCACGCGGGAGGCAGATCTTTCAAAGAAAAGTGTAATGGTTCCATTGCACGTCTCCTTCTAATTAGGATAATAAAGAAATAAACAAAATAAATCAAACCTTGATTTTAGGGCCCATTCCACAAAATCCCTCCTTAAATTAAGGAGGGTTTGGGAGGTTAGAAAATGGGGTGGGGTCTGACATTGAAAAAAAGCTAAAATAGGTTAAAATACACCCAACATGAAAGACGAAGATGATATAAAATTTGATGAAAATATCGATGCAGATGGTGAGCATGATGATGGTCAGCTTATTAAAAAACTGCGGCAGAGGATCAAAGAACTGGAAGAGAAAGCTCAAGAATATTTGACGGGTTGGCAGAAGGAGAGAGCGGATAGCATCAATTTGCGCAAAAAACTGGAAGAAGAAAAAAAGGAATTTGCCAAGTTTGCCAAAGAAGATATTTCTACCGAACTTATCTCCGTTTTGGATTCATTTGATTCGGCATTTAAAAACAAAGAGGCGTGGGAGAAAGTAGATAAAAATTGGCGGCAGGGAGTGGAGTATATTCATTCCCAACTTATAAACGTCCTTTCAAATCACGGGGTTTCTGTCATAAATCCGCTTGGCGAAAAATTTGATCCGCAAAGAGATGAAGCGATTGAAAATGCGCCAGTAGAAAATCCTGAAGACGACCATAAAATAATAGAAGTCCTAAGCGTCGGCTACTCTCTCCAAAACAAAATCATAAGAGCGCCGAAAGTAAAGATTGGAGAATACAAAAATTGATTTTTTGTAAAGTATCGTGTTGCAAAAAGTTATACACAATTTGATTTGAGTAAAAGTGCTAGAATACTCTCCATGACCGAGAAAGATAAAAAAGAAATAAAGGGCTATATGAAAAAACTTTCCGATGATTTCGGAAAGCAAATTGGCGTATATGTAGAGGATGTAAATGATAGATTCAAGGCTACGGCAGAAGGAACGGCGGGAGTAAACGAAAAACTTGATAGGATAGAAAAGACTTTAGATTCTCATACCGAGCAAATCGCAAATATTCTTGTTGATGTAAGCAGTGTCAGATTAGATATGAATGATATAAGATACAAAACAGAAGTCACTTTAGACAGAAAACTAGACAAAAAACATTTCGTTGATTTGGAAGGGGGAGTTCGAGTGTTAGAGAAAAAATAAAATAAAAAAAAGCCGCCGGCATGGTGTCCGGCAGCTCATGATTCGGAGTCATCTTTTGAAGAATCGTCTCCAAACCCAAGCCAAGGGCTCGAAGTACAACTTGATAATTTCGACAAAAGTCTTCACGTGACCTCCTTCTTAGCCGAAGATGTACTTGGCGGCGATGGCTATGATGGCGAAGGCCATAGCGACGATGGCGGAGTTTTTTAACCCCTCCGCTTCACCACCTTCCCGTTTCCTGAAAGTGAAATACATACTCCCCACCGCCCAGAACACTGAGACGATGAAGAGAATTGTTGCGAAAATGTGTGCGAACATATACTTAATCCTCCTGCTACAATTATAGCAAATTGTAATACTCATGTCAAGTGCACAAAAGGAGGTGAGAGATGTATAATTTGACTTGCAAAAGGTGAATTTTTCCCTTCTCTTGTTGTAAGAGAAGGGTTAGGGATGAGTTATTAATTAATTCGTATTTAATATGTCAAAAATCATAGGAATTGATTTGGGAACAACCAATAGCGCAGTGGCAGTGATGGAAGCGGGACAACCAAAAATAATTGAAAACAGTGAGGGCGCGCGGACTACTCCGTCAATTGTCGCTATTTCTAAAACCGGTGAGCGACTGGTGGGGCTTTTGGCCAGGCGTCAGGCGGTTACAAATCCGCAGAACACCGTTTTTGGCATCAAAAGATTTATAGGTCACAATTTTGATGAAGAAGCGGTGCAAAAGGACAAAGACACAGTGCCTTTTGGTGTTTCCAAATCCGATTCAAACGGGGTGTTGGTCAAGATGCAGGACAAAAATTACAGGCCGGAAGAAATATCGGCTATGATTCTCTCCAAATTGAAAACAGACGCAGAAGCCAAACTTGGAGAAAAAGTGACTGAGGCCATTATTACAGTGCCGGCCTATTTCAACGATGCTCAAAGAAAGGCCACCAAAGATGCCGGCCAGATAGCCGGTTTAAATGTGCTTCGCATCATCAACGAACCGACAGCGGCCGCTCTGGCATACGGCTTCAACAAAAAGAAAAACGAACAAATAGCCGTCTTTGATTTTGGCGGAGGCACTTTTGATATCTCCATTTTGGAAGTGGGGGATGATGTGGTGGAAGTCAAGGCAACTGATGGCGATTCGCATTTGGGTGGCAAAGATATTGACCAAAAAATTATTCACTGGCTAGCTTCTGAATTCAAAAAAGAAAGCGGCATTGATATTACTAAAGATCCACTGGCTCTCCAGCGCCTTGATGAAGCGGCCGAAAAAGCCAAAATTGAACTCTCCACCGCTACCGATACGGAAATCAACATTCCTTTTATTACTTCCGATTCTTCCGGGCCTAGACACTTATTGATCAAAATGAACCGAGCCAAATTGGAGGAACTTTCCGACGAATTTGTCCAGAGAGCGATGGAAATCACCAAGCGCGCAATCGAAGCTTCGCCGTTTAAAGTTAATGAAATTGAAGAGGTGGTGTTGGTTGGCGGCCAGACCAGAATGCCAAAAATAATTGAAGAAGTGAAAAAGTTTTTTGGCCGTGAACCGAACAAAAGCATCAATCCTGATGAGGTGGTGGCGCTCGGCGCTGCTATTCAAGGCGGCATCATTCACGGCGATGTCAAAGATATATTGCTGTTGGATGTTATCCCGCTTTCTCTCGGCATTGAGACCATGGGCGGAGTGGCTACCAAATTGATTGACCGCAATACCACCATTCCAGCTTCCCGGTCGCAGATATTTTCTACAGCCGCTGACAACCAAACCAGTGTGGAAGTGCATGTAGTGCAAGGGGAGAGGCCTCTGGCTTCCGATAACAGAAGCTTAGGCAGATTTATTTTAGATGGCATTCCGCCCGCGCCGCGAGGTATGCCGCAAGTGGAAGTCACTTTTGACATAGACGCGAACGGTATCTTGAATGTCAAAGCCAAGGACAAGTCTTCGGGCAAAGAACAGTCCATCAAAATAGAGGGCAGTTCCGGTTTGTCAAAAGAAGAAATTGAGAAGATGCAGAAAGACGCCGAAGCTCATGCGGCTGATGACGCCAAGAAAAAAGAGGTGGCTGAAGCCAAAAACTTGGCCGAGCAACTTATTTACACTACTGAAAAAGCTCTCAAAGATGCTGGAGATAAAGTTTCGGAAGAAATTAAAAAAGCTGTTGAAGAAAAAGTAAGTGAGTTGAAAAATGTCAAAGATAAAGACGATGTTTCTGCCATCAAAACCGCAACCGAGAATCTTTCCAAAGAAATTCAAAAGATCGGTGAACACATGCAAAAGAATAGTGGAGCTGCCTCCGCTCCCAGCTCCGGCGAGCCGAAGCCTGAAGATCAGAAGCCTCCTGAGGAAACTAAATAGCCAAAGAGCTAAAAATCTGATACAATAGTCGTACAATGAAGAACTATTACGATATATTGGGGGTGGACAAAAAGGCCTCAAAAGACGAGATAAAAAAGGCCTTTAGGACATTGGCCCACAAATATCACCCGGACAAAAAAGGTGGCAGCGCCGATAAATTTAAGGAAATAAACGAGGCCTACACGGTACTTTCTGATGATCAAAAAAGAGCCCAATATGATATGTACGGGCAGACTTTTGCTGGAGCTAATACCGGCCAAGGGGGCTTTCAGGGCAACTGGCAGGATTTTGGCGGCTTTGATTTTTCCGGTTTTGCAAACGGAGCGCAAGGGGGTTTTTCGGCGGAAGGATTTGATCTGGGAGATATCTTCGGAGAATTTTTTGGCGGGAGCCGAAGGTCTCGAGCGAAACGAGGGAGGGATATTTCTATAGATGTAGAATTGGCATTTGAAGAAGCTATTTTTGGCATAGAACGCACTTTTTTGCTTAACAAAGTTTCAGTTTGCATAGTTTGCAACGGCAGCGGCGCCAAAAGTGGCACCGAAACTATTGAATGCAAAACTTGTAATGGCAAAGGAAAAATAAGAGAAATGAAAAGGTCCATTTTTGGCTCAATAGAAATGTCCAGAGTCTGCGAGGTTTGCGGCGGTGCAGGCAAAGTGCCAAAAGAAAAATGCGCTTTCTGCGATGGTTTAGGGGTTTTGAAAAAAGAAGAAGAAATAAAAATAAAAATTCCGGCTGGCATAGATAATGGCGAAATGATCCGGCTCTCTGGCGCTGGTGAGGCAGCCAAAGGCGGCACGCCGGGCGATCTTTATGTCAAGGTTCACGTCAAAAAACACAAAACTTTCCGCAAAGAAGGCAACGATTTGGTTATGAATCTGGATGTTAAACTTTCTGACGCTCTGCTTGGGGCCAAGTATGACATTCAAACGCTGGACGGGCTTTCCACTCTCAACATTCCGGAAGGCATAAACACCGGCGATATTTTGCAGATCAAAAGCAAAGGGGTCCCCGCTCAGCGGGGCGGCAGCCGCGGCGATATCTTGGTCCATATCAAAGTCGCTCTGCCAAAAAAACTTTCTAAATCCGCCCGTGACACAGTCCAAAAACTAAAAGAGGAGATCTAGATACCTTTAAATACGAACTTTGGATACTATGTTTGTATGGCGAAAAA
>CAYQUJ010000009.1:21213-22791 GCA_964420745.1 uncultured Candidatus Saccharibacteria bacterium | reverse complement strand
AACGATTTGAACCGCTTCGGAATCGAATTCCTTGCCGTGCTTTTCGAGCAATGCTCGAAAGTTGGCAACGGCTTTGTTGATCTGACCTTCGGTCGTTGATGGGGTCATGGTTTGTTCCATGGCGTCATCTCCCTTTTCTCCTATTTCAGGCATAGGTGCCATATCAAAGAACTTTCCCCAAAAGTTATACACAAAACGGATTGAACAGAGTCTGGTTTTGTGAATAATGGAATTATCCTACTTCGCTCTTTCAGAGCTACGCGGGATTTAGGGACACAAATCTCTAAGCGGCACTTTCAATATTTGAACCGAAAGCAAAACATTATTCTGAGGAAAGCACTAGTGGTCCCTCCCGAAAGATGGTACCGGTGCTTCCTTGATTTAATGTCAAAACCCGCCCGAGGCGAACCGCCGCTTAGAGATTTGTATCTCCAACCTATTAAACTGACTAAATGCAAATTCACTAGGAGTATATCATATTCAAAAAAATATGTCAAGGAACAATAAGAAATCAGACGAGCACAAGGACTTTGAGTTTTTAGATCAAACCCTGCGGCCTTCGGAGTGGCACGAGTATATTGGCCAAAAAAACATAAAGAAAAACCTGCAAATCCTCTTGGGAGCGGCCAAAGAAAGGCAGCATCCGCCGGAACATTTGCTCTTTTACGGCCCGCCGGGCCTGGGCAAAACGACCCTGGCACATCTTATAGCAAAAGAGACAAATAGCCAAATGCGCTCCACTTCCGGGCCGGCCATAGAAAAAATCGGCGACTTGGCTTCCATACTGACCAATCTTTCTCCGGGCGACATTCTTTTTATAGACGAGATTCATCGGCTGAACAAAAGCATAGAAGAAGTGCTCTATCCCGCCATGGAGTCAAGATCGCTAGACATTATTATAGGCAAAGGACCAAGTGCGAGAACTATCCAACTTGAACTGCCGGCCTTTACTTTGATCGGAGCGACTACTCGGGTAGCCATGCTCTCCTCGCCTTTGCGTTCTAGATTTTCCGGCGGCATTTTTCGTTTGGAATTTTATGATAAAGACGAAATAAAAAACATCATCAAGCGTTCAGCCAATATTTTGGGTGTAAAAATGAGCAACGAAGCCATGGATGCCATAGCGGAGAGAAGCCGATTTACCCCGAGGACCGCCAATTATCTTTTGAAAAGAGCCCGGGATTACGCCCAGATGCAAAAAAAGGATATTGACCATATGGTGGTGGACGAGGCCTTCAATCTTTTGGGTGTAGACAATGCCGGACTGAATGCTTCCGACCGATCCCTGCTTTTGACTATCGCAGAGAAGTTTAGCGGAGGGCCGGTCGGCCTCAACACTTTGGCCGCTTCTCTTTCGGAAGAGGAAGCCACTATTGAAGAATTTAACGAGCCCTACCTCCTGCAAATCGGTTTCCTAGAACGCACCCCCCGTGGCCGCACACTTACCAAACTTGGTTTTAAGCACATAGGTATGGAAATGCCGGACGACTCGCAAGGCAAACTCCTGAATTAAAAATTAAAAAATAGTGGGGATAACCCCTTGACAAAATAGTGCCGTTTATGGGAGTATGGTAGCGG
>CAYQUJ010000009.1:18252-21129 GCA_964420745.1 uncultured Candidatus Saccharibacteria bacterium | reverse complement strand
CTGTGCCTAAACACTCTGCCTGATCAGCAGGGCATTCTGGCATTTTTCTCCTCCCCGGGGACAGCATACCCGGGGATTTTCTATTTAAAAATTATTCTTTAGTTTCTTCCGGAGTTTCAACGATTGGAGTTTCTTCTGGAACATCAGGCAAGTCCCTGACATTTCTCATTTGCCTTCTTATATCTTTGGCCGCTTTTTTGCGGATATGGTAGAGCTTGGCTCGGCGGACTTTTGAGCGTTTGACCACCGTGATCTTTTCAATCATCGGAGAATAAATAGGGAAAATTCTTTCCACTCCGACACCAGAGGCCACTTTGCGCAAAGTGATAGTGCCTCCCGCTTCTTTGCCATGCTTAACCGCCAAACACAACCCTTCAAAATCCTGCAATCTAGTTTTGGGTTTGCCTGTTTTCTTGTCTTTTTCAATTATTTTTTGGGTCAGACAGACAGTATCTCCGGATCTGATGTCCAAAGACTGTCTTTCTTTTATGTTGACTGGCGATATTGTAATCATGATATTTTAATTTTCAATTTAAAATTTTCAATTTTCATTCAATTTTCAATGTCTCAATTTTTGAAAATTAATCATTTTAACATTTATTGTAAATTGCAAAATTGATAATTGGAAATTAGCCGCGCTGTCTTCCCACCTTCCTCCTGCTAACAATATATTTGTTGGAATATTTTTTGGCTCGACGGGACTTTTGACCTTTGCCAGTCGGTTTGCCCCACAGAGAAATAGCTCTGCGTCTGCCTCTGCCTTGGCGGCCTTCGCCTCCGCCGTGCGGATGGTCAACCGGATTTTGGGCGGTCCCTCGAACGGTCGGACGTATGCCTTTCCAACGAGAACGGCCGGCTTTGCCGTAATTTTCAAGCCGCTTTTCTTCATTGGAGACCTCTCCAATCGAGGCGAAACAGTTTTCTTTTACTTTGCGTATTTCACTGGACGGCATTTTCAAATCAACTGAACCGGCATCTTTGGCCACCACTTGCACGAAATTGCCAGCCGAACGGGCGATTTTGGCGCCACCCATCGGTTTCAGTTCTACATTATAGACAAAGGCGCCAACCGGTATGCCCTTAAGCGGCAAGCGGTTGCCCTGCTTTACTTCCGCATTTTCCGCGGTCATAAACTCTTCGCCCACTTTTATATTTTTGGGCAAAAGAACATATTTTTTTTCGCCATCTTTATAAACCGCAAGCCCGATAAAACCGGTGCGATTTGGATCATATTCCACTGAAACAATTTTATAAGGTATGCCGATTTTTCTGTAATTAAAATCAACTTCTCGCCAAAGCCGTTTATGTCCTCCGCCTTTGTGGCGCACTGTTATACGGCCAACATTATTTCTGCCTACCGCTCTTTTTTGACCAGAAGTAAGCGCCTTGAGAGGCCCCCGTTTGGACAAAATTGATTTATAAGACACTCCGGACATATGTCTTCTGGATTTGCTTGTCGGTTTGTAAGTTTTGATACTCATTTTTTTAAATTATTTTCGTTATCATTTCGTAGCTTTCGCATGATTTTCGTATCATATTACTCGATCTTGTCTCCCTCTTTCAAATAAACATAGGCCTTTTTTACTCCAGCTTTTTTGCCTTTTTTGCCTCTGACCAAAACCGTTTTGGCCGGATTTTTAACAATGCGAACTTTGACAGGCGAAACTTTGTAATAGGCCTTGACAGCTTCGGCAACCTGCCCCTTAGTCGCTGAAAAGGCGACTTCAAAAGTATGGACATTTTTTTCGGCAACCAAATTGGCCTTCTCCGTAATGCGAGGTCTCAAGAGAATATCCGCGTATTTTGCTTTTAAGTCCTTTGTCATATTTGAAAATTATTTTAGACGAGCCGAAAGCACCGCTATTGATTTTTCCGGATCGGCCATAACCAGATATCTGTATTGGAGCAAATCAAGAACATTCAAATCTTTTGTGGCTCCGATTTCCACATTGCCGAAATTATTGAAACTTTTCAAAGTATTTTCGTCTTTTTCCGGCAAGGCTATAAAAGCGGCGTTATTTCTTCTGTTGATTGAGTTGAATTCTTTTACCTTTGACAGAGAAGTGATTATATTTTTTGCCTCTTTTGTTTTTGGTATTCGCAGTGAAAGATCTGTGAGAAAAACTATTTCTCCGTCTTTGAACTTGCGGGAAAGCACAGCAAACAGAGCTTTGGTCTTCATCTTTTTATTTATTTTTCTCCCATAATCTCGTTCGTTTCTCGGCCCATGGGAAACACCGCCCCCGACCCAAATTGGACTGCGGCGAGAACCGTGCCTGGCGCGGCCGGTGCCTTTTTGCCTCCACGGTTTTATGCCGGAGCCGGAAACTTCGCCTCTGGTTTTGGTGTGGGCAACCGGCGTTCTTTCATTGCCTGTCATTCCGATCATTACCTGATGAACCAGACGCTCTGTGCTAGAATTCCAAGGCAAACCAAAGACCGCCTCCGGTAACTTGATTTCTCCTGTTTCTTTTCCACTCTGATTGTAAACTTTTGCGTTCATGTTTGAATTTTTATATCGTTTAGTATTTAGGATTTCGTGCTTCGGATTTCGACGAGGGTGCCTCGACGTCCAGGCACCGCTCCGGAAACCAACATTGTATTGCTATCTTTATCAATATCGAGCACCTTTAGGTTTTTAACGGTTACCCTGTCACTGCCGGTTCGGCCGGCCATGCGCATGCCTTTGATGACTTTGCCACCGCCCCTGCCGCCGCCGCCAATGGAACCAGGTTCTCTTTCAGAATGCTTTTGGCCGTGGCTGCGCGGACCGCCATGGAAGCCGTGCCTTTTGACTACCCCTTGAAAACCTTTGCCCTTGGAAACAGCCGAAACCGCAATCTTGTCGCCAACCGCAAATGTCTCAATTTCTATTTT
>CAYQUJ010000009.1:7202-18183 GCA_964420745.1 uncultured Candidatus Saccharibacteria bacterium | reverse complement strand
CATCATCAATTCTGAATTCTCTGATCGCCGCAAACCCCGTTTTCCCGTCGGAGAACCCCTCCAAATTTTTTATATGTCCCTTTACTGCTTTTGAAATATTTTTCCCTCTGCGAGAGCCGCTGCCAATCTGGACCGCATTGTATCCGTCTTTTTCTTTGGTTTTAATTTGGGAAACAGTAGCCGGTTCCACGTTCAAAACCGTTGCCGCTTGCACTGCTCCGTCTTCCCCAAAAATCTGGGTCATATTCACCTTTTTGGCTAAAATAAACTTCATGATACGAAAATTATGCGAAAGCTACGAAATGATGGCGAAAATTCCGGACAAAAAACAAATAAAAAGGCCATTCGGGCTTTCGCATAGATTAACAGAAACCCTCTTTTTTTGCAACTTTTAGACAAAATAATAGGGGGCCCGTTTCAGAACGTAGCCCCCGTTTTTTGGACCTGAGGAGAAGAAACCTATCCCTGCCACCGGATTCGTAGGCAGTGCAGTCTTTTGTCACCAGACCCTGGTGGTATCTCATTGTCGACTCTATTATCAACCGGAGTTGACATGTCATAGTCTCCCGCCTATTCTGCGAAAATCTAGCCAAGATCTCTCCTGCTAATACCCGGGGGATCGAACCCCCATCACCCGCAGAGACGTCCTCTAGCGAACCTCTCCGTATCTCCGTGAGTGCTATAGTGTTGCCAATGCTAGTATTCTCAAGTCCGAGATAGATAATACCCACCACATATTTTTTGTCAAATCCGTGCAACCGTCCCTAACTCCAATACACACATCTTGGACGACCGTCGGTGATCTGTGTATGCAGCAATGGCGCAACAAAAAACCCGGGTTGTTCGGGATTCTTGTTTTCGTTGGAATTTTCGTTATTATTTCGTAGCTTTCGTATAATTTTCGTATCACATTATCTTCACATCAATATTAACACCGGAGGGCAGGGAAAGATTGGTGAGAGCGTCCATGATTTTGGGAGAGGGGTTTATGATGTCAATGACGCGGCGATGCACTCTCATTTCAAACTGCTCGCGGGCGTTTTTGTAGACGAAGGGCGAGCGGTTCACCGTATATTTTTTTATTTCAGTGGGCAGCGGTATCGGTCCAACTATTTTGGCGTCATAGCGCATGGCCGTATCTATAATCTGCTTGACCGAAAGATCAAGCACTTTATATTCGTAAGCCATTACCCTGATGCGCAATTTGGAAATCGGCTCCTCTTTTTTAACTTTTGGAGTTCTGGTTTTCTTTTCTTTTTTTAATGTGCTTTCTGGCATTTTCGTTAGGACGAGCCGAAATGAGATTTCAAAATGTCTGGTTGAGCCCTGCAAGAGGCGACCCGAGGACTTTTGCAAATCTCATTTCGGCGAAGTCCGGTAAATTACGCGACTATCTTCGTTACAACTCCGGCACCCACGGTTTTGCCTCCTTCGCGGATGGCAAACTTTTGTTTTTCTTCCAGAGCCACCGGCGCTACTAATTTAACTTTGAACTGAGCCGTATCTCCTGGCATAACCATTTCCACTCCTTCTTTCAAGGTCACTTCTCCGGTCACGTCGGTAGTTCTGATGTAGAACTGTGGTTTGTAGCCGGTGAAAAATGGTGTGTGTCGGCCGCCTTCTTCTTTCTTCAAGATGTAAACTTCGGCTTCAAAGTCAGTGTGAGGAGTCACGCTTTTCGGTTTGGCGATAACTTGGCCGCGATGCACTGCTTCCTTTGCCAGACCGCGCAGCAAAATTCCGGCATTGTCTCCAGCTCTACCCTCCTGCAATTGTTTGTTGAACATTTCGATGCCGGTCACGGTTGTTTTTTGAGCTTCTTTCAGCCCGATGACTTCCACTTCTTCGCCAACTTTCACAATGCCTCTTTCAATCTTGCCAGTCACCACGGTACCTCTGCCTTCAATGGAGAAAATGTCTTCGATCGGCATCAGGAACGGTTTTTCCAAATCGCGGACCGGGTCAGGGATATAAGTGTCAATAGTGGTAATGAGTTCGAAGACCCCTTTGGCCCACTCGTCATTTCCGTCTTTGGTTTCAAGCGCTTTCAGTCCGGAACCTCTGATGATTGGAGTGTTAGCACCGTCATAATGGTTTTTGGTCAACAGTTCGCGCACCTCTTCTTCCACCAAGTCAATCAAATCTTTGTCAGGCACCATGTCGCACTTGTTCAGGAATACGACAATCTTTGGCACACCGACTTGGTAAGCGAGCAAGATGTGTTCTCTGGTCTGCGGCATCACGCCATCAGTAGCGGCCACCACCAAAATCGCGCCATCCATCTGAGCAGCGCCGGTAATCATGTTTTTGATGTAGTCGGCATGTCCAGGAGCGTCAATATGAGCGTAGTGCCTGTTTGGAGTCCAGTATTCAGAGTGGTGCAAGGCGATAGTTATACCTCTCGCCTTCTCTTCAGGGGCGTTGTCAATTTTGTCAACCTCTTCAACTCGGGCGCCATAACCCTCCGCCTTTTTCATGTCAAGGACCTTGAGGATCGCAGCCGTCAATGTAGTTTTGCCGTGGTCAACGTGGCCAATAGTACCAACGTTTACGTGCGGTTTAGAACGATCAAAAGCTTCTGCCATAATATTAAAATTAAAATTGTTATTAAATTTTTGGCGCAAAGTTAAAAGCGCCTTATTTACAATACATCATATACTAACAAACCCAGAAAAGAAGTCAATACTAAAATTCTCTGTAGTTGAATGGCTTGAGGCCGAAGACCGGAGTGGCTTTTTTACTCCCATCAACTACAAGATTACAGACCGGATTTGATCCGGCTAGGGCACAATCATCAAGCCAACCGACGAAAACACATTGAGAGGCCGGGAAGGCAGTTAAGGAAACCGTACTGTCTTTTTCAAAATCTGCCGTGCAAGTTGCGCCGCAATCAATGCCGGAAGGAACACTTCTTACCATACCGCACCAACTGTGAGTGACAGTTACAGAAACTGTTGATGGCAATGGTGGTGGAGGCGGAGGCGGTGGAGGGGTTGGAGGAGGAGGTGGAGGCGGAGGCGGTGGAGAGGGAATGGCAGATACGTTGACTGTCATATCGGCCGAATCGTTGTGCGACAGTCCACCTGATGCACCGGTAATTATGATTTCATAATTTCCGTTTACAAAGCCACCAGAGGGCGGAATCACAGTTAAAGTGGTTGCTGTGGCGCCGTTAGGCGGAGGAGTGCGGCTCGGATTTGCCAAAGCACAGGTTGCTCCCGAAGGACAGCCGCTTGTTACAACAAGATTAACTGCGTTGTTAAATCCTTCTATCGAGGTAATTGCTACCGTAAAGATTTGAGGTGTGCCTGCTTCAGCGGGAGTGGTCAAAGAATATGTCGGAGTAACATCAATAATAAAATCAGCGGAAGGAAGAACTGCTGTAACTGTTAGATTGGCTGGGGTGGTCAAAGGGCAATTTTCGGCGCCATTAGGAGCAGTGCCGACAGCCGAAATGGTGGCGGAACCAACCGAAACGCCAGTGATTTGATTGCTGTTTATTGAAACTTTGCCTGGAGGATTAGCGGCATATATTGCATTGCTCCAACCTGGAGAAACAGAGGCAGTCGCCGTTTGACCGACATTTATAGAAGCCGGTGCGACCATGACACTGCCGGTTTGGCCAACACATGAAGGTTTTGGTATCACTGGCGCTGTCAACGTCAAATCAATATTTACAATTTTTCTTCCAGCCGAAGTTATTTCGGTATTATCCGGAAAATACATTGCATACATAATTTGATCTGTGTATAAGCCGGCAGACAGACCATTTGGATCCATGCATACTTGACTGCTCACAACAGAATTATCCGTTTCATAGAAAAAATATCCTCCGGTTCCCTGAACCATCTGGTCCCAAACTCTAATAGAACTATTGTATGGATTTTTGATAGCAACTATTTTAGAGCTATCGCCGCCAGTGGTTGTGTTTTGAACATTTATATTATGGCAAATCGCATCGGTTTGACCAGCAACGCCGTTCAGAGAAATATTCTCCGGTATAACATTAAAACTATAAGTTACTGATGGCGGAGGAATGGGAGATGACAACCCAGGATCAAAAACAGCAGAGTACACGGTAGCATGTTGGTCGCATCCGATAAAATGGGCGGTTACTCTATTTTTGAACCATCTATAGTGAATACCCGCTTCAAGAGCCGGCCCAAAAGGAACAAGTGTTGAATTTTGGGTGGTTCCCAGTATATTCAAAACATTTACCGTCGTTCCGGTCAGAGTAATATAATCTATAACCGCATCATAACTATTGGCGCCAATTAATGGCGGAATAATGCCCCAACCTAAAGTGAATGGGTCAGTATTGTTAGGAGGATTTATGTAAGCTCCCCAAGAATCCGGACCTGGATAATAAAACAGTTTTTCTGCGCCGGGAAAACATTCTGCCGCATAACTTTTTGGCGCAAAAGCAAAAAATGCCGTCAGCATGAGAGCAAAAAATAAACTATAAACAAAAAAAGATTTTATTTTCATTTTTTATAAACAAAAGAAATAGTCACTTGATTGACTTTGGTCACCACATTTTGGGCCATGCTTACGAGCACCGTTGCGCCATCGGCATTTTGAGCAGAAATAGATTTAACAGTGGAAGTATTCAAAGTTGTGAGCACTGTCCAGCCGTTTGCTTTGTTTAAATAATCCGAATAAATCTTAAAACTTTTGTCCAAATTATTCTTGCTTATAAAATGTATGGTGGCTTGCGTATTTGTCGGTTCGGAAATATTGTAGCCGTTGTCTACAACCGCGCCGGCTTCAAGAGGAAAATCTTTTGGAAACTGATTTGGCAATTCTCCGGCAGGAGCTTGGGTAATATCGTATTTCGGTCCTGTATCTTCAGAACGAGAAATTTCTTGCGGCGTTTGAAAAATTTTATCCGCAAATATAAACAAAACTCCGGCCAGCACCACTATCAAAACCCCGACAATCATAATTATGATATTTTTGTTCATAGGTTTAGGAGCAGGAGAAATTTGATTATTCATCGTACATATTGTAGTTTGATTCGCCAACTTCCACAACGCCCTTATCCACATTTTTACGATGCTCAATTTCACTTGACAAAATGGTATCAAAAATGCTATAGTACAAAAAGATTAAGGAGCCCCTGCAATGAAACTTACAAAGATAGTTAGGGATTGTGTTAGCAGTCCCCGCAAAAAGCTCGGGATGATTATGCCCGAACTCCGCATTCTGAGGGCAGAGCTGGAAGCGATCCGGCTTATGCAACCTCTTGATGGGATTGTGAGGTTTTTTGCCTCTGTATCACCGTGGTACGATCGGCTCGAAGAAATAGCGAAAATTATCACAGCTTTCAACCGTGCTAACCACGGCGGCAAGTACAATGACGTCATCATTCTTCTTGAGGGACTCTTCGCTCACCTCAGGAATGCTGGCCGACACCGTTACGGCTTGAACCGTACTGAAAAGAGTGAGGCCGTCGTAGCCGAAAAGATTTTTCTCGGCGACATCTGCGGCCTGTTTACTCACCCGATCCCGTTTTGGGTTAGCGTGAAAAATGAACCGAAAGGTGGTTGGAGCTACCCGAACATGGAGCATCTAAACGCCTACGATGTGGTATGCAATCAGGCGACCGACTTCATGCGGTCGCACGACCAGATCTGTCTCATCATCGGCTTGCTCAATGGCTATGTGGCCAACAGTGTCACCAAATAGATTTCATCGAGCTTCGCCCCGCGCGCCATGTGAAAGTGGCCGCGGGGTTTTTGTTTTATAAAATTTTAAGCAAAAATGCCGGAGGTGGCGCGCTTGAGGCGGGAAAGTTCTTCGGAGACGATTGTTTCAAATCCGGGCACCCGTTCTTTCAAAAAAGAAATGACTTTTTGGTAATCGCTGCCAGCATCCTCAATGGTTTTATCAAAATCACCCATAGCTTGTTCGTCCATCGCGTCAACTGAGCGCTCCACCACCGATTCAAAAAGCAGGTTGCCGATCTTTTCAACCATTCGTTCCTGCTCACGCGAATCCATATTTTGGAGCCCGAAATCTTCCGCTATTTTTTTCCTAAAATTTTCATCCATATTTTTTGTTTTATTTTTTCATTAAAAATGTGCCGAGGCGTTTTATGAAGGCTTCCATATTTTCGCCATTATCAAACGGTTTAAAGTCCACTTGAGCTTTGGAGTGAGCATCTCCTATCCAATTGGTCACTCGTTCTACCAAACCTCTGTGCTTTTCAGACGTGCCAAGTTCCTGCAAAACATTTTTCGGCAAATCGGAATTTTCCGGATCTCTGAAATATTCTATCACCTTGTTCGCGGGAAGTCTTTTCATAAATCCCCATTCTTCGGTGTTTATTCCATCAATTTTTCTAAGCCATTTTCTTTTTCCATAGATTTCGTCTACATTCTCCTTAAATATCTTGTCTACTTCTTGCGCCAAGGCGACGTCTTCGTTCATGGTCCGCAACCCCTGTCTATTTCCACCTACATTATTTTCTGCCACACTGTTTTCCACTACATTATTTTCTTTCAAATCCCCAATTCTTTTTTTAGCTTCAACGATTTCGTTCTCCAACTGTTCTTGAATAGCGGTTTTTGGTTTCAATAATTCTTCGGGCGGAGTTGGCGCCAGCTTCGGCGGCTCTTCATCAGGTATAATTTCTGTCCCAAAATTTTTGTCAACTTCTTGATCACTCAAACCACTCTCTGCACCTTCAGTATAAGTGTCTTGCGGCGCAATTTCCGTAGTTCCCGCTTCATCTCCATAAATATCTCCGGCCAAAACTTCCGCTTTGGGCTTGTAGTTCAAAATCTCCGCTACTTTATCGTTAGTAAGTTTTACACCTTGATGTTCGTGCAGATAAGCGTTAATACTAGCGCTTCTATCAAGTATTTCTTGCTGTTCCTCCAAAGTCTTTTTAGCCGCCCCATTTAGCACTTTTTGCAATTCCTCCGCGTTTCCAAAAAGTTTTGAAAGATTAACTTCTTTGCCTGGTTCTACTCTCACCCCAAAATCCGGGTCAGCGATCAAATTATATTTTGCTGGATCGCTAATGCCTTTATTTGTAAAGAATGTCACAACATTCTGCTTTTGAGCTTCAGTAAATTCTCCTCGATACTGCTTATTTTCATCAAGGCCTTTTTTGATCACATCCCAAAACGAATCAACTTTGCCTTCCACTTTGATATGTTTCAGATTATCCGGATGCTCAAACATTTTTTGCAAACTACTTTCAATATCAGCTTCCTCAACAGCCGGCTTCGGAGCCGCGGGCTCTGGTGTTTTTTCTAATGTCGCTTTTGGCTCAACAACTTCTTCCGGTTTTGGAGCTACCACTTTAAATTGTTCTGGTTCTGGTCTTGAGGTTTCCGTTGGTAATGGCTTTGGAGTCGGCTCATAACCTTGCCTTGGCGGCAATTTATGTTCTTGGATACTGGCAACTTTTCCTCCTTTTGATTCTAAGGCAGTGCCCAAACCTTTACCGGAAGCAACACCTTCTGTAAGTCCAGCGAGTATCCCGGCACCGGCGCCAACACCAACAGTAATTATACCCTTCTTTATCTTTGCCCATTTTTTTTCATTCTCTTCCCAGGCTCTTAGTTTCTCGAGTTCTTTGGATTTTTCTACTATTGATGTGGAAGAATTTTTTATTACATATTCCCTTTCTTTTACCTCATTGTCTATATCCTTTTCTGACCATCTGTTTTCGGCAGCAGCGCGAGCAGCGCCACCACCCAAGATAGAAGCTGCGCCTCGGATACCGCGCCCGCCAGCATACCAAGCGCTACTTAATACAGTCCCCCCGACAGCAGCCGTGCCCAAAGCATAACCGCCAACAGTAAACAAAACAGTAGTCGCTCCAAGCCGCACCCATTTATTTATCCCCGTATACCATTTTGCAAACTTGCTGTTAAGAACAGCTGCGGCCATTTCGCCGGCTTTGTCTTTCCAATTTTTTTCTCTACCCTCATTAAAAATTTCTTTGTATGCTTTGTTCTCACTCTTGGCAAATTCAAACAGTTCGTCATTCAACCTCTTTTGAAAAGCATCTTTGTATTCCGGATCATCGGCGTTTAGCGGTGTGCCCATTTCCGCTTTTATTGATTCTTTTATTTTTTCTGCAACAGCTTCCTTTTTCTTGTCGTACTCACTCATTGCAATTTCTCCTGGTTCAAATATTCTCCCTGTTTCTTTTTGGGCTCGAGCTTCCGCTTCAGCAATTGATTTTCTTGTTTCTTCAAGATTTTTCCACTCTTCACTCTCTCTCCAATTTGAAACATTTGCTTCTTGAGTGACAGTGGTGGGAGTTGGAATCGGTTCGAGAGTATGGGTTGGGGGTGAAATCGGTTCTGGTAGTGGAGGGATTGAAGCTGGAATTTGTTCAGGTTGTGTTGGATTTGGGGCAGGTTGCATCGATGGAATTACTGTTGTTCGAATGGCAAGAATTATGTCTTTTTTTGTACTTCCAAAACCAACATCTAAAGTTTTTGTGTCTTCATAATATGTAGGGAACAAAACACTTTCATCTTTGATGGCAAAGGTAAAACCTTTTGATTTCAACAGTTCTATTTCCTGGTCATTCAGATACAATAGAGCCTTGCCTATTTCGGATTTGACATCATAATCTTCGCTGGATTTATTTTTATCGTAGAGAGTTGTGTCAATTTCTATACCAGCAATAATTTCTGTTTGTTTCTCTTTTGTCATTGGTTCGGGTGTTTCCGGTATCTCTCCATTCGTAGGAATAAACAAGCTGTTCAAAAAATTGATCAGTTCCTGCCCGTTGACACCAAGGTCTACGTATAGCACGCCACCTTCAAGAGAGACTGGTGGCAAATTTTGTTCAATTTGAGGGTAGCCAAATCTTATTGTAGAAAATTTTTCTTTTAGAGAATTTTTCGAAGAACAATATTCAATAGCTTTTTTTATTTCATTATATTTTTCTTCAGATTTCTCCGGGTTCGCTTTATCAAATTTCGCAACTTGTTCCTCGTTAAATTCAAACTCAACGTCTAGTTCGCTCAAAAGATCGCTCAATTCAGCCCATTTGGAACGGGGCTGTTCATCTTTCTGTCTTAATCTTTTGTGTAGTTCTGCTTCGCTTTCATCTTTTTCTCCTTGCTCACCCAAAGTTTCTTCAACTGGTTCTGCCAGATTTGGTGGAATTGGTGGAATTGGTTCTGTTGATTCAGCTGCCTTCGTTTCTTCGGCGAATTTTTCTAGTATGAAGGACTGGATCTGCTCCCTATCAACTCCCGGGCCAATGTTTAAACGGCCGTCTTCGTAAGATATGCCGGGCTTGTCAACAAGATATATATGCTCACCTACCCATTCCAAAACTGGCGTATTTATATTATAGATAAAAGGACCAATAACAGAATTAATTTTAATGCACAAATCTGTTTGCCCCTCGCGCGGCGGAACATCTTCAATGGGTAAACTTTTGAATGCATCCGTTCTGATATCTCTACCGTTTGTATACGGACGAACATTTTCCAAAAATGAATTTATTATTGTCTCAGGTCTATTATTTCCTTGTTTTTCGTACAGTGGTTTAATCTCAGGCTTTACGGGGGACGGGAAATTTTCTTGCGGAGAATTATTTGGATCGATTTTTTCCGGAGAATTATTATCCATGGATAAAATTATACGTTAGTGGCATTTAAAACAGAAGCTTGACATGTTCATTACTTTGGGTATATAATGCCCGTGATACTGAAAGACAGAAATTCCGCCCGAAAGCGGATTTTTTCTTTCCCCTCTCTTGTTGTAAGAGAGGGTTAGGGTGAGTTATTAATAATGAAAAATCACATGTTTGATTTAAAAGTTATACATTCGGTTCTAGACCAGCTGGAAGAAGAGCGCGGCATCCCAAAAGAAAAGGTTTTGGAGGCCATCGAGATGGCGCTCGCCACCGCTTACAAAAAGGAATACGGCAAACGCGGACAGATAGTGCGCGCCACTTTTGATTTGAAAAACGGCGGGGTGGAAATGAGCCAGGTCAAAATCGCGGTAGATGATTCAAAAGTTTTTATGGACAAAGAATCTCTGGAAAACGCTCTAGAAACTGCCGAAGAAAAAGACGACGACCGAGTGTTGTTCAATCCGGAACATCATATCTTGATCGAAGACGCCAAAAAAATAAAGAAAGGGGTGCAAGTCGGAGATGAGCTTATTTTCCCGCTCGAATCAAAAGGCGATTATGGCCGTATAGCGAGCCAGACCGCCAAGCAAGTCATCATGCAAAAAATCAGGGAGGCCGAGAGAGATTCGGTGCTCAAAGAATTTGGCGAACGCGAAGGCGATGTTATCACGGGCACCGTACAGCGGATTGAGCGCGGCAATATTTTCATAGACGTCGGCCGAGCTGTCGGCATTTTGCCTTATGAGGAACAAATTCCCGGCGAAAGATTTAGCCAGGGCGAAAGAGTCCGCACTTACTTGTACCGGGTGGAAGACAGCCCCAAGGGAGTGGTTTTGCGCCTTTCCCGTTCCCATCCGCGCTTCCTCATAAAACTTTTTGAAAATGAAGCGCCGGAGCTCGCCAACGGAGTCATTGGCCATCGGCAAAGGCGGCCAAAATGTGCGCTTGGCAGCCAAACTAACCGGCTGGCGCATTGACATCAAATCAACCAAAGGCGAAGAACTCGAAACCGCCGAATAACTTCTTTTTGGTTTTTGTTTTGTGTTGTGATAATGTGTTTGATAATTATCATTAATTTTAAATTGTCCTATGGAAAACCAATACCTGTGGTACGCGCTCGGAGCAGGAGTACTCGCGCTAGCTTATGGCGTATTTTTAATTCTTAAAATCTTAAAACAGCCCCAAGGCGAAGGCAAAATGATTGAAATTGCCAAAGCTATTCAAGCCGGAGCCAAGGCCTATTTGAACCGCCAATACAAAAGTGTCGGCATCGTGGCTTTGATCATAATCGCGCTTATGTGGCTCGCCAATTTTTCTGGAAACACTATTGCCGGATTTATTTTGGGCGCTCTTCTTAGCGCC
>CAYQUJ010000009.1:0-7192 GCA_964420745.1 uncultured Candidatus Saccharibacteria bacterium | reverse complement strand
TTTGTCGGCATGAATATTTCAGTCCGCGCCAATGTCCGCACTGCCGAAGCAGCCAAAAAGGGTTTGGGCCAAGCGCTGTCTTTGGCTTTTGAAGGTGGTTCGGTTACCGGTTTGTTTGTGGTTGGCTTGGGACTGCTTTCGGTGACCGGATTTTATATGGTCACAAAGGATTTGAATGCTCTCATTGGTCTCGGTTTTGGCGCTTCACTTATTTCCATTTTCGCCCGATTGGGTGGCGGTATTTTCACCAAAGGCGCTGACGTCGGCACAGATATGGTTGGCAAAATTGAAGCCGGCATTCCGGAAGACGATCCAAGGAACCCCGGAGTTATTGCTGATAATGTGGGCGATAATGTCGGCGATTGCGCCGGTATGGCCGCTGACTTGTTTGAGACCTATGTGGTCTCCACTATCGCCGTCATTCTGCTTGGTGCTTTTACTTTCAAGGGTTTGAGTAACAATGCTCTCATCTATCCCCTGCTTATCGGCGCGGTTTCCATTGTTACCACCATCATCGGCACTTGGTTTGTCCGTCTCGGCAAAAGCAAAAACATAATGGGCGCTCTATACAAAGGATTGATTGTTTCCGGAATTCTTTCAGCCATTTCTTTTTATCCAATCACCACCAAATTAATGCTCGGCAACGGTTTGTACCCTGTTTTAGATCTTTTTGGTTGCGCTTTGGTTGGTCTCATTGTTACCGCTCTTATAGTCCTCATCACCGAATATTACACGGCCAAAAAATGGGGTCCGGTCAAAAGTATTGCTGAGGCCAGCACCACCGGACATGGCACCAACATTATCAAAGGTCTGGCAGTAGGTATGCAATCAACAGCCCTGCCTGTTTTAGTTATCGTACTTGCCATTTTAACTACTTACAAATTGGCTGGTTTGTACGGCGTCGCCCTCTCTGTTATGAGCATGCTTTCTTTGACCGGCATCATTGTGGCGATTGACGCCTTTGGCCCCATTACCGACAACGCCGGCGGCATTGCCGAAATGGCCGGTTTGCCAAAATCAGTTCGCGATATTACAGACCCTCTTGACGCTGTCGGCAATACCACCAAAGCGGTCACCAAGGGCTATGCCATCGCTTCAGCCGGATTGGCCGCCATGGTTTTGTTCGCCGCTTATACTCAAGAGCTTTCTGCCAATGGCATCTCAACTGTTTTTGATTTGAGCAACAGCAAAGTTTTGGTCGGGCTTTTGATCGGCGGTCTCTTACCATATCTTTTTGCTTCCATTGCCATGTCTGCCGTCGGCAACGCCGCCAAAGCCGTAGTGGAAGAAGTGCGCCGACAATTTAGAGAAATCAAAGGCATTATGGATGGCAGCGGCAAACCGGATTATTCCCGCGCCGTTGACATTGTCACCAAAGCGGCCATCAAAGAAATGATCGTGCCGGCTTTGATTCCGGTAGCTATCCCAGTCATTGTCGGCTTAGTTTTGGGCGCTGCCGCTTTGGGAGGTTTGCTGGTAGGCACTATCATAACCGGCTTGTTCGTCGGCATCAGCATGACGACCGGCGGCGCCGCTTGGGACAATGCCAAAAAGTATATTGAGGAAGGTTCCTTTGGCGGCAAAGGCAGTGAAGCCCACAAAGCAGCCATCACCGGCGACACCGTCGGCGATCCTTACAAAGACACCGCCGGCCCGGCCATCAACCCGATGATAAAAATAATCAACATTGTCGCTTTGCTCATGGTAAAATTCTTAAGGTAAGATATAAAAAAAGTTTTCCACTTTCAAAAACAATGCGGCTGTACTATACTGATAGTGCGGTCGCGGTTGTTTATAAATTAAAAATTAAATATGAAAAACAAGTTATTGTTATCCGGAATAATATTCGCTCTGGCCGTTTTGCCAGCGATATCTTCTGCTGAGGACGGAAGCGCCGTGAGGGTAAAGGCCAGCACTAGCGCGGAAGTAAGATTAAAGGCCAAAACCGAGCTTGAAACCCGCAAGAAAGAAATGGAGGAGAGGAGGGAAGAACTGAAAGATGAAATGGAAGAGAGGATAGAAAATATCAGGAATGAAGTAGAGGCCAGGAAAAACACCGTTCGAGATGAAATGGAACAAAGGAGAGAAAGAGCGATAGAAAGCATTCGAGAAAGATTAAACAATTTCACACAAAAGATCATTGAAAGATTTGATGCGGCAGTTGAGCGACTGGAAGAGCTTGCCTCAAGAATTGATTCCAGAATAACCAAAATGGAAGCTAATAACATCGATGTAAAAAAAGCCAAAGAGCTCTTGGTTGTAGCAAAAATAAAGATTGAAACTGCCAAAACCAGCGCCCTTGGCATCAGCCTTGAATCTCAAGTGGTAGCCTCAAGCACCGCCACCTCGACAGCGGCTATTAAAGTCGATTTTGAGAATATAAAAAATCAAATAGAAACGGCTAAAACAGATGTAAAAACGGCTCACGCAGCCCTAGTTGACGTGATCGTCAATCTCAAGCCCGGCCAAAATAAAAACGCCACCTCGACTACTGCGTCCACCACGGACAGCGGGGATTAGTATTTTTATAATTAATTAATTAAACAAAATGGACACATTCAATCCAAACCAAATGCCTCCGATGCCAAGCGAAAGCGAAAAGAAATCAGTGGGCCCATTGGTCGCTGTCATTATAATACTCGCCCTTATCGTGGTAGGCGGCCTGTATTTCTTGAAGCAGAGATCTTCCCAAAATACCTACGTGCCGCCAGCGGAAACAGGAGACGCTGTCACGGCATCATTGCGACAGCAGGGCTCTTCTGACGACCTAAACACCATTGAAGCGGATCTAAACGCCACTGACTTGAACAACCTTGACCAAGGCGCCGCCGCTATCCAAGCCGATTTGAACGGGAACCCGCAATAACCTGCATAAAACTTTCCAACCAAAAACCGCCAAAAGCGGTTTTTGTTTTGCATACATATTTAGAGTAAACTATTATTTAAATATGAAAATCATATCCTGGAACGTAAACGGTTTGCGGGCGGCGCATAAGAAGGGATTGTTTTTGCCGTTTATTGAGAAATACAAGCCGGATATTTTGTGCTTGCAAGAGATAAAGTCAAAAAAAGACCAAAATGAACTTGATTTGAAAGAATACGAAGAAATATGGAATCCGGCTGAAAAGGCCGGTTATGCCGGTGTTGCCATATTCAGCAAACAAAAGCCGTTAAATGTGGTATTCGGATTTCCAGAAGAGATATTGGAAAAATACAAACTGGAAGAAGATAAATATGGCGACCCCAACAACGAAGGACGGGTTTTGACGGCTGAATTTAATGATTTTTTTGTTGTTAATGTTTATACTCCTAATGCCAAACCGGACCTGACCCGTCTTAATTTGCGCCACAAAAAATGGGATCCAGCTTTTTTGGAGTACGTAGTTAGTTTAAAAAAGAAAAAACCCGTTATTTTTTGCGGCGATTTGAACGTGGCCCATACCGAAGATGATTTGGCCCATCCCAAGCAAAACGAGGGCGAGCATGGTTTTACTAGAGAAGAACGGGAAGGAGTAGACAATATTATAAAAGCCGGATTTGTTGATACTTTCAGACAATTTACCCAAGGAAACGGCCATTACACTTGGTGGAGCCACTGGGCAAACGCCAGGGCAAGGAACGTCGGCTGGAGAATAGACTACTTTTTTGTAAACAAAGAATTTTTACCAAAAATTAAAATATCAAGTATTCTTCCTACTATATTAGGTTCAGACCACTGCCCTATTATGTTAGAATTGAACAGCTACCCCTAATGGACGTTGGGGTGGCATGATTTCGCTAAATCAAATGAAAAAAGGGTTTACATTAATCGAACTTTTGGTTGTCGTGGCAATTTTGGGCGTTTTATCATCTATTATTCTGGTTTCCATAGGCCAAGCGCAAAGCTCAGCCGCTTTTGCCAGAGCCAAACTAGAGTTTAGAAGCATCGCCACCGCCATAGAATTATGGACCGAAGATCATGGAGATGTCATGCCGGCAGATGTAGACAGGAACCTACCGCCAGGTTTGGAAATTTACCTATCAAGCGGTAATTGGCCAAATGCTCCCTGGCCGGCTAGCGTTTACGACTGGGATAATTGGGACGATCCCGACCACCCAGGCCAAAAAATTTACCAAATCAGTGTCAGATTTTGTCCGCTAGGGCATCCAGAACTCTGCCGATTCCCAACCGACGAATGGGCAACAAATTTTGATTATTACAGTGCTGTCTATTATTGTTTGGGAGGATCCTGCCGGTCACACCTTTCCCGACCTATTAATCACCCAGGATATTGCGTTAATTGTTAAAAATAGGCGCAACAAAACCGCCAAGATGCGGTGGAGGAATTTCGCACGGCAAGGCGGCTTGCTTCAAACCCTTCGATAAACTCAGGGTAAAAGAACATATGAAAGATAAGTCTCGTCAAGAAGCGCGTTCTTCATAAGAAATCGTATGATATCTCATTTTTAAAAATAATGAGTGAAGATATATATAACCTATTCTTATGTCCTAACCAAACTCTCTTTCAAACAAACATGTTTGAAAAAGAACCAATTGCCGATTAGTCTTTTAAAAATATCGGCTGTCTGATATAAATTTTATGTCCTTTATTAAAATTGTAAAGGACAAATTGTGGATAACCCTTCAACTGCGCTCAGAACAAGCTTATTGCACGTGATGCTTGTCCCTGATTTTACTTATCTCTTTTCCCTCTTCTTTTTCCTTCTTTTCCTTGCCTTTTTCACTCAAATTTATCAATTCTTTATCGGACATTTCTCCCAATTCTATTGTCCTTTTGTTTAAATGCTCTTCTGTATTGAGGGTCGGGTCTTCCAAAACCTCTTCTAACAGAGCATTTAGAATCTGCCCTATTTTTGGTCCTGGAACGATGTTTAAAATTTCTATAATTTTTCTGCCGTCAATTTTGAGCATTCCCACCGATATCGGATCCCGCATTACCTCTTCTATCATGGATTGATATTTTCTCAATCTGTAAGGATTTTCTTTTGGCCGACCAGTGCCAATACGATCGCAAAGCCGGAGATCTATAAGATCCCAAACATTTTCTTTGCCGACGTTGGCTATGAGCCGCCTCACAGCAGAATGAGTAATTTTTTCAGTATCAGAAAAGAACATGTGCCAGCGAACCAGATTGGTTACTTTTTCAATTGTTTCACGTGAAAACTTTAAGTCTTCAAGAGTTCTTTTGGTTACATGTGAACCCAAAACCTCATGTCCATAAAAAGTCCATTGATTTGCTTCTTTGTCCCATCTTCGACTCTTTGGTTTGGCAATATCATGAAAAAGCACAGCAAGTCTCACATGTAACGGAAACTTTTTGTCGGCAGCATGTTGAACTGCTTTTAAAAGATGGGTCCAAACGTCAAAGGCATGGGCCTTGTTTTGTTCCACCCCAATACTTTCTTCCAGTTCTGGGATAACATACATCAACAAACCCAGCTTTTTTAAAAGGAGAAAACCTTCCATCGGATTTGGAGACATTATTATTTTTTCAAACTCTTCTCTTATCCTTTCTTTAGATATTTCTTTCAAAATATGGCCGTTTTCCAATATGGATTTTTCTGTTTCAGCGTCAATAGGGAAGCCGAGTTGCACATGAAACCGGACAGCCCTCAAAATTCTTAGGCCATCTTCAAAAAACCTTTCTTTTGGCTCTCCAACGGTCTTTATCAAACCCCTGGCCAAATCAGCCACTCCGGAAAAAGGATCAACTATTTCGCCTGTTTCTGCGTCATAAGCGATAGCGTTTATGGTGAAATCACGCCTTTTAAGGTCGTCTAGTATGTTTTGGCTAAATTTCACCTTGTCAGGCCTTCTATGGTCGGAATACGAGCTTTCAATGCGATATGGGGTAACTTCTATAACTTTCAATGTTTCCGCCTCTTCGGGAGGCATTTCTTTTGAGAAATTTTCGTTTACGACACCTACCGTACCAAAGTCATTTTCATAAAATGTCTTTGGGAATAGGGGAATAATCTCTTCCGGAGTAGCGTTCGTGGTAATGTCCCAATCATTTGGCTTCCGGCCCATAAAAAGGTCCCTGACACATCCGCCAACCAAATATGCCTCAAAACCAGCATCTTTGAGCGCTTTGGTTACATGTGCAACCTCTTTCGGTATCTTAAACTTTTCAATTTTGGCTTTATGAGACATATTTTCATTATAATACAGATTAAACGAAATCCACAGCTTTTGTTGTATTTGTTAATCAGAACCATGTTATTATAGTATATAACATGAAAACTAAGGTTTTGGAGAAAGAAAAAGCAATAAAATTACGCAGAGACGGCTATAGTTATAAAGATATTCTATTAGAAATTCCTGTAGCAAAAAGCACTATTTCAAGTTGGTTGAAAGATTTGCCAATAACACCTGAGGAAAAGAAATTTCTCAAAGAGAGAATTGACTCAAATATATCCAGGGGACGCATAAAATCAGCTGCGGCAAACAGGAGAAATAGATTAGAGAAAGAGAAGAAATTGTTTGAGCAAGCAAAAATAGAATTTAGGGAGTTAAAAAATAACGCCATGTTTCTTGTTGGAATTGGATTATACTGGGCAGAAGGATCTAAAAGAACTTCTACTTTTCAATTTATGAATTCAGACCCTGATATGATAAATTTTATGATTTTATGGTGCAAAAAATTTCTACCCAAAAGAATTGAAAATGTGCATTTGCGTTTATATATGCACAAAATATATTCCTATGAAAAATGCGAGGAGTATTGGTCAAAAATAACAGGTTTTTCCTTATCCAAATTCAAAAAGACCGTATACAAACCAAAAGGACTAGCTTTTAAAAAAAGACCTATGTATAAGGGTTGTATTAGAATTGAGATCGCAAAAGGATCTGACTTACTTAGAAAAATGCAGTTTTGGCAAAATTTTTTGGTTGCTGAATTCAAAAAAAGTATTGTATAATGGCATTTCTGCGCCTGTAGTGAAACGGATATCACAACGATCTTCGGAATCGTTATTCCGGGTTCGAGTCCTGGCAGGCGCGCAAAGAGTTTTTTAGAGATTTGCCCATTGCATTTCGGTGTTGGATCTACTATATTTAGTAGTAGTTTTTTAAAGAGGAAATTGCTTTTGTGGATAGAACTTGCCAAAAAAAGTTTAACCAAATAGCAAGTAAAATGCGGCCATAATTTAGTGGTAAAATACGGTCTTGCCAAGACTGAGATGGGGGTCC
>CAYQUJ010000008.1:17802-23386 GCA_964420745.1 uncultured Candidatus Saccharibacteria bacterium | reverse complement strand
GCATGCCTTATCCACGCCGCCAGCGTTCATCCTGAGCTAGGATCAAACTCTAAAATTAAATCAAAAATTAAATTTTAGATTTTTGAACGGAACAAAACAAAAAATAGTTTTGTTTTGATCCTAGCTACTAGAATCACTCAATTATTTTATTTTGGACTTACAATTACCCACAAACCTTACCGAGGTTCAAAATGGGCAATTTCTTTCTTGTACTTTATTTCAAGATATGTCAACGAACTTTGAAAACGCCCCCAAATAAGAGGGCGAAATCAAGTATATACTAATGAAAAAACAAGTCAACCCGCACACTTGTGCACAAGTGTGCGGGTCAAGCAACTTGGAGAGAAGGAGTTTGTATTAAACCGGCTCTGGCTTTGGACAATTCTCGGTAGACATATATGGAAGCCAAAGTGCTTACAGGCACGGTGACCAAAAGACCTACGCCAAAAAAGATAAGTCCCAACAAATTGAATAGTCCAATTGTTATCCAAAACAGCAAGAGCTTCCAGAATTTACCTTTGGTAATGGCATAGCTTTCTTTCATCGAAGCCACCACGCCCATCTTGGTATCCACCACAATTATTGACGCGAAAGAAAATCTCACGGCCCAGATAAGCCCGGGAATAATGATAAGTATAAGCCCGCCCAAAACCGCAAGCATCGTTAAAATACAAACTCCCAAATATCTCCAAAAAGTTTTGTATTCTTGAAATATGTCTACAAATTTAGGATTTTCGCTGTCATAAATTCTCAAAAATATTTTGGTATAACCGATTCTTACGATGAGCAAAAATACGGTAGCCAAAAGGTTTACCAGTCCCAGTCTTTTGTCCCCGATCAAAAAACTTACCGCTAAGACGAGAAGGGTGGCAAAGAGCGCGACTTCCAGATGTTCTTTGGCCTTATGCCAGCCGTATTTGATCGATTCTTTTATTGAAAACATAAATTTAATTAACTTATAAAACTATGCTAGTATAAAACGAATATGAATAAAAAGAAAGCAAGTCAGAAATTAACAGGCATAATTAAAATAACGGCTAAACCGCTAGGTTTTGTTGTGGTTCCAGGTAAAGATGATGACATCATTGTCTTTGAAGAAAATTTAAATTGCGCTTTGGATAAAGATGAGGTGGAGGTGGAAATTATAGGTAAAGACAGAGACAGAAAGAAGGGCAGAATAACGAGAATAATAAAAAGAAATAAAGACATGTTTGTGGGCACTTTGGAAAAATCCGGTCAAGGTTTTATATTTCTGCCGGATGATTGGAAGTTTTATAAAAAAGTTGACATCAGGGTTATACCCAATGGCATCGAGGCGGGAGAAAAGGCCTTGGTTAAAATAAAAAATTGGAATAATCCAAATCTCAATCCTGTCGGCGAAATCGTCAAAGTAATTGGCAAAAAGGGTGAACACGAAACCGAAATGCAGTCCATACTTTTAGATAAAGGCATTGTTTACAACTTTCCCGCTGAAGTTGAAGCCGAAGCCCAAAAAGTAGATCAAGAATTCAAAGCTCAGCAAAAAAGCTTCTCTTCCGAAAAGTCCTCGGGTCGCTCCTTCGGGCTCAACCAGACATTTTCTCCAGAGAACTTTTTTGCTGAGCGCCGTGACTTTCGTAACATCACAACTTTCACAATAGACCCGGCTGATGCCAAAGATTTTGACGACGCTCTTTCTTATAAAAATCTTGACGAAGGAAAGATAAGAGTGGGTGTGCACATTGCCGATGTTTCTTATTTTGTCCGACCGGGTAGTGCTTTGGACAGGGAGGCTCGCGAAAGAAGTTTCTCTACTTATTTGGTGGATAGAACAATCCCCATGCTTCCCGAAGTTTTATCGAACGACCTCTGCTCGCTTATGCCAAACGTGGATCGGTTGGCTTTTTCGGCCGTTTTTGATATCAAAAAAGATACCGGTGAGATTTTGAACCGCTGGTTTGGCAAGACCATCATCAATTCAAACAAGAGATTCAGTTATGAAGAGGCACAGGAATTATTAACCTCTCCCCTCGCTTCGCGTGGCTCTCTCCTTGTTCAGGAGAGGGAAAGCGCGGGACTCGGTGTTAGTGGTTTTCCTTCTCCTGATCAGGGAGAAGGTGCCCGTAGGGTGGATGAGGGTTTGAAAGAAGCTTTGCAAAACCTCAATCGCCTCGCCAATATTTACAGAGCTCTAAACAAAAAGAACGGAGCGATTGAATTTGAGACAGATGAAGTCAGATTTGAGTTGGATGATGCGGGTAAGCCGCTCCGCATTTATAAAAAGCCGCGGCTAGATACCATGAAAATGATTGAGGAATGGATGCTCTTAGCCAATCGCGAGGTGGCGAAATTTATAAGCGACAAAGTGGGCAAAAGAGGCGGAGCGTCCATATTCCGTGTTCACAATCTGCCAAAAATGGAACGCATTGAAGAACTGGCAATTTTTGTGAGGGCTTTGGGACATGATTTACCGATCAAAAACGGCGAAGTTTCTGCTAAAGATATAAATATTTTGTTGCAACAAATAGAAGGCCACGCCAGCGAATCGCTTATCAAAACCGCCGCTATCCGCAGTATGGCCAAGGCCGAATACTCAACCAAAAACATCGGCCATTTCGGTTTGGCTTTTGAATATTACACTCACTTCACTTCCCCCATTCGCCGTTATCCGGACTTGATGGTTCATCGGATTTTGGAGAGATATCTGAGAAATGAACCGATCCCAAAGGGCGAATTTTCAAAGTTTGAAAAAATCGCGGCTGATGCCAGCGAAAAAGAAATTACTATCCAAGAGGCCGAACGCGACAGCATCAAATACAAACAAGTAGAATTTATGCAAAATAAAGTTGGGCAAGAATTTAACGTTGTGATTTCCGGTGTGACCGAATGGGGTATGTATGTCGAAGACCCTGAGACGAAGGTCGAAGGGTTGGTTCGTATTAAAGATCTCGGCGACGACTTTTACAAACTTGATCAAAAAAATTATGCGATCGTTGGACAAAATTCTAAGAAGAAATTTTCCCTCGGCGATTCTATCCGTGTCCGCCTCGCTTCCGCCGACCTCGACCGCAAAACCTTGGATTTTAAATTAGTGTAAATTTTACTTCGCCACCGCAATGGCTTCATCGAAGGCGATAGAGAGTAAGCGGGAGATGCCGTCGCGGCCCATGGTGACGCCGTAGATGACGCCGGCGCGGGACATTGTCTCGCGGTTATGGGTGATCAAAATAAGTTGGGAAACTGCGGCGAGGGATTCGATCATGTCGCCATATTTTTTTGAATTGGCTTCATCCAGCGCGGCGTCGGTCTCGTCCAAAATAATAAATGGTGGCGGATTGACTTGGGATACAGCAAAAAGCAGGGCGATGGAAGTGAGAGCCCGCTCGCCACCCGAAAGCATTTCCAAACCTTTGGTTCTTTTTCTTGGTAATGACACATTTATATCAATGCCTTCTTCAACTTTCTCTTCTTCGTCATTCCCTGTATTATCTAATAAACCGTTTATATCCGTCCGAATACTTTCACTATCATTATTCAAATCCAACGAATCTTTCAATCTTTTAATTTTCAATTTTTCAATCTTTAGTTCTGCTGTGCCTCCTCCAAACATAATCCCAAAAAATTCCTGAAATTTTTTGTTTATTTTTTCTATACCCTGCTTAAATTCCACATCCAACTTTTCCAAAAGTTCCTTTATTAATATCTCCAAAGACTCGGCTGAATTTTTCAAATCCGTCAATTCTTTTTGCAAAAACTCGTCTCTTTCTACCGTTTCTTTGTATTCTTTAGTCGCCTCCGCCCCGCCCGCTCCTCCAAGCTCCTCTAATCTTATTTTCATCTTTTCGAGCTCTTTTCTTCTTTCAAGCTGTTTCTCTCTTTCTTCTCCCCTCTCCTTTGCAAGGAGAGGGGTTGGGGGTGAGGTAGTATCATCCAAAACATCATTCTCAAACCCCAAAATAGCTGTGCCCAAAAGCACTCCGCCCTCCTGAATTTCCCTTTTCCAATCATTTTCTTCTATTGTAAGTCTATGCAATTTTTCGTTTATCAAATCAAGTTTACTCCTGGTCTCGCTCATTTCACTGGATACTCTAAAAATATTTTTCTCGGCATCCCGCTCGGTGTCTTTTTCTTTTTCAATGGAATTTTTGATTTCGTTGTATTTAAAATCAAGCTCTAGGAGTTTTTTATCTATTTCCAATATGTTTTCCTCAACTTTTATCTTATCTCTTTCCAAATCTATTACGAACTTCTCCAACCTTTCCAAATTCTTGTCTTCAAAATTTGCTTTGTGTCTGCCTATAAACTCTCTTATTTTTTGTATTATTTGGATTATTTCTGAATAAGCGGATATTTCTTTTTCCAATTCCTCTATTTCTTTGAGAGGCACCATTTTATTTTCTTCTGACCTAATCTCGGCTCTTATTTTTTCTATACTTCTTTGATTAGCGTTTATTTCACCTTCTATTTTGCCTATTTCTCGGAAGAGTTTATCTTTGTTACCTCTTTCTGTTTTTATATCATTATCAATTTTCAACAGTTCTTCGCTCTTCCCATCTTTTTGATTGGAGTTTTCCAAAATTTTTTTGGCTTTATCCATTTCTTTTTCCAACTCGCGCAATTTTTCAGCCAAAGGCTTTTTTTCCACTTCTATCTTGCTATTTTCGCTTTCCAAATAAATTTGTTCACGCTTCAAATATTCTCTATAAAATTTCGTCAGTTTTTGGCGCAGTTCTTCAGCCCGCTCCACTTTTTCCACCTGCTTTTTGAGGAATTTTATATGAGGGGCGATTTCTCTCCGTAAAGATTCTACCTGTTTTATATTTTCTTCCGTTTTTAAAAGTTTTCTCTCGCTTTCTTCCCTCTTATATTGATAAATTTTAAGCCCCAAAGCATCTTCTATCATTTCCTTCCTTTCCTTAATGCTAGCTGACAAAATCCTATCAGCCTCGCCTTGGGAAATGATATGGTGGCCGGAAGCGCCGATATGGGCCTTGGCTAAAATTTCAAAAATATCTTTCAGCCGCACCTGGCTGTCGTTCAAATAATATTCATTGCCGCCGTCGCGATTGACCACTCTTTCTATGCTTACTTCCTCAAAATCTCCACCTGAACCGTTAAAAGCGGAAAATACATTGTTGGTGTTATCCAGTACGAGCTTCACTCCGGCTCTGTTGGCGCGACCGACTTCAGTGGAACCATTCCAAATCAAATCCTCGCCGCGCTTGCCGCGCATTGATTTGATAGATTGTTCTCCCAAGCAAAATCTAAAGGCCTCAGCCACATTTGATTTGCCGCTGCCGTTTGGCCCCACGATGGCCGTGATGGATGATTTAAAACTCAGCTCGGTCTTTTTAGCAAAACTTTTGAACCCCGTTAGTTCCAACGTCTTAAGCATGGAAATATTTTAACATATTAATTTATTTTTATTTATAAAAACCACCCCCGAACTATCAGATTCGGGGGCAGATAAGAAATGGCAGGATTACATGCCAGCTATCGGGCCATGATTGCGATAGCTTCATCGAGGGTGGGCGAGAACATGGGACCCATCTCCCACGACAATCTCTTTCTTAACCACTGACCAGCGAACTTTTCGAAAATGATA
>CAYQUJ010000008.1:14806-17792 GCA_964420745.1 uncultured Candidatus Saccharibacteria bacterium | reverse complement strand
AGATTTGCCCCTCTTCGATAGGAGAACATCCTGTCATAACGAGAAGTCGCCTGTTCGGCAAACGCGACGAGTTTCTCCAATTCCTCGTCCGTGTAATCTTTTGGTGAGCCGGTTACTGCCACAATGGACGGATAGTCCTGATTGTTGGGGCCGGGTCGATCCATTGTCCACATGAATGCATTTGCAACTGAGCAAATACCGAAACCATTCCCGCCACTATTCCATAAAAGCTTTGCAATCATCTCTTCTCGAGTCATTTGAAATATCCTCCAATATAGAAAATAGCATACAATCAAAAATTATCAACCCCACCCTTTTTCCTTCAGCGCATGGCGAGCCGCCGACTGCTCGGCGTCCTGTTTGGAGTCGCCTGAGCCCTCGGAAACCAGAGTGTCACCCAAAAACACACCCACAGTAAATTTTTTGTCATGGTCTGGGCCAACTTCTTTTATAGTTTTGTATGACGGTGTAATCCCTTCCACATCCTGGGCCTTTTCTTGGAATTTACTCTTGGCGTCCGCCCAAAGTTGTTCTTTAACAATCTGCTCTGTCATTGGCGCAATATTTTTTAATATAAAATCTCGCGCTTTTTCATATCCTAAATCAATATAAATAGCTCCTATAATCGCTTCCAAGGCATTGGCCAAAATATATTGGCGGGCGCGGCCGACATCCTTGGCCTCGCCACGAGAGAGCAAGAGGTAATCATTGACATCCAACTTTTTTGCCACCTCGGCGCAAGTTTGGGCGTTAACTAAGGCACTCCTGATAGAAGTCAAGTCGCCTTCGTTTTTGTCCGGATATTCGTCATACAAATAATGAGTGATAACAAGTTCTAAAACCGCGTCGCCCAAAAATTCCAGCCGCTCATTGTGCTTGCCCTTAAGAGATTTGTGTTCATTCAAAAAAGAACGATGGGTAAACGCTTGCTTCAACAAGTCCTTATCTTTAAATTCCATGCCAATCAGTTTTTCAAATCCGTCAAATTCTTTTTCTTTCATCTCTTTCTTTTTAACTTTTTACTAGTAAGTTTATGGCTTTTGTCACTATAGGCAAAATGTCATCATAAAAATTTAAATCAAGTATTTCTGCCAATTTGAACCAACGCACGTCATCCAGGCCGCCTTTTTCTTTTTTGTTTTCCATGGTCAATTCTTCAAACGGCGCTTCAGCCAAAAAATAGGTGATATGTTTTTTCAATTTGCCCCTTTCTGGGTGAAAAGTTTCGTAAGCATTCTCGCCCAACTTTTCTTTGACTTTAATTGCTATGCCCAACTCTTCTTTGGCCTCGCGCGCAATGCCGTCATTTTCATTCTCACCTTCTTTCAGCCGGCCCTTGGTCAAAGTCCAATGACCGAAGACATCATGGACCAGAGCCACATAAACCTCGCCTTTTTCGCGGGCAAAGACTACTGCTCCAACCAGAGTTTCCAGCGTGGCTGGCTTTTTGGCGGCGCTTTGGTCGTCTTTGCCTGGTTCGCCCATCTCTTTATAAACCGCGCCCAAAACGCCGTTTACAAACTTACCGGATGTGTCGCCGCCAAATTTTTTGGCCAGTTCAATGGCTTCGTTGATGGCCACTTTGGGCGGCACTTGTTCACGGTCGGCAAAAAGCAATTCATAAAGGCCAAGGCGCAAAATGTTTCTATCCATTATGCTAATCTTTTCAATCGGCCACTCGGGAGCAGCTTTGGCGATAATGTTATCAAGATCATTTTGCTTGGAGATGACTCCGTTCAAAAGGCTCTTCATAAAATTATTGCTCTCGGCTCCGGGCGCAAATTCGGCGGCGTCCCGGCGCAATGTTTCTTCCGGGTCTATTTTGCGTCCGCCAAAATCCCACTCGTAGAGAGTTTGGAGGACTGTGGATCTTGCAAGGTGCCTATTAGCCATGGGTGTCAAAATATCTAATTGACCTAATTATACTAATTACTCTAAACAATTACCAATTTCTAAATCCCAATTTAGGTTAATTAGAACAATTAGAATAATTAAGTTAATTTACTTTCCCGCCTGCTTAGCCTTCTCTTTGGCTTTCTTCTCTTTCTTGGTAATTTTGGAATGGACATCTATAACCTGTCTTCCTTTGTACTTGCCGCAGACCGAACAAACCACATGCGCGCCCTTAGGGCTGCCGCATTCTTTGCAAAGCGACAAAACCGCCGCCGTGAGTGCATGGTGGCTTCTAGTATTGCCCCTTTGGCTTCTTGTATGTCTCATTCGAACTACCATGGCTCTATACTAATATATTTTTAAAAATAAGGCAAATTTACAGATTCTTCAAAAATGATTTGCGGTGGATTTCGGAGAGCCCGTATTTTTTGATGCATTTATAATGCAATTTCGTCCCGTAGCCCTTGTGGATTTCAAAAGCATAGTTTGGATATTTTTGGCCGAAACGAATCATTAGTCTGTCTCTGCGCACTTTGGCCACTATGGAAGCGCAGGCAATAAAAACATCTTTACTATCTCCGCCAATAATTGTTTTTTGATTTGTATATTCTAGCGGAGCTTTCAACGACCCATCCAATCTGATAAAACAACAAGGATGACCCTTGTTGTTGGAGCTTGTGTGGTGTAATTTATTCAAACATTTTTTGATCCCCAATCTGGTCGCATAGCTAATTCCCTTTTTATCTATTATTTTATTTGAAACATGAGAAACGGAGAAAGATATTTTATTTAATTTTTTCAATCTCAAAATCTTACGATATATCGTATATCTTTTTGCTGGAGAAAATTGTTTTGAGTCCTTTATCTGACTCCCCAGTATTTTTATAAGTTTGTTTCGCAAATTTTGTGGAGCCAGGAATACCGCCAAAGTAATCGGCCCCGCTAACGGCCCCCTACCCACTTCATCTATGCCTACCACAAATTTCATACTTTGTATTATACTGCTCTATATGAAATTCACCCATCTTCACACCCACAGCCACTATAGCTTGCTGCAGGCCTTGCCCAAGATTCCGGAGCTTATTGAAGCGGC
>CAYQUJ010000008.1:1407-14793 GCA_964420745.1 uncultured Candidatus Saccharibacteria bacterium | reverse complement strand
AAAAGGAGGAAATGGAAGCGTTGGCTTTGACTGATAACGGCAATATGTATGGAACGATTGAATTTTATAAAGAATGCAAAAAGGCAAACATTAAGCCAATAATAGGGGTTGATGCTTACTTGGCAGGGAGAACGAGACATGACAAGCAGGCCGGAATTGATAAAGACCGCTTCAGATTGATTCTGCTTTGCAAAAACGAAAAAGGATACAAAAATCTTTTGAAATTGGTAACCGCTTCTTATTTGGAAGGATTTTATTACAAGCCGCGCATTGATTTTGAAATTTTGGAAAAGTATTCCGAGGGACTTATTTGCATTTCTTCTTCTTGGAGCGGAGATATTTCCACTGCTTTAAGAAATAAAAATTTTGAGCTTGCTAATGAACTTGTAGAAAAATATAAGAAGATTTTTTCTGATAATTTTTATATTGAAATTACCAAACACCCGGAGCTCAATGGTCACAACGAGCACATGACTGTTTTGGCCGAGTTTGCCAAAGAAAAAAACGTACCTATCGTAGCCGCCCACGATGTTTATTACATAGCTCCGGAAGATAAAGAAGCCAAAAATACCTTGATGGCGGTGAGCCAGGGCGCTCCGGTATCGGGTGGCAGCGAAGGAGGCGCTTGGGATAATGAAGACGAAGATTTTTCTTTTCTCTCCGATGCGGAAGTCAGAGAGCGATTTCAAGATATGCCGGAGGCTATTTTTAATAATCACAAAATTACCGCTCTCTGCAATTTGGAACTGGAGCTAGGGCATTGGGCTTTCCCGGATATCAAAATAGAATCTGGCAAAAGCTATGATGACGAATTGCGCGACCTCGCTTACGAAGGGCTCAAAACCAGAGAGCTGCCTAAAAACGAAGAAGTAATAAAAAGATTGGAATACGAACTTGATGTTATAAAAACCAAAGGATACTCGCCTTACTTTTTGGTAGTAGCCGACCTTTTGAATTATGCGCATGAGCACGGCATTTTGACCAACATCAGAGGTTCGGTTTCTGGCTCTTTGGTCACTTATTTATCCCACATTACCAACATCAATCCGCTGGAATATGAGATACCTTTTGAAAGATTTCTAAACCCTGACCGTCCATCCGCGCCTGATATTGATATGGACTTTGCCGACGATCGGCGCGATGAGATGGTGGCTTATGTGAAGAGTAAATACGGTGAAGATAAAGTAGCTCAGATCGGAACCTTTGGCACCATGATGGCAAGGGGTAGCGTACGCGACACGGCGCGAGCGCTCGGCTTCGCTTACACTGTGGGAGACAGGATAGCCAAACTCATTCCCATGGGCGCCCAGGGATTTCCGATGACTATTGACCGGGCGCTGGCTGAAGTGCCGGAACTTTTGGAACTTTACAAAAAAGATGCTGATTCAAAAAAAATAATTGACATGGCCAAAAAGATAGAAGGCTGCGCCAGGCACATTGGCGTGCATGCAGCTGGCGTGGTAATTAGCCCCACCACTTTAACAGACTTCACTCCCCTGCAATACGATCCGAAGGGCGAGGGCAAGATCATTACTCAATACGATATGTATAGTGTGGATGAAAACGGCGCCGGCTTGCTCAAGTTTGATTTCTTGGGTCTCAAAAACCTTTCCATCATTGCTGCCACCATCGCTCTGCTCAAAAAAACTAAAGATGTGGAAGTGGATTTGGACAAAATGCCAATTGACGACAAAAAAACTTTTGAGATGCTGGCTCGCGGCGAAACCGAAGACCTTTTTCAGTTGAATGGCGATGGCATGACCAGATTTTTGGTGGAACTTAAACCCACTTCGATACACGATATCAACGCTATGGTGGCCCTTTACCGTCCGGGGCCGATGCAATTTATTCCGAACTATATTGAACGCAAGCACGATCCGTCAAAAATAACTTATCTTGATCCGGCGCTAGAACCGATTCTCAAAAAAACTTACGGCATTTTGGTTTATCAAGACGACCTTTTGATCATGGCCCACAATCTGGCCGGCTACAGCTGGGGCGAGGTGGATAAATTCCGCAAAGCAGTCGGCAAAAAAATTCCAGAGGAGATGGCCAAACAAAAAGAAAAATTTATTCAAGGGTGCGTGGAGCATTCCAAATGGAGCGAAAAGAAAGCCAGGCAAATTTGGGGCTGGATAGAACCGTTTGCCGCTTACGGCTTCAACAAGGCTCATTCAGTTTCTTACGGCCGGGTGGCTTATCAAACTGCATATCTCAAAGCCAATTTTCCCGGAGAATATATGAGAGCGGTGCTTTCGGCCGAATCTGGCGAAACGGAAAAAGTAGCAACATCCATCAATGAGTGCAAAAGAATGGGTATACGGATTTTACCACCGGATATTAACGAGAGCTTCTCGGACTTCACACTGGTAAAATCTGAAAATCAAAATGATAAAACCCAAAATCCAAAACAGGAAACCATAAGATTTGGGCTTACTACAATAAAAAATTTTGGCGAAGGCATTTCGCACATCATTACCGAAGAAAGAAAACAAAACGGAAAGTACAAATCGCTGGAAGATTTTTTGACCCGCATTCAAGACAGGAATCTGAACAAAAAATCGCTGGAAGCTCTGATCAAATCCGGCGCTTTTGATAACTTTGGCGAAAGAGGTATTTTGATTGCCAATATGGATACCTTGCTTGAATACAGCAAAGAAGCAGTCGGCAACAAAGACCAAGATTCCCTTTTTGCTCCACTATCAACTGCGGGCGGCTTTTCTCCAATCCACCTTACTCCGTCAGAGCCGGCTACTCCGGCAGAAAGTTTGGCTTGGGAAAAAGAACTTTTGGGAATGTATGTCTCTGGTCATCCGCTCGAACAGTTTAAGGAAAAACTGGCCAATCAAAAAACTACCATAAAAAGCATCAAAGAAAAATCAAAAGAAAATGAAATCGTGGTAGTGGGCGGCCTTATTGAAAACATGCGCGACATTCTTACTAAAAACGGAGACAAAATGTTTTTTATAAAATTTGTGGATTTGACAGACGAAATTGAATTGGTAGTCTTCCCCCGCACTCTTCAAGAATTTTCAAGCATTTTTGTCCCCGACCAATGCATAGTCGTCAAAGCCCGCGTCTCCCTCCGCAACGGCGAAAAATCTTTGATTGCCGAAAAAGCCAAGAAGTTGTAATATTTATTATATGAGCGAACTGGATAAAAATGACCATAGGGAAATTGGAAAGGAATTAGATCTTTTTACTTTTTCTGATGTAGTGGGCAAAGGTTTGCCACTTTATACCGAAAAAGGCGCGGCGATCAGGAGAGAGTTGGAAAGATTTATTACCGATGAGGAAATAAAACGCGGCTATAAACATGTCATTACTCCGGACATTGCTAAACTGGAATTATACGAAAAATCCGGCCACTATCCGTATTATAAGGAAAGTATGTACGCGCCTATCCAAATAGACGATGAGAAATTTATGCTCCGCCCTATGACCTGTCCACACCACTTTGAACTTTATCTTTCCAAACCCAGAAGCTATCGCGATTTGCCAATGCGCATTGCAGAGTTGGCCAAATTATACAGATACGAAAATTCCGGAAATTTAATCGGCCTAGTACGAGTCAGATCTTTTTGCTTGGCGGATTCGCATATCATTTGCGCTGACAAAAACCAGGCCAAGGATGAAATTATAAAAGTGCTTGACCTCATTCAATTTGTGGCCGGCACTTTTGGCCTTAAAAAAGATGATGATTTTTGGTACCGCCTCTCCCTTGGTGACAGAAAAGACGAATCAAAATATTTTAAAGACGACAAGGCCTGGGACGAAGCCGAAGGAGTCTTGCGTGATGTCTTGGAAAACCAAGATGTCAAATTTTATGAAGTGGAAAACGAAGCGGCATTTTACGGCCCCAAAATTGATATTCAAATGAAAGACAAAAGAGGCCAGGAAAATACTGCTTTCACCGTTCAATATGACTTTGTCATGCCAAAAAGATTTAAATTAAATTATATTGGCGAAGACAACAAAGAAAAAGAAGCGGTAGTTATCCACAGGTCTTCTATTGGCGCTATAGAACGCATCATGGCTTTCCTTATAGAACACTATGCCGGCGCTTTTCCGACTTGGCTCTCGCCGGTGCAGGTCAAAATTTTACCCATAAGTGAAAAACATAATGAATATGCCAAGTCTATTTTTGACGAGCTTATGGAAGCCGGTATTAGAGTTGAAATGGATGATTCAAACGAAACTTTGGGCAAGAAAATTCGCGATGCCAAAATGATAAAAGTCCCCTATCTTTTGGTAATAGGCGATAAAGAAGTTGAATCAAAAGAAGTGACCGTAGAAAGCCGCACAGAAAAAGTTGGTTCTATACCTCTCCAAAAATTCTTGAATTTAATCCAAAAAGAAATCAAAGAGAAGCGGTAGTGGCTTCAATGATTTTGTCCATATCCCCTTTCATAATATTTTCAATGCCGTGCCAGTTTTGGTTTAGGCGGTGGTCGGTAATGCGGTCTTGCAATATGTTGTAAGTTCTTATTTTCTCCGATCGAAAAGCGGTACCCACTTGTTCTTTGCGGTCAGCAGCGTACTTGCTGTCTTCCTCTTCTCTTTGCTTTTCCTCCAATTTGGCCGAAAGAATCATCAGGGCTATTTCTTTGTTGGCGCTCTGGCTTCTTTCGGAAGTGGAACGCACTACAAGCCCGGTTGGTTTATGAGTTAGTCGTACGGCCGTTTCCACTTTGTTCACATTTTGGCCGCCTTTGCCGCCGGAGCGGGAAAACTCAACTTCCAAATCAGCCGGGTTTATTTCAAATTTAGTTTTTTTACGAATAGGTAAAATGGCCACCGATGCCGTGGAAGTATGCACTCGGCCCATCTTTTCGGTCTTGGGCACTCTTTGGATGCGGTGTATGCCGGTTTCGTGCCGCAATTCTTTGTAAACATTCTGGCCCCGGATTTCAAAAGAAGCTTCCTTATAGCCGCCAAGCGGCGATTCTGATTCGTCCACAATAGAAACAAACCAGCCGCGAGAATCGGCATATTTGCGGTACATATTGGCCAACTCTTCGGCAAAAAGGGCTGCCTCTTCGCCCCCCACTCCAGCTCTGACCTCCAAAACAATTTCATTGGGAAATTCTTCTTCTTTTTCTTCTTCTTTCAATATTTCCTCCATCTGATTAATTAAAATATCTTTTTGCAATTCAATATTTTTTAAATCCGCATCGGCCAACTCACCCATGCCTTCTTCTTTTTGCAACACCAAAATATCCGCTTCTTCTTTCAAAAGCCGTTCCAGATTTTCAGCCAAATATTGAGTCTTGGGATTTTGTTTGTATTTAGAGAGATCAAGCATATAGTTGTGTTCCTATTTCCCCCTTGTAGTAAGGGGGATTAAGGGGGTTATTTATTTCTGTAAGATAACTCACCCCTAACCCCTCTCTTACAACAAGAGAGGGGAAAAAGAAAAAATTTACTTTTTTGATTTGGTCTTTGGAGTTTTGGCGGCGGCGCTTCTGGCTTTAAATCTTTCTACTCGGCCGGCGGCGTCAATGACCTTTTCATTGCCGGTAAAGAATGGGTGGCAATCACTGCAAATTTCTACCTTTATTTCTTTTTGGGTTGAGCCAACAGTAAATTTACTGCCGCAAGAGCAGCTCACTTTGGCATCACTATAATATGTCGGGTGTATTTCAGTTTTCATGTTTTCAATATAACAAATGTTTGATTTTTTTGCAATGGAAAAGGCCGCACCCCGATGGGTTTGGCCTTGAATTCCTTTCGAGAGACGTTGGTGGTTCGCCTAGGACACTATTACGCACAAACTGCGTGCTCCCGTGTCTTCAAAGGATTTATGGCTACCTCTGGCGATTGAACCTGCCGATGGTCTCGAGGAACATTAAAGTCCCTCTTTCTCGAACGAACGTTGTGCCACCGGGTTCGATACCCAGTGGCTATCGCTTGGCCACGTGAATGACCCACAGCGACGAAAGGAGACGACGAGTCAGATGAGAAGTCCTCCTTTACATCAAACGTACCACGCCCAATGTAAAAGATAACAAACGCACAAAATTTGTCAATGAAGATTTGATGAAAACTTGTGGATAAGTCAAAATAGCTTTATTTTAAGCCATATTTTATCATGAATTTTAGATGAACCTTTTTATTTTGTTACATTTTTACCAAACGTAACATTTTTGAATTTTTTTGGGTGGGGTTTTTAAAATCCTTCCAATGGATCAATCATAGTGAGTTGTATATTTCCTGCTTTGGCTAGCACTTGATCGCCATAAAATGAGTTTTTGGGAGATTTGTTGTCACAAGCGCGGCCGGAATAATATCGGCAAGAAGCGTTGCGTTCGGCTGTATAACCTCCATTTGCAGCGCCTAGGTCCGCCATATAAACGGCAGTGGCCAAAATGGAGTGTTCCGGATTCCACGGGTTAACATTGTTTGCGTTCAAACCCAAAGCGCTCCCCAGACGATCTTTAAATAATTCCCAAGTGGAAGGAATGAATTGTGAAGGGCCCATCCCACCGCCATATCCTCTACTTTTGCTCCACGCGGTGCCAGGTGGGCAGGAAACTGGAGTCATCTTCCAATCTTTGCCGAGCCGCTCTGTGATATCTTTGAATGGCACCGTGTCGCGCGGAGCTTTCATCACTTGTTCAAAAAATGTGCCTGTATTTTTGCCGGCGCCGTCTCCGGTATCAATATTATTTACCAAACATGAACCTTGATTTTTGCCCAAGTCCGATTCTTGAGTCAAAATAGCCAGTATCAAAGCTGGGCGAACGCCGGTTTTTTTGGAAGCGGCAGTGGCGTATTTCAAAGCATCACCAAAAGCAATACCCTCGGTATCTCTGAGAGCAAACAGGGCAGCTCTGATTTGAGCAGCCTTCTTTTCTTTTTCCGATATCACTTGGGAGTAAGTTTTTTCCTGGGTTTTATTAATATTGATCAAGCGTTGTTTTTCGGCTTCATCCATTTCCACTTTTCTCTTTTGCGCTTCTATTTCAGCTTTTTTGTCGGCCTCAGCAATTCTCTTTTGATCTAGAGTTTTTCGCTCGCTGTCCGTTTTGTCTTGCAAATCTCTGATTTCGTTGAACTGAGCTTCCAGCGATTTTTTGATGGAATCGTAAGAATCAATGTCTTCAAAAAATTGGGATAAATTTTTGTTGGAAAGTATCACTTCCGCCAAGGAATAAGAATCCAATTCGTTGGTAGAGCGCAAAATGGCCGCTAACGATTCTTTGCCACGGTTCATTTTGGCCTCCAACTCGGATATAGTTTTTGTTTTAAGGTCGATTTGGCTACTCAATTGTTGTATCTGGATTTGTCTTTGTTTTATGAAGGCTTTGGCTTCGTTTATTTTGGCTTGCAAAATAGCCGCATCGTTTTGAAGCGAAGCTGTGCCACTTTTGGTTTGTGACAGTATTGATTCCCATTGGGCAATCTCCTTTTCGGTAGCTTCAAGCTCATTCCGCCATTTGGCTTCTTGCTCCTGAATTTGAGCTTCGGTCAGTTCGGCTCTAGCGGGAGTAGCGGGTAGATAATAGATAATAGATAATAGAAAAACAGTAAAAACAAAACTGTATTTAAAAAATTTCATACAGATCTATTATAGCAAATTTATTACTTTTTTGGAGTTTCCTCCTTTGGCTCGACGGAGCCTTCGGCGGAGTCGGCTTCTTTCTTGCCTTTCTTTTCAACTTCTATTTGAGTAAGGTCGGGAGCTGGCGCCACTTCTTCTTTTTCTTCTTTTGGCGTGGCCACCGTTACTACCACTTCTTCAGGGTTTTCCATGAGAACGACTCCTTTTGGCAACACGATATCTTTGGCTAAAATCTGGCCTTCCAACTCGATAATTGGTGAAATGTCCACCTCAATCTGATGCGGCAAATTTGAAGGCTCGGCCTCAACTTTTATTTCCCGCAAAATTTTCATGAGCACGCCGCCCAAATCTTTGACAGCCAAAGAGATGCCGATAAATTCAAGCGGCACCGCAATTTCAACTTTGTGGCCTTTTTCAAATACGTAAAAATCAGCATGGCGCGGCTCATCAGTCAAAGGGTCAATGTCCACATCGTGGATCAGCGCTTCCATGTCGCCATTGGCAGTGTGCAATTTGATAACAGTAGACTCGCCGGCCTCTCTCCAAGCTTTTAGAAAATCGCTTTTTTTGATTTGGATCGGGGTGGCTTCTTTTTTGTGGCCATAATAAACAGCCGGCATTAATCCCTCGTCTCTCAAGGTTTTCAACTTGCCTATTTTTTCTCTTTTTTCCGCCTTTAAATCGATTGTCATGACAGAAAGCATCATAACAAATTAACCTCACCCCGTCCAGCTTCGCTGCCCGACCCTCCCCTAGATGCAGGGGAGGGTAAAAATTAAAAAGAAAGCCGCCTGTTTCCACATGCGGCTAAATGACTCGTCTCTTGGTAACTGGTGAGCATCACCCACCTTTCTCCCGATCTCCTTATGGCTGGTTAGGCCACAACTTGTAGCACGGAAACAGGAGCTGTTCGTAACGCACTTTCTTCCAATTTGCCCAGCGATCGTCGCCAACTTGATGCCTGAACCCTTCAACGAAGGCAAAATCGTCACCGACTAATGTCCTCATTTCCGCTGCGACAGCTTCTGGATCGAGTCCGTTCGCTTTCAGCAACTCCAGGATCTTGTCGACCGTTTTCTGGTCACCACCCAGCATGGGACCCATCTGGCCTCTGCCGCACCCACCGTAGATACCACGATAGAAACGATCAAACTCCTCCCACTTTTTTGTTCCGGTCACGTTCTTCTGTTCTCCTTTTCTTTTAGTTTTCAATACTCCTCTGAGGATTATACACCCGTACAACACAAATGTCAAGTTATCAACGGCAAAATAGAGAAAAATGGCTAAAATTAAAAGTAATTTTGCTTTATTCTTTTCAAAACACTTTCCGTATCATTTTCAACTTCAGAATTTTTAAATCTCGAGATTATATATCCAAGTTCATTAAAATATTTATCTCTAACCGCATCATATTTCCGAGCTTCTTTTGTATCATGAATTTCCCCATCAAGTTCGATAATCAGTTTGTATTTTTGACAATAAAAATCAGTAATATAACCACCGATGCTGTGTTGTCTTTTGAATTTTGCTCCCAACTTGTTGTTTCTTAGCTCAAACCAAAGAATTTCTTCTGCCTTTGTTTGGTTTTGTCTTAATCCTCTTCTTCGGTCTCGCAGATTTTGGATGTTATGTGTCCATTTCATATTTTTAACCTCACCCCGCCCAACTTCGTTGGACGACCCTCTCCTAGAGGCAGGAGAGGGTAAAAGTTTAAATAAGTTTTTTGTATTTAGAATAATTAGTTCTTTTCTTTTTTGCCCCTAGCCCCTCCCCTGCTCCTAGGGGAGGGGCAAGTCCCAAAGGGACTGGGGTGAGGTTATTAAGGCAAGCGGGATGAGGTTATAAATTTGCAAACAGCGCCATTCTTTTTTCTACCACTGCTTGCATGGCCTGGAGGGCGGGCTTGAGATATTTGTATGGAGCGATTTCGTCAGGGTCTTCCATCAAAGATTTTTGCAAACCTTGTTTGTAAGCGAGGCGCAATTCGGTATTTATGTGAATAATGGAAATGCCGGCTGCGATGGCCGCTTTGAACTCATCGTCCGTAATGCCTGAGCCGCCATGGAGCACCAAAGGCACTCCGGCCGCTTCGCGAATGGCTTTTATTCTCTCTATATCCAATTTTGGATTACCACCTCTCACCATACCATGAATGTTGCCAACAGCCGGAGCAAATAAATCTATGCCGGTTTCTTTAACAAATTCTCCTGCTTCTTCCGGTTTGGTCATGGATGCGAGAGACGCAGCTGCTCCTTCCGGCAGTTCATCAAGTAATTTTGAGGACTTGCCTATAAAACCAAGTTCGCCTTCTATTAAAATTTCCGGATTTTTAGAATTTTTGTATTCAACCGAGTTCTTGGTCATTTTCAAATTTTCTTCAAATGACTTTTCGGCGCCGTCTATTATACATGCGTCAAATCCGGCATCTACCACTTCTTTCACCCTGTCTACCGAATAAGTGTGGTCGGCATTTAGAAATATGGGCAAGCCATCTTTTTTTATTGTGTCTACCAGAGCTTTTATTTGCTTTATTCCAATGAAATCTCTTTCCCCTTCGGAAACGCCGATTATAACAGGCAAATTTAATTTTTGGCTTGCGTTTACGGTGGCCCAAAAACCGACGCTATCCGACACATTAAAATGTCCGATGGCCACTTTTTTTTCTTCCGCTTCTTTTATATATTCGCGCAGGGTTTTCATATCCACATATTATCATATTTTTATTTTTATAAAATTTTTATGGTGTATAATTAAAAACAACATGAGTTTTTTCTCGCAAAAAGATTTTGATTTTGTAGCTATAGGTGATATTACCACCGATGCTTTCATCAGGCTTCGTGACGCCAAAACTGTTTGCGACGCAAGCGGCAAAAAATGCGAACTCTCTTTGAGGTTTGGAGACAAAGTTCCTTATGAATTTGTGGAAGAAGTACGTGCGGTTGGCAATGCAGCGAACGCAGCTGTCTGCGCCAAAAGACTTGGTTTAAATTCAGCCCTGGTCACCAACGTCGGAGACGATCACAACGGCCATGAATGCGTAGCCACTCTCCACCAAAACGGGGTGGCCACCGATTTTGTTTCGGTAGAAAAAGACAAAGAAACCAATTACCACTATGTTTTGTGGTTTGAAGACGACCGCACCATTTTGGTCAAGCATCACGAATATGATTACAAACTGCCCGATATCGGCAGTCCAAAATGGATTTACCTTTCATCTATCGGCGAAAGTTCCGCCGAATATCACAAACAGATTGCCGAATACTTGCGCCAAAACCAAGAAATCAAATTCGCCTTTCAACCCGGCACTTTCCAAATGAAGATGGGAGTGGAAAATCTAAAAGATTTGTACGCGCGCTCCGATATTTTTTTCTGCAATGTGGAAGAAGCCAAAAATATTTTAAATAAACAAGATGAGCAAGATGTTAAAAATTTGTTGAAAGAAATGCATGACCTCGGGCCAAACGTGGTGGTGATTACCGACGGTCCAAAAGGCGCTTACGCTTATGACGGCTACGAAGCGTTTTTCATGAGGCCTTTTCCGGACGCCAAACCGCCTTATGATCGTACTGGCGCCGGAGACGCCTTTTCGGCCACTTTCACTTCGGCAATCGCACTGGGCAAATCACTCTTTGATGCCTTCCTTTGGGCGCCGGTCAACTCTATGTCGGTGGTCCAACAAGTTGGCGCCCAAAAAGGCCTGCTTACTCAAGAAGAAATTTTGAAATATCTCTCCCAAGCTCCGCAAGACTATCGTCCTCAAAAAATTATGTAAAAAAAATAGATGGGGCTTGCGTGCAAATGCACGAAAGCCCCTTATGAACGCGGTTTTACGGAACCCTACCACACTCACGAAGAATCCCCACAGGCAAAACCTCTCCTTTCTCCGCGTTCTCCCTAAAGATAACAAAATAAAAACATAGCTGCAAATACGATTGGGGATTATTTTTTATCCACCCCATCCGACTATTGACTTGAAACCATCCGAATGTTACCTTTTGCTTGGAGGTTTTACCAAATGGGAGACACAAAAAGTCCGCACCAGGAGTTCTCTGATAAGATTTTCTTCGATATCAACGTTTCGCAGCTCATGGGTTATCTCAATGCCCATAGGCGCATTATTGTATCAGGCGAAATCTTTGAAAAGAAAACCAAAGAAATTAGCATGATGCTCTTACAATTGGATTTCGACAAAATTGAGCCCATAACTCTGCTTATCGATAGCAATGGTGGCGATGTTCGTTCAAGCTACTTTCTAATGGATGTCATCAACGGTCTGAATTCTCCGGTTGATGGTCTGGTCATTGGAGATGCTTGTTCTATGGCGGTAGACATACTCCAAATGTGCAGAAAGAGACAGATGTTGCCAAATGCGCGACTTCTCTGCCATTTCACTCGCCACGGCTTTAAATTGATATCGGATACTGACTCATACGGGCCTGAGGACGCAGAAGCTCTCCAAAGCAGAATGCTGGAGAATAAGAAAAAACGCGAGACCATGTACGCTAGACGCACAGGACAATCCATTGAGGCTATTCAAAAACTTTTCCGTCTTGGCGAAGTTTACAATTTGTATCTGGGGGCAGAGCAAGCTCTCAAGGAAAACCTGATTGACGAAATCGCAACTGATTTCAAGTTCATTCCACGCAAACCGAAAACGGAATAGGAACAGCAAACCCTTCGAAAATCCCACCTGGAGTTCGTGGGGTTTTCATTTATATTTTCTATCTACAAAAATTAAGGGCTCTTCGTGTAGAGCCCTTACCACCTTCATATTTCTTTTCAGAAATCAACGACCGTGGTTTGCAAAAATGCAGCGAAGAATAAGATCGGTAATCGTTCTGCAGACTATCTGATTTTCATGGTTTCTCATGAGGACACGAGCAATATATGAATCATCAGAGACTATCTCTACGATGGCAAGATGAGTTTCTTGCCCTGTTTTACCGATCTCCAAACGTGGGTCGATCCAAATACATCCTGGCAGAATATCTGCAACACTGCGATTCATTACTTTTTTAAATCGCGGTCCCGAGTAGTTATCTCGCTCAATATTTTCTAGAAACACTTTTGGGGAAACGCCGTACCACCCAATAGGGTCAGGATACAGAAGGTGATAGATCACTGATTCCTTCATGATGTTGGTGAGCTCTTCTCTAACTCGAGCGCAACATTGGACAAAATACAATTTGCCCTTAAAGTGTTTGTAGATTCCAGCTTCAATTGTCGTAACCACTGTTTCTCCTTCCGATATAACCTTACTTCCTTTTTATCACTCTTTCAACTGCCGCCTCAATATGAGAGACGCCCATGCCATAATGTTCAATGAGTTCGGCAGGAGTGCCGGATTGACCAAACTTGTCATGCGCGCCTATAAGTTCCATAGGCACCGGGCAATTTTGAGCCAAAACTTCAGCTACGGCCGAGCCCAGACCGCCGACTACTTGGTGTTCTTCAACACTGACGATAGCTCCCGCTTCTTTGGCTAAACTTTTAATGGCTTCAAAATCCAGCGGTCTTACACTGGAAATATTTAAAACTTTTATGGCAATGCCGCGTGCGGCAAAATTTTGGGCGGCAACCAGAGCTTTGTGCAAGAGCGCTCCAGTTGCCACAATGCCTGCTTGCGGAGTCATAGGTGGAGCGTAAAAAACTTGGGCTCGGCCGATTTCAAAAGGGGTTTCTGCAGTGGTCATAACCGGCGTTTTGTCGCGCGCCAAGCGGATGTAGACTGGCTTGTTGATTGCGGCGGCTGCTATAGTCGCCTTCTTGGCTTCAATCGCGTCGCAAGGCGAAAGCACAATCATGTTTGGTAAAACTCTCAT
>CAYQUJ010000008.1:0-1397 GCA_964420745.1 uncultured Candidatus Saccharibacteria bacterium | reverse complement strand
CCTGGGGAGTACCGCCGTCGGCTCCAACAGAGACCCCAGCGTGGCTACCAACAATTTTGACCGGCACATCATTATAAGCGATGGTAGTGCGTATTTGTTCCCAATTGCGGCCGGGACTAAACATAGCATAAGAAGCGGCGAAAGGAATTTTGCCCATTTTGGCCATGCCGCTTGCTACCGTCACCAAATTTTGCTCAGCTACTCCCACTTGGATAAACCTTTCCGGATATTTTCTGGCGAACAAATGCATATAAGTTGACTCGGTCAAATCAGCGCAAAGTCCGACCACGTTTTTATTTTGGTCTGCAGCAATAACAAGCCCTTCGCCAAACCCAACTCTAGTCGAGATTTTTTCAACATCTTCATTAAATAGTTCTATATTGAGTTTTAGATTGTGATTAAGCATGATTTTTTCTTAATTCTTCCAGCGCTTTCTCCCCTTCCTCCTTATTTGGCGCTTTGCCGTGCCATTCGTATCGGCGTTCCATGAAAGAAACTCCTTTGCCAGGAATGGTATTCGCAATAATAACAGAGGGCTTGTCGGCAACCGCCTGGGCCTCCCCGACCGCTCCCACGATCCGCTTGAAATCGTGCCCGTCTATTATCTGAGTATGCCAACCAAAGGCTCGCCACTTGGCCTCCAGGGGCTCTAGGGGCATCACATCTTCGGTATAGCCGTCTATCTGGATGTTGTTGCGGTCTATGATGGCTGTTAAATTTTGCAATCTTTCTTTGCTCGCGAGCATAGCCGCTTCCCAAACATTACCTTCTTGCAGTTCAGCGTCGCTCAAAAGACAGTAAAATTGTTTGGGAGAATATTTGCCATAGTCCATTCTGTCAGCCAAACACATACCCACTGTTTGGGAAAGGCCAAGCCCCAACGGACCTGATGATGTCTCAAGAAACGGCAAATATTCGCGGTGAGGATGACCCTGCAGGTGGCTGCCAAACTTTCTCAAAGTTTTCAATTCCGCAATCGGAAAATATCCTGAGTGCGCCAAAGTAGCATAATAAACCGGGCAAATGTGGCCATTTGAAAGTATTAGTCGGTCTCTCTCTTCCCAAAAAGGGTTGGTCGGGTCATGCTTCAAAATAAAAAAATAAAGGGCCGTAAAAATATCGGCCATCCCCAATGCCCCAGCGCTGTGCCCGCTTCCCGCTTCCACAAGCATTTCAATAACCGAGCATCTTATCTCTTGCGCCTTCCCCTCCATCCATTTTATTTTTTCATCTGTCAGCTGAAGCATAATTGTTAATTGAAAGTTAAAAAATCAAAATGCAAAATTATTGGATTGATTTTGAAATTGTGGGGGCATAAAAATAAATTAGATTTATAAAATCCATCTAATTATAAAACTATTCCTAACATTAAACCAACAATTTTTGTTGACTATTTC
>CAYQUJ010000007.1:7250-28448 GCA_964420745.1 uncultured Candidatus Saccharibacteria bacterium | reverse complement strand
AATTGTTTAACCAGCGGATTTTTGCATTTTGATATTTTTAAATCTCTGTAAGTTTTATTGGAAAGCACTCGCGACATGTCAACCAATGTGTTGCCCGAGGACGGATCATCCATAACAAGAAGAGCGGAGTTTCGGAAATATTGTTCAAAAGCGGGACCCATCGATTCGGGTATAGCACCATAAAGTTTTTGGAAAATGCTAAAGAGTTCATTAACCACAAAAGTTTTTTGCTCCGGAAAATTTTCGTCATACTCAAGCATATTGAGAGCCGAGGGCCGAGCGGTGTAAGCTGGATCAAAATAAATAACGTCTTCGTGCCGCTCTTTTGGCACATTGGCCAAAATATCTTGGAGGTCAGAGCCGTGCGGATCAATCATACAGACGCCGTGGCCCATTTGCATATCCTGGATAATCATTTTTTTCAGCAAAGTTGTTTTGCCGGTACCAGTTTGGCCAATGCAGTAGAAGTGCCTCAAGCGATCATTTTCTGCTATTCTTATTTCAGTATCTATATTTCTGTGCTTATTTATGCCGAGCAAAATACCTTCCCTGCCAATATCAAGCGGCGCTGGAGCTGTCGCCGACCTAGATTGGCGCAGGCCTTCAGACGCCGAAAGAGCTTTGGTATGAAAATGCATGATAGAAGTCACCTCTCTCAAATTCATAGGCATTGCCGCGCTGTCATCAAAAATACGGAAACTAAAATTTCTAACCAAGCCGCGCAAATCGCTTTTTTCCGCTTTTTCCCATTCCAAGGCGTTGCCGAGGGTGTTGTCAAATTGATTGAAGCTTGATTTGAGACTGCTCAATATCTCTTCGGCTTCTTCTTTGGTGCTAGAAGACGCAAGCAAGCGCAAGTTGCACCTCACAATAGGCGCCAGAATTTTCTTATTTATTTCTTCTACCGCTCCTTGATCGATAGGTTCCGGCTTTTTTTCTCCTTTGTCATCTTTGGATTTGGAAGATGAGAATAAATCTTTGAAAGTGTGAACAAACTCTCCGCCAATGCTGTCGGGAATGTCAATGGCTTCTTTGAGCGGCGCGCCTTTTTGGATTTTACTGAGCGCTTCTTTGTATTTTTTGACATACCTGTCTCCGACCGGCGACCAAATAAGTTGGATAGCGGCCCCTTCGCCGTCGCGGTTTACTTTGGAAAAACTGGAGAGAATGGTGTTGAGTGGATCATGCACAAAACTTTCATAAGTTTTGAGCGGATAAATTGGATTTTTGGTAAAGGCGGCATAAGAGCCGGCGGTGTATCCGGTTTCGTTAAAAATATTATAATCATCGGGCTTTTCGGTAATTTTGGCGTTATGAAAAACCGAGAGGATGGATTTTTCAAAAAGATTTTTCCGAAGGAGTGGCACCGCCGCATAAAAAACAATTTCCTGAGAAAAGTTGGCGTTTGCGATTTCCAATGATATCCAATCATCTGAAGACTTGCCGTCGGATATAGAGAGCATGCTGGAATAAAATTGTTCCATGCCGGATATAACTTCTTCCAAGCTCACTTTGACGCTATCTTTTTCGGATTCTTCAGGTATCAAAATTTCATACAAGGCCATATTGAGGCCCTTCCAAATTTTTTCCCTTTCATTCATGCCCGGGATAGTGAAGCCCTCTTTTAAATATTCGGAAATAAAACGGTGAAAATCATCTGTAATATGGAAATTGGCCAGTTTTTCCACCACCGAAAGCGCGTTTTTGATGCCTTTTTCTTTGGCCAATTTTACCAGCTCGTTGATTTGCTTATCGTGTTCTTCCGGAGAAATTTTGAGAACAATTTTATTCAATTCCGCTTCTGGTATTGCAAATATAGGATGCAAAGTTTGATTGACTGCTACAGTTTTGTATTGCGCCAAAGTTTCGCGAGCCCCCGCCAATTCTTCTTTTTTGACACCAATATCTTCCAGAGCTTTCTCTTTTTCGGCAATCAAACTGCGCAAATGGGAGATCTCTTCTTCGGGATTTTTAAAAGGTGTCGCGGGCAATGGGAATTTATATTCCATACCGCTTAATTATAGCAAAACAACAGCGCCAAAGAAGGCGCCGTTGTTCATTACTTTATTTCAACATTCAAAATTACATCTGAGGGGCCATGGGAGCCGAAGACTTCGGTTTTAGAGAGACAAGAGCAGAGAGACCGACAAGGATGTAAACCAAACGCGGCAACCATCCTGCCATGTCCATACCCAAGAGAGCAAACAAGTCCTCCTTCAAAATGCCGACCAGAAGCCAGTTGAGACCTCCGATCACCAAAAGCCAGTGTGCTACTTTTTGCATGCGATTTTGCGAAATCGTGCCGTCCCAACGTCCATTGAGGGACGGCCTTTTTCATTTTTAATTAAAAATAAATTTCAATTCGACCATTTATTTACAGTTAAATTATACAACGCATTTTTTGAAATAAAATAGCAAGTGTGTATAATGTAAACGGGCTGGATTTTGAAAGGAGGCCTATGAACAAACTGATCGAAACGGAAAAACGGCTTGCGTCGGCAATCTCAAACGCCAAAAGCCTTGACGATGGGGGGAAATTGACGGAGGAGCCGGCCAGAGAAGCGTGGACGGAAGTCTCCCAAATCTATTTGGAACTCGTAGAGATGACTCCGCTGGACAGCGACAAAGGTATCGCCGCGAGACGCGAAGCAGTCATGGCAGCTTGCAAGGCAATGGACGGTGATTTAGCGATAAATATTTTCACCAACCTGGTTTCTGGTGGAAATATAACTCCGGAATTAGCTTACGAGCTGAGAAATATCCTCTGGCCGAAGGCAGATTCTCGTTAGGGCGCCGAAAGGCCGCCCTTTTTTTATTGGGAAAATAATCGTTTTTGTGTTATATTTTCCACTTGGCCTCATCGTCTAACGGTTAGGACATTGCCTTCTCAAGGCAAGAATCAGAGTTCGATTCTCTGTGAGGTCATGCGAGACAAAAGAAGTGCACTGCTGCACTTCTTTTTGCGAGCATGAAAGCGCAGCGATGATTTTCTTTGCGCCACAAAGAAAATCCGCGAGCTGGGGTCGGCAAGTACTTAGTACAATTTTTAGCGTAGCTGAAAATTTTACTTAGTAACTTGTGACCACGATTTGTAATAAAAAAGCCCCGCAATTGCAAGCGCGGGGCCTCGTGACGATGAGAGACAGAGTTGGGTTACTGACTAGCGTAACTCACAACATCATCCATAGGGATCAGAACTTCTTCAGAGGGAGCAAATACTTCGACGCTCCCAACGTATTCCGGGCTGGCCTTTCCTTTGATAACAGCAGTGACTTTGCCTTCACTTTCCGAAACTTTTGAAAATATAAAGGCACCCTTCATGCAGGAGCACGCTGGCCAAAATGTTTGACCAACTCTTAGCTTTTCAAAGCAAAGAAGATTTGGTTGGGGCATGTTTCCTCCAAACCCAAATTACCATTAATTATATAGCTTTGTCAAATCACCCCAACAATCATTGTCTTCGCAGTGCACGTACAAAAAACGGAGAGGCCATATTGCATGCCTCTCCTTTTACCCGACCAATTGCATTTGGCGGTCTTCGGTCTCTGTCAGAACCGTGCCATCTGCAATGACAAGTGCGTAATCAGGGTCAAGCCAGGTACGGTTGACCTTTTTTATGATCTGTTCCAGAGTGGCGCCCGCAAACAACAAATTCCAGGCCCGCTGTTTCTTGGTGAGACCTTTGGTTGCCTGGATCAGCTCCTGGTCAAGGAACAGTTGATATTCTGACTTCCCGTCCTTGCCAAACAACCGATAATACTTCTCCAGCAGTTGTAGAATGTCATCAGCAGAGCAATTAGCAACGAGAGTGTGCCAGGCCCTGTGTTGAAACCCAAATGGATGAAAAAAATTCTCTTCGATATCCGCGCCGCCTTGGCTGACCGGTTTGCGATGATGTGTTACCCGGCGTTTTTTTCTTCGAGACATTTAACCCCTTTCAAAGAACCTTCTTAATCAGCATACTCTTAGACCAAAAAACTTCATCCACAGTTCATGATTGACAGATTGGTTGAGATGTGATATCCTTAAGGTAGGAGGAAAAGCTATGTTGATAACAGTCGGAGTAGTGGCAATCGGTTTTCTCGCGTTTCTCTGTCTCTGTTTGTGCAGGGACAGTGCGAGAAGAGACAACGCCACCTCGAGATCACTGAGGTAGCAGAAATGTCGGCCAGCAGAGGCGCCGGGAGGATGAGAACTCTCGGCGCTATTTTATTACACTGGTTTTTTCTCCCCTCTCCTTCTCAAGGAGAGGGGTTAGGGGGTAAGGTCTGTGGTATCCTCCGGCCTATCAGGCGGGATTTGATAATAGTTGATTAAAAATTTGGTGATATTGAGGAACGGATCGGTCAGAGTCTCGGAAGCATATCGCACATTTTTTGGGTAAAGATGAAAGAGGAAGACCAAAAATTTCGGCTGGTAAGCAGGAAAATAACCGAAGAAAGAGTGTAGGTATTTGCCATCCGCGTAGCCCGGTTTGCCCTCCTCGGTCATTTGGGCGGTGCCGGTTTTAGCAGCCACCGAATAACCAGGGATTTTGGCAGTACCATTGCGCAAAGATGTATCAACCACATGAACCAACATTCTGGTTATTTCATCCGATGTTTCTTTTTTGATCACTTGTTTGCCAGGCGCAAATGAAATTCTTTTTATAAGGCCGCTTTCATATTCTATTTTTTTTACCAAATGTGGCGTAACTAGCACGCCACCGTTAGAGAGAGCCGACAGGGCCCTCACGGTCCCAATCGGAGTCATGGCAATACCCTGGCCATAAGCGGCCGTGGCCATTTCTATTTCTCTTGTGCTGTCCAAGTTTTTGATGAGGCCGCTCGCCTCGTTTGGCAAATCAATGCCAGTTTCGGTGCCAATGCCGAAATTTTTCATGTATTCGGAAAATTTTTGGTTGCCCATTTTTAGAGCAACGTGTGCAGCTCCGGTATTCAAAGATTGGTTTAACACTTCTTGCATATTTACTGTGCCTCGGCCTTTATTATCATAATTGGAAATGCGTTTGTTGTTCAAAAATAAAAAGCCGGCGTCGTAATAAGTGCTTTCGGCCGAGACTGTGCCGGCATCAATGCCAGCTGCCATGGTCAGCGGTTTGATAATAGAACCCATCTCGTAAACTCCCTCAACAATAGGATTACCAAAAAAACTGGCGCTGCTTTCTTGGAAATTATTTGGATCAAAAGAAGGGTTCCACGCTAAAGCGACAATTTCTCCGCTTACAGGGTCAATAATAATACCTCCAGCCCCATCGCTGCCCCACGTATCTCTCACACTTTTTAATTCATTTTCCAAAAAGAGCTGGGTGGAGGGCTCAATGGAAGTGATGATACTGCCTTCTTCTTGCGGAGTATCGCTCAAAGTCTGTTTGACATTTGAAAAAAACTCAGCAAAAAAATTGTTATAAGCTTTTTTAGGGTCTCGTTTCAAGGTATCCTCATAATATCTCTCTAGCCCATAACGGCCGGCCAAAGTGTCTTCCAGAAAAGCCACGAAGCCCAAACTTTGCGCAGCCAAATTTCCTCCCGGATAAAATCGCCATTTATCGGTAGCAATATTTACTCCATAAAGATTTAGAGCTCTTACCTTGTCGGCAGTTTCGTTGTTTACATGCTTGGCCACTTCTTCATTTTGGTCATCTTTTTTTGAGGCCTTAGCCAAAAATTCATTTTTATCCAACGGCAATATTTTGTTCAAATCTTCGTAAATACTCTCGGTGTCTTTCACAATACTAGGATTTATAGAAATAGTAAAACCGGTTCTGGAAATAGCCGCTGGCACGTTTTCACCAGTTTTGCTCTGGAAATATATTTCACCTCTATTATAAGAAACCGTATTTTGGTCTATATATTGCCTTTCAGCCACAGACACAAAATATTCTCCGTGCACAATTTGCACAAAGTAAAGCCGAGCCAGCATCGTGAGAGCTGTGATAATTATAATGATAGATATGAAGCGAATCCTGCCATTCATCCCACATAGTTTACTCGCATTTTAATCAGTTTTAAAGGACAAAGCGGCCTTCTGTGATTTATTGACTATAAAAATTTGATTTTTGACTTCAACAAAGCCCAAGTGTTGAGCCAAAGCATTACTGACACCGTTATCAACAAGCAGGCGCTTAGCTTCCATTTCACTAACGTCAACGCTTAAAGATTGCATCTGCTGTTTTGATTTTTCCAAAACGGTCAGAGTGCGGACAGCGGCGTTGGCAAAATAAGCATAAGAAATAACGCTCCCAAATATAAGAGTAACGAGCACGTAAGCGCCGATTTTATGAAATATAAATGCTGTTCCTTTTTCTTTTATTAAAGTGGTCATTGTTGTTTTTGAATGATTTATCCCGAGCTTTTTCGAAGGATTCTAAGTTTGGCGCTTCTGCTTCTCGGGTTTCTTTTGATTTCTTCTTCGCTTGGCGCAATCGGTTTTTTATTTATAAGTTCCCCGTTTCCATCTTCTTTTTTGAACCTAAAAAAATTCTTGACTATCCGGTCTTCCAAACTGTGGAAGGAAATAACTGCCATTCTGCCGCCATTTTGCAAAATCTCAAACCCTTTAACCAAACCTTCTTCGAGAGCTTTCAATTCGTCGTTGACTGCAATCCGGATAGCCTGGAAAGTCTTGGTGGCTGGATGGATTCTGCCGAAGCGATAAAATATCGGCACTGCTCTTTTTACGATCTCTGCCAATTCTCCAGAAGTCTTGATCGGTTTTTCTTGCCGCCTCTCTATGATGGCTTTGGCGATTCTTCTCCCGTATTTCTCTTCACCATATCCGTATATAACATCCGACAGGCTTGCTTCGCTCCAACTGTTGACCACGTCGTAAGCTGTAGTATCTTCTTCGGTAGTCTTGCTGTTAAAGGTCATGAGGAGCGGCTCGTCGCGCAAGAAACTAAAACCTCTGCCTGCCCCGACAGAATCGTCGGGGCCGCTTCCAAAAAACTGGTCAGAGCTCCAACCAAGGTCAAACAAAATTTTGGTTGGATTTTTTATGCCCAGAATTTCAGGTGCTTTATCAATATTCCTGAAATTTAGCACTGCCAGTTTGGTTTCGGCTTTGGACAAGTCCAACTTCTCTCTGGCTATGGTGACAGACATTTCATCTGCATCAATGCCAGCAAGTATGACGTCATCCTTCATTCTCCGCCAAACTTCCTCCATATGACCGCCAGAGCCCAAAGTGGCATCCAGATAAATGTCTCCAGCTTGGAGATCCAATCCGTCTATGGCTTCTTTTAAAAGAACACTTTCGTGGGCCATGATAAGAATCACATTATGCCAAGGCCTGATAACTTTTCAGAGAGACCCTCGGCTTGTTTTTCCACCTGCTTCTTATAATCGGTCCACGATTTTTCGTTCCATATTTCCACTCGGTTCTGCACCCCGATCAAAACCACTTTGGTTTTGAGATTGGCGCGCTCCCGCAAGAAATCCGGAACCAAAACTCGCCCGATATTGTCTACTTCTATCTCGCTTGCTCCACCAAACATGTACCGAGTGAAGCTGCGCATATCGGAGGACAGCATCGAAGAATTTTCTGAAAGTTTTTCCGCTATCCTTTCCCACTCCTTCACAGTGAATGCAAACAAACACTGATCCAACCCGGGAGTAATCACTATTTTCTTGCCCATAAGAGATCGGAATTTCGATGGCAAAGAAATTCTATTCTTGTCATCTATGGTGTGTGTGTATTCTCCTATGAGCATTTTTATTTAATTTACTCCCAAAAACACTTATCCACTTCTTCCCACTTGATTCCATCTTATACCACTTGATTATACTAGTCTACCACTTCCACCTGTGGATAAGTGGATAACCCAGTTTGGCTAAATATTGGAGACTATTTAGTCCCTATTTATTGACTTTTTATCAAAGTCCTTCCTTTCTTTTAATTTATCGGATATTGCGTCTTCTAGCTTTTTTAGTTCTCTCCGGCCTTCTTCTCTCTTCTTGTTTATCTCATCTTCCTTATCCTCTTCTTCATCTGATTTGTCTTTTTTAGTTTCCGTATTTTTTGTATCCCCCTTTTTGTCTAGACTTTCAAGCACTTTGGCGCGAGCAGAGATGTTGGCTTCAAATTCGACATTAAGCAGATGAGCCTCAGGAGTTGAAGAGGCCAAGTTTGAAACAGAAGCGTCAAAAGCGCTGGTATGCTTATTAAAACGATTTTCCAGGTCGTTGCGATTTTTTTCATTTAGATTGCCCTCAACCACCAAGTCGGCCGCTTCATCCAAGCGTCTAACCGCTTTCACACTCTCCCACTTTGCTTTATCTTCATCCGAGATATTTATAAAATCGCGAGCAGGTTCACTAAAACTGACTTTCAGAGAATAGAGTTTATCTCCGGGTAAAGAATTTTCAGCCCCGTAAACAACGGCTCCACCCACAACAACCAGAACAAGCAGGGCCGCCCAAACCTGCGCCAAATGTTTCTGTCTGACAAAAGCCAGCCACAAACTTTTATTCGGAACGTATGGCGATATTACCGGTGTATTCAAAACAGATGCCAAAATACTTTGCTTTTCCGCGTTATTAAGTTTTATGCTTCTTAGTTCCTCTATTCCTTTTTTGAATTCTATTTCTTTCATTTTGGTTGGTTTATTTTATATCTATTCCGAGATTATTTCTCAACTCACCCATACCCCTGTTTATGCGGATGGATATAGTATTGGGGGTTGCACCAAGCACTTTGGCAATTTCAGCGGGTGACAAACCTTCCACAAAACGCAAGTAGACTGCTTCGCGATATTGAGGTGGAAGTTTGTTTAACGCCTTTAGGATAATGGAGACTTCTGCCGAGAACTCTGCTTCCTTGTCGGCATATTCGTCCGGCAGCTCAAAAGCGATACCGTCTTCTATCTCCATCATGGCATCCAACGACTCAGGTTTCTTCTTACGATACCAGTCAATGATCTTGTTTCGGACAATGGTGAATATAAATGATCGTGGGTAATTTATCGACGTTCCTGCATTTAGCGCTTGCCAAAATTTAGCAAATGTATCTTGGACAATATCCAAAACATCATCTCGATTGGCAACACGTAAAATTGCATATCTAAATATGGCATCGGCCTCCTTTTCGTATATCTCCATAAACTCCCTTTTTTTATCAAGCATTTCCATAGATATTGACGATCTAACACCTGTTTTCTTTCTTACAATACAATACAAACAAATTTATGTCCATGAAAGAGGGGCTGCGCTTGTCCGTCATCACAAATAGCGGCTAAGGCAAGAGAGTCTGCCGCGTATTATCAAATAATTTACGATTATGAAAAATAATTTATTTATAAATTCAGGGGCAGTTTTGCTGACTGTATTGCTTGCAACCTCGCCTCTGTTTGCTTATGCCAAGAACAATGGCAAGAACGGCAATAGCGAAAAAAAACAAAAAATAGAAAAGATGGAAAAGGTTGAGAAAGAAGACACAGAAGATGATGAAGATAGGGAAAACGGGTCGGACAAAAAGTGCTGGAATGCTTACGGACATCTCTTCGCTTTCGGTTGGCTCAAAAAGAATGAGAGGCCGGAAATAGACATGGATTGCTTCTTGCCTTTCGGCATTGCCAAAAAATTTAGAGGGTATAGGAACACGGCCACCTCCACTCTGGATAATTCCGCTCCTGTTATAAGCAACATAAAGACGAGTGTGGGCATAACTGGCGCTACAATTTCTTGGAATACGAATGGAAAATCAGACAGTGGCGTTTTTTGGAGTATTGTTTCTCCTGTGGACATAGCTAGTTCTTCAGTGCCTCACGTGGTCCTCGCCGGTCAAACCAAAAATCACCAGGTTGCAATAAACGGCTTATCTGCCAGCACCACCTATTATGCAGTTGTGCGTTCCAAAGATTCTTCCGGCAATAGCGCCACTTCATCCGAGTTTTCTTTTACCACCAAACCTATCGTGATTGTCTCGGACACTACTCCTCCCGTGATCCACTCAATCATAGCTGTAGTTGGCACTTCAACAGCTAACATCGGCTGGCAAACCAACGAGCCCGCCACTGCAAAAGTGTACTATGGCACTACCACTCCGCTCAGTAAAACTGCCTCTTCCACCAACTCAGTCGAATCAAACGCTTTAAGCTTGGCTCGTCTCCTTCTGATAAACAATCTCTCCACCAGCACTACATATTATGTGTTAGTGGAATCAAAGGATGGCGCTTCAAACATCCAAACTTCCAGTCAGTTCTCCTTCACTACCGGCATGTAAAAACACTGTAAAAAAACCGCCGCATCTGACGCGGCGGTTTTTTTATTCCCTTGGCCTCATCAAAGGGAACGCTTGTAGTTCGCGCAGAGGTTTGTCGGCGAGGATTGCAAAAAGACGTTCGCCGAAGCCAAAGCCGCAAGTCGGCGGCATGCCGTGTTCAAGCATTTCAACAAATTCCAAATCAGGCATCATTGCCTCTTCGTCACCCGCTTCCATCAATCTGCCCTGAACTTCAAATCTTTCTTTTTGATCAATCGGATCATTCAATTCGGAATAGCCGCGGCCAACTTCGCTGCCAGCCAAAATCGGCTGGAACATTTGGGTCGTCTTACCGCTCTCGGACATTTTGGCCAGAGGAGCAACCAGAGCCGGATGGTTGATCAAAAAGGCCGGACCGGAAATATTTTTGCGGCAATGTTTCCAGAGAGTATCCAAAAGGCGTTCTTTATTTTCTCCTTGGTAAGAAACTTTTAGTTCATCGAGTTTATTTTTTATTTCCTTCTCTGTGGCTTTCTCAATATCTACGCCAGTCTGCTTTTTTATCTCTTCGGCATAATCAATTTCTTGCCACTCATCCGTGAGGTCAAAAGTATGCCCATTGTGCTCAAATTTTGTCCGGCCAAAAACTTTTTCAGCGATGGTTTTGTACAATTCTTTGACCAGATTCATGCCGTCATGGTAGTCAGCATAACTCCAGTAAAATTCCATGTTGGTAAATTCTTGCAGATGCTCCGGGCTAGTGCCCTCGTTGCGATAAACCCGGCCAATCTCAAAAGTTTTGGGGAAACCGGCAGCCATCATTCTTTTTTGCCAAAGTTCCCCGACTGAAATACGCAAATACAAATCCACATCAAAATCATGGTGGTGAGTTTGAAACGGCCTAGCTTCTGCGCCGCCAGTAGTCAATTCCAGAGTCGGTGTTTCAATTTCTAAAAATCCCCTCTCCTTAAAAAAAGTACGGGTTACATCCCAAAATTTTGATTTTTTGACCAGGAGCTCACGCAATTCCGGATTCATCAAAAAATCCAAATATCTTTTTCGATACCTCTCCTCTATGTCTTGCAGTCCGGCCCACTTTTCCGGCAGAGGCAATAGTGATTTTGATGCCATAGTCCATCTCTCCACAAAAATACTTTTTTCGCCCGTTTTGCTTTTAGCCGCTTTACCGGTAACAGAAATAAAGTCTCCAATATCAGAGGTCTCCACAAATAAATCAAAGACCGCTTCAGACATATCATCTTTTTTGAAAATAGCCTGCACTTTTTCTGTACCGTCAAAAAGCACAACAAATAAAATAGCTCCCTGCCCGCGAATAGCCATGATACGTCCAGCGAGCGACACGGCGCGGCCTGATTTTTCCAAATCCGCAAAATCATTTTTAAATTGGGCTACAGGAAAATCCCTAGGCACTTTGGCCGGATAAGGGTTTATGCCCGCCTCTTTCAGTTTTTTTATTTTGGCAAGTCTGCCACTGCGAATTTCCTCTAAAGAAGCCATGCTTCTATTGTATATCAATTATTTTGTAAGTGATAGGGCCAGAGGGAGCGTTATAAGTGAAAGTTTCCCCTTTCTTTTTTTTCATGGCCGCTTCGCCAAATGGCGAATGGACCGATATTTTACCGGAAGCAATATCCGATTCCTCACCGCCAACTATGGTGTAAATTTTTTCGCTTTTATCGCCATTTTTGACTACGGTCAAAACAGAACCTACCGCCACCGCTTCGGTTTTGTGGCCGGAAATTATGACGGAGTTTTTGAGAATGGATTCCAATTTTTGAATTCTGTCTTCAATTATTCCCTGCATTTCCCTGGCTTCGTGGTATTCGGCATTTTCAGAAAGGTCGCCCAAAGACTTGGCGTATTCCAACTGTTCAGCCACTTCCCGACGCTTGGTTTTCTTCAAATGATCAAGTTCGTCCGAGAGAGTCTTGTGCTTCTCTTTGGTCAGATATTCTTTTTCTTCCATATTTTAAATTTAAAATAGTAAAGCGGGTATTGTATGCTTTTTCCGCCAAAAGTCAACTTAACTGTTTCTTTTTCATCCAGTATTGGTCTTGGCGGACGAGTTTGGAAAAGTCGGATTTGGAAGCGAGAAGAGGTTTCAAAGCTTCTTCGGTGAAGACGCCGTTTTGGGAGCCCTTGGCCAAAATGACGGCTCCCTCTTTTATTTTACCTTTAACAAATAAACCGGCATCAATTGAATTTTTGGCTTCGTAAACTTCACAACCTTTTTCTTTGGCCATAGGCGCCAAAAATTTGTTTGCGTCTTTGCCCACTGTCACCACCAGATTCAGTAATTTTGAATTGCAATACTTTCCTATTTTTTCGTGTTCTTTCGCCGACAAATCACCCAATTCGTTCATCATACCCAAAATAGCTATCCTCTGTGGCGTCTCAAAAGAATACAAAGCATCAAGAGCCATTTTGACAGCGTCAGGGCTGGCGTTGTAAGTATCATCTATGATGATGGATTTTTTGATGCCGTGAAGTTTTTGCATGCGGCCGGAAAAACTTTTTATCTCGCTTACAGCTTTTTTTATTTTTTCATCAGGAATTTTAAATTTTTTTGCCAGAATAATAGCTATGCTTATTGAATATAATTGCACGGGAGAAATAATTTCGCATTTGTAATCAGCGTCAAATTCTTTGCCGTAAAAAATAATTTTTACGTGATCAAAATCATCAGGCAAAATTTTACACAAATCCCTATTAACAAAAACCAAATCACTGAAATAACGAACGGACCATTCTTCTTCGGCCACATTTTTTATATTTTTAAAAAATTCCATATGCTCCGGCGCGATAGCGGTAATAACGGCAATATCCAAATGCAAATATTTTCTGAACTGGTTTATCTGGCCGGGGCCATCAGTGCCAAGCTCAACCACTACCAAATCAAAGGGGTAGTCGGAATAAATTTTAATTTCGTTTTGAATAATAATTTGCAGCCATTTAAAAATATTCCAGAGCGACGGCATTTGGCGACCGAACAAAACCAACGGCACGCTTACAACGTCATTGTAATTCCCTTCCTGATACCGCACTCTTTTTTCTGATTCCAAAACTTTGGCGATAGCAAGTTTGGTTGAAGTTTTGCCTATACTGCCAACTACACCGATTATTTTAAAATTATTTCTCCTGCGCAACCTCCGCACTTGATTGCTCATTATTGTCACCAAAATATTTTTTAAGAGCGATTTCATTCCACTATTGTATCCCAATCTCATTTTCAAACCCACTTGACAAATTTTGTTGGTTTGGTTTAATGATCGGAGGAAAGGAGTAACACTTTTATGTCTTTTATTAGGCTGATTTTGATCGGCTTTTCGTTGGGTAGTGGAACAATAGCCGTGTGGTCTTTGGTCAAAGAACTGTCAAAAAGCTCCGTGGCAGCAACTAACGCCGCTATAGTTTTGATAGCAATCTTGGTGGCCATCACTGCTGTGGCCTTACCAAACGAAAAGAAAGAATGAGTTACGCACCCGCCCGGGCAGAAAATCTGCACGCGGCGGGTTTTCTGTTATATAAAAAACCTCACCCCTTTCCCCTCTCCTAGATGCAGGAGAGGGGGAACATATCTCATATTTCAACAATTATAGATTTTAGTATTTCTCCCTTCCCCTGCGCCTAGGGGAAGGGCAACTTGCCGAAGGCAAGTGGGATGAGGTTATTCAAAATACTCCGGTGTATTTACGGCCATCCAATCAAAAAGTTGGCGCATGACGTAGGTGGCGCCGGTGAGGTTGGTAGCCAGGCCTCTTTCCATAACAGTAGCAAAAGCGTACTTTGGATTTTCATAAGGGAAAAATCCGATAACCCACGAGTTGACAAATTGTTTGCGCGAGCCCAGTTCGGCCGTGCCGGTCTTGCCAGCTATTTCCACCGCACCCATATTCAAACCGGCAGCCGTGCCGCCTTCCGAAACACTCGCTCGCATACCTTCTCTTACCACTTGAAAATTTTCCGGCTGGCCTTCTATTTTTTCGCCGGATACCACTGTGCTGGTTGAGGTAAACAAAATGGATGGGGATATTAAATATCCACCATTAGCCAAAGAAGCCGTAGCTACTACCACCTGAATGGGGGTAACCTGCGTGCCATACTGTCCGATAGCAGTGTTGTAAGTGTCACCCAATCGCCACACTTCTCCGTTAAAAGTTTTGGCTTTCCAATCAGGGCTTGGAATGATGCCTGTTTCTTCCCGAGCAGTATCAAAACCGGTCTTTTTTGTAAATCCAAAATCCTCCAAATAACTTTTTATTCTATCGATACCCAAACCTTTTTGATTGCCAAAACCGCCGCCTATTTCATAAAAATATACGTCTGAAGAAACTGCTATGGCCCTTCTCATATCCACCGCTCCATGCGCTTTCCAATCTTTAAATATAGAAGGGCTATCCGGATTGTAAGGGTTTGGAACCACCAACTTTCCGGTGCTCACTATTTCTTTTTCGGGAGTGATAATTTTTTCTTGGAGCGCGGCAAAAGCTAAAAATGGTTTGACAATGGATCCGGGAGTGTAAAGCCCCGATATAACCCGATTTAAAAAGGGGTTGCTCGGATTTTTAAAATAACTTTTTATTTTTTCCGCGTCTTCGCCAGCAGTCATAATTTCAGAATTGTATTCCGGAAAAGTCGCCATGGAAAGAATCTCTCCGGAATGCACGTCCATGATAATGCCAGCGCCGCCTTGAAAACCGACCGAAGCGGCCAGTTCGCGAATCGTTTTATAAAATTTTTCTTGAACTCTGGAATCAATCGCAAGTGTGGCATTTTCGCCATAGTGAGACGGCTCTACAATACTTTGAGATACTACTTCCCCATCCACTGAAGTTTCAACAAATTCCAAACCGTTTCGGCCAGAGAGTATTTCGTTTAGATAAAGCTCCGCTCCGTCTTTGGGCAAAAATTCCTCCTCATAATAAAATCCTGATTTGTCTTTGGCCGGATATTTGACAAATCCCAAAAGGTTGCCGAAACCTTCGGTGGCTATGTATTTGCGCAAAGGAAATTCCTCTTCACCAGGCAGTTTGTCATCTGATTTTTGATTCCAAGCAAGCTGCTGCCCGTCTCGGCTGTATATCATGCCCCGCGGCGCTATTATCAAAATTTGTTTCAATTTATTATTTTCGCTTCTTTCCCTGTACTCTGATCCGTTTATAATCTGCAAAGATCCAGCTTTGAACAAAAAAATAGCAACAACAGCAATGCAGACAGCACCAAACCAAAAAAAAGCTTTGGCCGAAATCGGCTTTTCCAACCGGCCTTCAAATTGGTTGAGATCAAATTCCGGCAAATTTTTTGAGTCAAGAAAAATCAAGTCCGGGTCTATATCCCTATAATTTTTCTTTTTCCATTTATTTAATATTCTTCTCCAAGTTCCAAACATATTTTTATATGGTTTTGCGCCAATTTATCCTGTCGCTTAAAAATAAGGCCGCGATAATGATTAATGCCGAAAATATCGCTAATCCATGCCTCTCGGTTATGCCATCTCCAAAATAATAAATAGAATCTAGTATGGCGCCAGCAACAATCACTTCATACGGCAATTTGGCCAGATAAACAAAAAATAAAGCCATTGGAAAGAAAAGCCACCAACCAAAAATTATCGGTATAAATATAATCGTCAAAAAATATAAGGCGCGATACATTTTATTCATTGATAAGGGGCTCTATAAACACAACGCCAGTTTTAGCAATATTTGTCGGCAGAGACATCAAAACATTTTTAAAACCAGATTGGTGGTTTTCTTCCACCGCGCCAACAACAGCGGTAATATAAGCGCGAGAACTTTGCAGCAAGATTTTGTCCCCAACCGCAATATCAAAATCAATAGGCACCCTGGCTTGCATACTGCCACCGCCAATGCCTTTAATTTCCAGCGGCTCGTTCGTTCTTTCAACATAGACATATGAGACCACGTCCGGAAATGAACTTAGAACAACCGTGGCCATATTTTTTGACACCTTGGCAACTTTGCCGATTAAAACTCGTTCGCCTACTAATACCAGATCTCCATTATTCAAAGAGTCGGTCGCGCCCCTGTCTATGAGCAACGAGTCAAGCGGTATTTGAGGATATTTGGCTATCACTTCAGCTCCTATAATTTTTCCTGCCGGCCTCAAACCAAGTTCCTGACGCAAGCGGTCATTTTCAGATTTTATAAATTCATGGTCAATCAGACTGATACGCATATTTTCCATTTGTTGAAGCAACGTTTTGTTTTCTTCCAAAATTTTATTCTTATCAGAGAAGCTTTGTGGCACCTGGAAAACTATTTCGTAAAAATGGCCGCCAAACTTAAGCAATGGCGAAAAAATATTGGTTACAAAAGAATTTAGAGGGTTGGAAGCGCTGAATATAAAAACCACTATAATAATCAATAAAAATACCGCCAAGGCCTTGACATTGCGGCCAAAAAAATTTTGCTTATGGTTAGTATGTTTTATTTGATATATCATTTTCGTCTTCAATCAATATATCCTTAAACTTCTCAAGTTTCTCGAGAATAATGCCAGTGCCACGCACCACGCAAGTTAGGGGATCATCTGCAATATAGACTGGCATTTTAACTTCTTCTTCCAAAACCTTGGCAAAGCCTTTGATAAGCGCGCCGCCGCCCGCCAAATGAATGCCCCGGTGCATGATGTCTGAGAGTATTTCCGGCGGCGTAACTTCCAACACTTCTTTGGTAGCTTCGATCAGCCTTTCAAAAGAATGCGACACGGCATTTCTGACATCAGAATCAGTGACCGCCACCTCTCTCGGTAAACCAGTGATAAGATCGCGTCCCCGAGCTTTAGTTTCCATAGGATATTCTTCAGATAACAGTGAACAAATGCTAACTTTTATATTTTCAGCGGTAGTTTCGCCTATGGCTATTTTGAATTCGCTCCTTATGTAAGATGTTATGTCATTGTTCAGTTTATCTCCGGCAATGCGCACATTTTTGGAACTGACTACCCCACCCAAAGAGATGACTGCAATATCCGCTGTGCCGCCGCCGATATCAATAACCATGCTGCCAAGCGGTTCATTGATAGGCAGGTGCATACCAATCGCCGCCGCCATCGGTTCTTCTACTATATGCACTTCGCTCGCGCCGGCATTTTTGGTGGCATCTCTTACCGCCCGCGTTTCCACATTGGTAATATGAGATGGCACGCCGACTACTACTCTGGGACCCAATATTTTTTTGGATATGGCTTGGGCTTTGTTCAAAAGATAGTGGATCATTTCCTCCGTAACTTCAAAATCAGATATCACTCCTCCCACAATGGGCCGTACTGCCACGATATGTGGAGGCGTTCGGCCGAGCATATTTTTGGCTTCGTTGCCAACTGCCACCACTTGGCCGGTTTTTTGGTTGACTGCCACTACCGACGGTTCATTGAGCACGATGCCTTTGCCGCGAACATAAAGAAGCATATTGGCTGTTCCCAAATCAATACCTATATCATTGCGCAAAAAGCGCTGCCATTGTTCCAGTTTCTCTTTCCACATATCGATAATCTAGCACAAATTTTAGAGTTCGTCCTCTTTAATCATTTTTACCTCGCCAGTTTTTCTGTTTTTCAATTCGAGCTTGCCGCTACTCATATTTTTCTCGCTCACCACTATTTGATATGGCATGCCCAACAAGTCGGCATCAGCAAATTTTTCTCCGGCCCGCAGGTCTCTGTCGTCATATAAAACATTTTCTTCGCCCAATTTTTTGTAAATTTTTTCCGCCATTTCTTTCACTTCCGTTTTTTCCGAAGGGATTTCTACAATATGATATTTAAACGGCGCCACACTCTCTGGCCAGACGATGCCTTTTTCGTCACTTAAAGTTTCTACAATAGTTCCAAGCAATCTCCCGAGGCCAATGCCGTAGCTTCCCATTATAATAGATTGTTCAACGCCGTTGTTGTCTCTGATTTTTAACCCAAGAAAATATTGCCAACTTCGATAGATTTCTTTTCAACCATTTTTGATTTTTCCAAACCGAATTTTTCAATATTATCGTCCGTATATACTTCTTTATTTATAGCCAGTTTCTTTTTTTCATCTACATAGATAACATCCTCGCCATATTCGGAAATAGTTTGAAATTCATCTGTAAGCCCGGTGGTAAAAGAACCGCCAGCCGCTATGGTACGAAATGTAATATGGCCCAAACCGACTCTCTCAAAAATTTTGATATAAGCTTCGGCGCACTTTTCATAAAATTCTTTGAATTCTTTTTCATCTCTGCTAAATGAGTACATATCTTTCATCAAAAATTCTCGCACTCGCATAATGCCGCTTTTGGCCCGCAGTTCATTCCTAAATTTTGTTTGAAACTGGTAAACATACAGAGGCAGATCTTTGTACGAATTTACAAAATGAGTAAGCATGGCGGTGATTGGTTCCTCGTGCGTATTAGCGATACCCACTTCGGCGCCGGTAACCATTTTTGTTTTGAACCAATTGTCTACCACCGTGTCATCCCACCTGCCGGATTTTTCCCAAACTGTTTTGTCCTGAAGCGTGGTCATTAAAATTTCCTGCCCACCGATGGCATTCATTTCTTCGCGTATAATATTTTCAATTTTCCGCAAAACTATAAGGCCAAGCGGCAAATAATCATAAGCGCCGGCCATTTCTTTTTGAATATAACCGCCTCGTATCAAAAGCTCCGCGTTTTTTGACACCTCATCCGCCGGCGCCTCCCTTCTCGTTTTTGTAAAAAGTTGCGATTGTCTCATTCCTCAATAATATCCCAAAAACCATTTTTGGGCAAAGAGAAAGGGGCTAGTCACACGGACTGCCCCTATGGAATTGTTTCAATGCTTATTTTTGTTGTCGAAGAAGTAGACTATGCCGCTGGATTCTCCTCTACCAACCTCACGACCGACACTAAACGCGCCCCACATAAGTATGACCACGATCGATAAATAACCGATTATGGTCTGTGCCCACTTAGGGGCGAATGCAAGAATCAAAGCAATCACAGTAAATACTATGATTACCATAGCCCCATCCCTAATTTTTTCGGACATACGACTCCAACCTCCGCCATTATATTAAATGTTATCTACGAGAAATGCAATACAAAATGTTTTTTGTCCAAAAATTTATTAACAAATTTGACGGTCGTCAAATTTGTTAATTTAAACGTGAATGGTATATAATTTTGGTATGAGCTTGATAATGGAAATATTGGAAGGCCTTTGGAATACCCATCTTTACTACAAAGGTATGCGGGTAAATTTGCTCGGCGTGCCAAAATTATGGGAAGATAAAAACGAGCGTAAAAAAGATTCGTGCCTTAGCACATTATACCGGTTGCGGAAAAATGGATTGGTAGAAATAAAATCTGGAAAATGGTTTCTTACTGAAGCAGGCAAAAAATATTTTGAAAATAAAAGAAAATTAGCGTTAAAGTTCAGTTCGCCCTTTATTCTTAATGCACCAAAAAATCTTTTGCTAATGTTTGATATTCCTGAATCAAAAAGAGCCGAGCGGAACTGGTTAAGATGGCACTTGAAAGAGTTTCAATATTTTATGATTCAAAAAAGCGTGTGGGTTGGGCCAAGCCCCCTGTCAAAAAAATTTTTAGAGCACACAAAAGGAATGGGTTTGGACAAATATATAAAAACATTCAAGCTGGCCAGATCATATCAAACCAACAGATGATCATTAACATTTTAGACGATCGTCAAATTTGTTAATAATTGTTTAATTTATCTTTAACGATTTCTTAATATTTTAAAACAAATTCAAAATGTCGCGGTATGTGACGAAGAGCATAAGAGCGATAAGTAGGGCGAAGCCGACAGTGTTGGTGATTTGAGCAAATTTGGGGTTGATTGGCCGCTTGGTTATTCCTTCAATGGCCACAAAAAGCAGTCGGCCGCCGTCAAGCGCAGGAAATGGGATAAGATTTACGATGGCCAAATTTATGGAAATAAGCGCGGTAAAAGTGATGAGATAAGCGAAACCCAAGCGTGAAGCGTCTCCCACCAAACCCACTATGCCAACCGGTCCGGTCACTTGAGAAATATCAGCTCGCCCCACTACTGCATCTTTTATCAGACCAAAAAGTCCGCCAATCGTCAGATAGGTTATCCTGAAAGTAGCTTTGCCGCCTTCGTAAAAAGCCTTGTGTATCGGCAGAGAAAGTGTGCCCACCATATCCATATTGATCCCCATAATTTTTCTATCTGTTTCTATTCCTGCCGCCGGCGTAATTTTAAAATCCAAAATTTTCCCTCCCCTATCTATTTCCAACAAAATTTCACCAGTAGATTTATTCACAAAATCGGAAACATTTTCCGGATTTAATTGCTGTAGCCTATCTCCATTTGCCAGAGCGATGTTTTTTATTTTGTCTCCTGTTTTAAGGCCAGCGCTTTGGGCCGGAGAATTTGGGAGTAGCCCCACAATAGTGAGAGCCGGATTTTTCACCTCTGCGCCAAAATCATTTTCTACCGGCGTAGGCAAGCCGATCATAAAACCCAGAGAAAAAAGCAGCCAAGCGAAAATTATATTGAAAGCAACTCCGGCCGCCAGAATGGCCGCCTGCCATTTTTTTGACACTTGCGCGAATTTTTTTCGTGTTTCGTAACTCGCATCTCGTACCTCATTCTCCTCGTAATTCTCGCCGAAAATTTTTACAAAGCCGCCAAACGGAATCCAATTTAGGGAAAACAAAGTGCCCCATTTTCTGCCGATTTTTAAGGCTCGCGGCGGATAGCCAAAACCGAATTCTTCGATATGCACTCCCGCCCATTTGCCAATCAAAAAATGCCCGAGTTCGTGGACAACCACAAGCACCCCCAGAATAATTATAAAAATAAGGAGTGTCATCAAAATTTAAATTTTTATATCCGTTTCTTTCCTAGCCGCCGTCTCCTCCAACTTTTTGCCGGTCTCATCTATTATTTTTTGCATCTCTTCTTTCAGTCTGAATTTGTCATCCTCCCCCATGCCGCCGGCTTTTTCTTTGT
>CAYQUJ010000007.1:0-7240 GCA_964420745.1 uncultured Candidatus Saccharibacteria bacterium | reverse complement strand
TCTTTGTCTTCTATGGCCTTCCAAGTTTTGTCGCGCAGGCCCCGCAAAGAAACACGGGCTTCTTCCAATTTATTTTTTACAACTTTTATAAACTGTTCTCTTCTTTCGGAAGTAAGGTCAGGAAAAATAATGCGCAAACCTTTTTCAAACGGCGCCACCGATAGCCCCAAGTTTGAATTGTTGATGGCTTTTTCAATGCCTTTGCCGACGCTCTGGTCCCATGGTTCTACCCTGACGGTTTTTGCGTCTTCTACCACAATATTGGCCAGTTCTTTGATGGCCATCCTTTGGCCGTAGGCCTCTACCTGAACAAAATCCAAAATGGAAGGAGTAGCCCTGCCGGTGCGGATAACGGAAAGCTCTTTGTGGAGCCATTCCTCCACATCTTTGGTTTTTTCTTTTAGTTCCGAAAAGTTAAACATAGTTTGATTATAACACACACGCGAGCCATTCAAGAATCATTTTGGGTGATGAGCCGCGAGCAGAGGCGAAAACCTTGGCTCTTAAAATATTTTTCATATGATTTGCAGACGCTTTTTCTTTGTAAGCCACTTCTTCCAAATTTTTAATCAAATCTTTCATTTTGCTTTTGTCTTCTTTTTTTGATAGAGAGCGCGCCGAGGCCAATCTTTCTTTGATTTTAGAATGGAGAAATGCCTGTGCATCAATGTTTTCTATTTTATCGTTTTTGGCAACATCCAAAATTCTGACTCGCGAAAGAAAAGTGCCCAATATATTGCCTAAATTTTGAAGACTAATGAAAATGTAAGTGCCTATAGGCGGTTCTTCCAAAACTTTGAGCAAAGCATTCTGAGCTTCAAAAGTGATTGAACCCAAAATCAAAAAAGATACTTTGACTTCGCCTGTGAACGGTTTGCCCTGCGCCCATTTTTCCAAACTGCGCGCATCATCAATGCCAAAAGATTCATTTTCTAGCAGCAAAAAATCAGGGTTTTGATGGATGTTAAAATTTAAATCTTTTTCCAAAATTCCAAACACCAAGTGCCGGTGGTCGCCCGGACCAAGGATGATGTTGGCATGGTGCAATTTATTCATAGTGTCTATTTTTTGGCAATTATCATTTTTTTGTAAGCGCCCAAATGTTCCAAAGCGATGCCAGTGCCCTGAGCCACGCAGTATAGTGGATCCTTGGCCAGAACCGCTTTGACTCCTATTTTGGACAATATCAGTTCTGGAAAATTGCGCAGAGCGGAAGTGCCGCCGGTCATAATGATGCCGTTGTCGATGATATCGGCCGCCAGTTCCGGCGGAGTTTCTTGCAACACGTCTTTGATAGCCTTGATCATCTCCCGCAATTCTTTTGAAATGGCTTTGGCGATTTCATTGGTTTTGATTTCTACCGAACGTGGCAGGCCGGAAACCATATCTCGGCCTTTGACGTTCATACTCAGCTCTTCTTCCAAAGGCAGGGCCGAGCCGATATTTATTTTTATGTCTTCGGCTGTTTTATCTCCGATCGCCAAGTTGAAAGTTTTTTTGATGTAGTCGGCAATACTTTCATCAATTCGATTGCCAGCGCATTTGACAGAAGTGGAAGCGACAATTCCGCCTAGAGAGATGACGGCCACATCCGTAGTGCCGCCGCCGATGTCAGCGATCATGTGGCCTTTGGCTTCGTATATAGGTATGCCGGCGCCAATGGCCGCCAAGATCGGTTCTTTGATTACATAAGCATTTTTTGCTCCGGCTTTGATGGCTGCTTCAATAACTGCGCGGCGCTCGGTTGAAGTCACTCCTGCCGGCACACTAATCAGCACTTCCGGTTTGACGAAGCTCCAGCCACCCAAGGCCTTGCGCATATAATAACGCAGCATTATTTCAGTCACTTTGTAGTCGGCGATAACTCCATCTTTCATCGGCCGATAAGCGACGATGGCTTCCGGCGTGCGGCCGATCATAACCTTGGCTTCGGCGCCGACGGCCAAAATTCTGTTATTTTCCACACCAATAGCCACCACCGAAGGTTCGTTGATGATAATCCCCTTATCTTTCACATACACCAATGAGTTGGCGGTACCCAAATCAATTGCCATATCCAAAGACAGAAATGAGAATAAGTTTTTAATTTTTTTGAACACCAATAGCCACCACCGAAGGTGCGTTGAGCACCACGCCTTTGCCCGGCACAAATACCAGTATGTTGGCGGTGCCCAAATCAATGCCTAATTTTTTAGAAAAAAATCCCATTGCCTAAATACTACAAGCAACTTTCCCTTTCGGCAATCTTGAGCTTTACCCAAATCTCTGCCACAATCTTGGGTATGTTTATCATCGATTGCCTCCCGTTTTCAAAGGGTTTGAACAAGGAATCGCTGTCGTATTTTTCGGCTGAAAGTTTTGAGCCCGGCTCTTTGATCAAAGTGAATATTAAAAATAAAAGCTTGCACGCCTTGGTTCTGCAATGCAGAGACGCCACAGAAGCCAAAACGGAAATAAAATCAGCAAATTTCCAATTAAAAAAAATCTCCGGTTTTGCCGGCAAGCCGTTTTTGCAAAAAGAATTTTTGGAGGCGGTACAAACTACGGCGGAATATTTCGCCGCGACAGGCGGGGGCATCCTAGCCCACTTGATCCCCGCTTTGGTTTTGGAACACCTGCCTCCTCCCTCAAAGACAACTTTCAAACTACCCCAGAAGATCGCCATTGGCAGTTCTATTTTGCAAGCCCCAGACGAGGAAAGATTTACACTATATCGGTCGCTTGTGAGGGAAGAATTTGCCAGCCAGAAGTCGGTTTTTCTCTGCTTGCCTCAAAATGAAGACGTGAGATATGCCAAGAGCAAATTGGAGCGCGGCATAGAATCTTTCGTCTGCGCTTTTCATGACGAGATGAGCAAAAAAGAATTGAAGGAAGAATTGAAAAAAGCTTATCAGACTCCCCATCCAGTCTTGGTGATCGGCACCGCCAGATGGTTGTTTTTGGGAAGAGACGATTTCGGCACTATTATCATAGACAAAGAAAACGAAAACGGCTGGAAAACCTTGGCGCGACCCTTTATAGATTTGAGATTTTTCGCTGAAAGTTTGGCGCAGAAAAAAAATATCAGGGCGATTATCGGAGACGCATTTTTAAGGACAGAGACTTTGTACAGATACGAGCAGGGAGAAATATTGGAGTTTGAAAATGTCAAATGGCGACTGCCCAGCAAAGTGGAAACCAAAGTGGTAGATCTGAAAGTTGCCATAAAAAAAGAAAAAGAATTCAAAACTCTTTCGCCGGAACTCATAGAACTTATCAGAGAAACGGCTGGGAAGAGCGCCAGAATGTTTATCTTCGCTGTAAGAAAAGGTTTGTCCTCAGTCACTATTTGCGGCGACTGCGGAGAACAAGTCAGGTGCGGCAATTGCGCCGCGCCTATGGTTTTGTACAGAACCAATCCGTCATCCGGCAGCGGCGGAGTTTTCAAATGCCACCAGTGTGGTGAAATGCGGGACGCCGCCGAAATGTGCCAAAATTGCGGCAGTTGGAAACTCTCAACCTATGGCGCCGGCATTGACCGGATAGCGGAGGAAATAAAAAAAGAATTTCCCGATATCAAAGTTTTTGAAATACACAAAGACATGACCAGCACCGATGCCAAAGCGTTGAGGGTAGCAAAAGATTTTTACGAGAGCCGTGGAGCAGTGCTTCTAGGCACCGAAATGGCTTTTTCATATCTCTATAAAAAAGTGGCGAGCGCCGCCATCGCTTCTTTTGATTCACTTTTTTCCATCCCCGACTTCCGCATAAGGGAAAAGATATTCCGCCTCATTTTGCAAACTAAAGATATCGCCCGGGAAAATTTTTTGATCCAGACCCGCAATCCAAACAATCTGGCCGTGGAAGCCGCCGTCATCGGCAACCTAACCGAGCTTTATAAAAAAGAAATTGAGGACAGGAAAGCTCTGGCTTATCCGCCCTTTGGCATTTTTATAAAAGTGACAGTGCGAGGCATCAGGCCTTTTGTTGAAAGAGAAACCAAAAATTTGAAAAATATTTTGAAAGATTACAATCCGGCTATTTTTAGTTCCATCCACGAAAAAAGGGGCGAGCAAGCGGCGGTCAACGCGGTCATCAAATTGCCCAAAGAAAACTGGCCCGACCCGGACATCATTGCCGTCCTCAAGTCTCTGCCCTCTCATTTTGAAATCAAAGTAGATCCGGATAATCTTCTCTAACCCCCCCCTCCTTAAAGTAAGGAGGGGTTGGGGGGAGGTTAGGAAAAGGAAATTAAATGTGGTAAAATTATAAATATGAACGAAATCGTGCAAAGGGAAAATAAGGTTTTGAGGAAAGTGGCAAAAAATGTGCCGATTGAGAGCATCAAAAGCCGCAAGATAGAGACTATCATAAGACGGATGATTAAGGCCTTGGACAACGAAGAAGACGGAGTGGCCATTGCCGCTCCGCAGATCGGTGAAAGTTTGCGGATTTTTGTCGTTTCCAAAAAGATATTTGAAATAATGGAGGAAGAAAAAAGAAGCAAAAAATCCAAAAGAGAAAACTTGGAGGAATTCAAAAGAGAAATGCCAGAATACAAAGATATGGTTTTTATAAATCCGGAAATATTGAAAACTTCAAAGGAAAAACAGTTGATGGAAGAAGGTTGCCTTTCGGTGCGCTGGCTTTATGGCAAAGTAAAGAGACCCCTCAAAACCCTGATCAAAGCGTATGACGAAAACGGCAAACCTTTTACCATGGGCGGCGCCGGCTTGCTTTCCCAAGTGTTCCAGCATGAGACCGACCACTTAAACGGCACGCTTTTTACGGACAAAGCCACCGGTTTGAAAGAAATGAAACCGGAAAAAGAAAAAACGAAATGACAAAAATAAACTGGGTATTTTTTGGGTCTTCGGAATTTTCGGTTTATGTTCTAGATGAATTAAAAATTCATAATATTCTGCCTAGTTTGGTTATAACCACTCCCGATAAACCCAAAGGCCGAAAGCTGGTGCTGACTCCGAATGCAGTGAAAACTTGGGCCGAAAATAATAATATAGAAGTTATTGATCCTGGTTCTTTGAGAAATAACCCTGATTTAGTCTATAGTCTATCATCTAAAAACTATGATCTTTTCCTCGTTGCTTCTTATGGCAAAATTATCCCGAAAGAAATTTTTGAATTGCCAAAACACAAAACTTTGAATATTCATCCTTCCCTTTTGCCAAAATTTCGCGGCGCCTCCCCTATCCAGAGCCAAATTTTAAATGCCGCAGGTCCCGAGCAAGGCGAGGGAAAAGAAAGAGAAATAGGAGTGACCATCATGCAAATCGAAGAGACCATGGACACCGGACCGATTGTGGCGCAGAGACCTCTCCCCAACCCCTCCCCTTGTCAAGGGGAGGGGCAAGGCACCGAAGGGACCTGGGGTGAGGTCGGGAGAAAAAAACTGGAAAAAATTCTGGCGGTGGAAGGCGCTCGCCTTTTTGCTCACGTTTTGCCGGAATGGTTACAAGGAGCCATAGACCCAATTATGCAAAACGAGGACGAAGCCACTTATTGCAAAAAAATAACCAAAGAAGATGGGCAAATAAACTTGGAAGATGACCCGTATCAAAACTTGCTCAAAATCAAGGCTTTTGAAGAATGGCCAACTGCTTACTTTTTCCTTGGAAACAAAAGAATCATCATTACCGACGCCACGATTGAAGATAACAAATTGAAAATTTTGAAAGTTATTCCCGAAGGCAAACGCGAAATGCCGTTCGCCGATTTTATGCGCGGCCAGAAATCCCTTTAATCCAATTTTTTATTTTGGCGCCACCCTTTCTAAAAAGCCGCAGAGCTTTTTTCTTTCTGGAAGTCAATTCGTGCACAATCTCGTCTTTGACCTCATCAATGGCGGCATAAAGGTCTTCCGTCTCGGCTTCGGCGTAATATTCCTGTCCACTAGTTACGACATGGATTTCGGCCCGAAAAATATCTCCCGACTTGTGGTGTTTGGTGGTCTTGCCCACTTCCACACTCACCAAAACATCAGAAGCGCCGCGAAAAAACTTTTCAAGCATGTTTACTTTTTTCTCAACATATTCGGAAATAGCAGGAGTCATCGTGATATTGGTCGCCTTGGTATTTATTTGCATATTTATTTTTTAATTATGAATAAATTCCAAACTTAATCAAAAAGTTTTATTAGATACGCATCTATCTGGCGCTGATCCAAATCATAAAAGTTTTGCTTCTCCTCGTGCAATCTTTCCGCCAAACTGCGCCCGACAAAGCGCCAATGCCAAGGTTCATACTGGTAGTATGCGTTGCCTTCCGGATACGAAATAATAAAACCGTATTTATAGGCGTTATCCAGCAACCATTCATATTCTTTTGATTTCCCAAAACTGCCGAAATCTGCTCCCAGATCAAAAGAAGTGAAGTCCACCGTAGTTCCCAACTGGTGTTCCGAATACCCTTGATCGGCAGAAAATTGATTGGCCCCGCTGCCGTACGTAAATTTGTAACTGCTCTTTAAAGAACTCTGGTCACCGAAAGATCTGAAGCCGGAAATTACAAGCAAGTTGGCTCCGTGCCTTTTGGCATCGTTCATCATATCCAAGAGATATGGAGAAACGCTATTATGTATTCTTATTACTTTGTCTTGGTCGTATAAATATTCCGACGGTATTTCAAGCAACCCCTTGGGCATATAATTTTCATTCAAAAAATAAATTTTTGAATATTTTTGCAACAGTTCTTTGTCCGTCTTGGCCAATTTATCCAAGGTGCCAACCGTGCCAGCGATCTCACTGATCTGGCCGCTAAAAAGAGAGTTCTTGTATTTTTCCGTGCCCAATTCATTCTCCAAACTTGCTGCCCTTTCTTGGGATTGAGCCAAATCTGATTTGGTATTAGAAAGTTCCGCTTTGGTCAAGTTGAGCTCTTTTACAGTTTGGTCAAGTTTATAATAAAAATAGCCGCCTGCCGCTAGCACAACAACAAGCGCTGTCAAAGAACCAACGAGATAATTGAGCGCCCTGCCTTCGATTTTTTTGTTATCACTCATGTATTTATTTTAAGAAGCCGTCAAAAATTTAGAGCTGTGTTCAAATTTTGCAACAAAGACGAGACGGCAAACGGCAAAAAGATGAGCGGCACTACAATGACTACAGCCGTCACAATAAGCGCCCAAAGAAAATACTTCCGCATTTTTTCCGAAGAAGCAAAAACATGGTCCATCTTAATCTCCATTTCCGCCCTGCCTTCGATTTTTTTGTTATCACTCATGTATTTATTTTAAGAAGCCGTC
>CAYQUJ010000006.1:0-29797 GCA_964420745.1 uncultured Candidatus Saccharibacteria bacterium | reverse complement strand
TTTCGCCATACAAACATAGTATCCAAAGTTCGTATTTAAAGGTATCTAGATCTTTGCGTTTGGATAATACCAACGCGCGAATTCACAGATTTTTGACTTGTTTTAAGGAGAAAAGAAAATGAAACTCGTAAATTTCCTGACGGCGAAGGTAAAGGCCTTCGTCGAAAGTCTTGTCAAGAACGTCGTCGCCAAGATGGAAAAGGCGACGACAGACGACGCTATTCTCACCGTCATGGTGAAGGCGGCGGTCACTGTTATGCACGGCTTCAACATGAACGAGGAGATCCGTCTTCTCGGACTTCTGATCACTTGCCACTACGGTGGCAAGGGCACCGAGGTTCCGGAAGCAATCGGCAAGTTGTTCGCGTCGACCGAGTCGGCGCCGATTGAGTTCCCGATCAAGATGGTCCCGGCAGCTGTTGCTCCGCCGGCCAAACCGGCCGTTGCGGTTGCTCCGGCTCCGACGCCAGCGAAACCCGCTCCGGTTCCGGCTACTGTGCCGGCAACTGTTCCGGCCCGCACCATCACAGCAGAGAAGAGTCCGGAGGAGAAACGTAATACGCTCTTCTCGATTCTTCAGAGGTTTGTCTCTGGTAAAACCATCAGGGTGCCCGAGACTGCGGGCTTCATCGCGTCCATCGTGGAGTCAGGCACCGACTCTTTTTCTGAGAGTCAGTGGCAGATTCTTCTTGAGGCGGTGAAGAAGGCGGCTCGCGTCCACCTTCCGCTGTTTGGCGAGGAAGTCGCGACTAAGATCTTCGATGTAGTACCTATCGAATTTCTCTCCGAGACTGTGTTCGGTCAGGACGGCCTATTCGTCCAGATCTCGGCTCAATTGTCGGAAGTGGGCGACGGCAAACCCATGCCTCGCGGGTTGAGGATATCGTGCCTTACCCTGGCAAATGCCGTGGACGCGATCGATGATCGGCAAGAAGATGGTCTCAACGATCACGAGATCGGTCGGGTTAAGAAGCTCATTCGAACGGCCGAGTTGGTTGGGGGACCGGACGATGTCATCAGTGCTTTCAAGTCGATCGTTTTCGATGACGATCTTGATGAGCAAGCCTCGGCCACTGAGACGGTTGAAAACGGAGCCGCTAGGGGAGTGGAAGCTCTCAAAGCACTCCGGAGTCAATTGCCGGTGGGCAACGGTCATACCGTCGCCGAGGCCGATCGGATCAACACGGTTGCGGCGAACGCTAAGGCCTCGGCCTCGGCCTTCGCTCATGCCGTACGAGTCAACTAGTTCTTCGCTCTTGGGCCATCCCGTAAAGCTCCTATCGGAGCCATGGGACAAGCGCCCGCAGGCCCTACATCTACCAAAGGTGTAGGGCCTTTACCATTTTGTTTTTTTCATTCACTCCTTTATACTATAAGCATGAAAAATAATTTTTATATTTCTTTCGGAGTTTGGCTTGTTATTATCCCACTGCTTGGCGTGCCGATAGCTTGGAGAGATACTCTGGTCCTGCTCTCGGGAATATTTTTTATACTGGTTTCTTTGGGACCGACTATTTTGAAAAAATTGCAACCGAAAACAAAGAAAAAAAATTTTAAAGAATCGACCTCATCCCCAACCCTTCCCCTTGCGAAGGGGAAGGGAGGAGAAAGGGAAGATCTAAAGTTTTCTGATTTTCCCTCCCCTGATCAAGGGGAGGGCCACACGCAGTGAGGGGTGGGGTTTTGAAAAGAATAAAAAAATGAAAAAAACCGCCAAAATATTAAGCTTAGGCATTGGCAGCACGGCTCTGCTTTTTTTTGTTTCCTCTTTCACTTTTTCTTCAGAAGTTTCTTACGATAATTCTTTAGCCACCACAACTCCGAAAATAGTTGAAAAAAAAGCGGTAAAACATTTGAAAACCCCGGAGCCACTCAAAGGCATTTACATGACCCAATGCGTCGCCGGCATGCCGAGCTTTAGGGAAAAACTGGTTAAGTTGATAGAAGAAACGGAATTGAACGCGGTCGTAATTGATATCAAAGATTATACCGGCACCGTGGCCTTTAAAACCGGCAATAACGAAATTGATAAATTAGGCGGAACAGGCTGCAAAGTTTCCGATATGCCGGAGTTTATAGAGGAACTGCATGACAAAAATATTTATGTGGCCGGGCGGGTCACCGTTTTTCAAGACCCGCTTTATACCAAAGTTCATCCAGAATTGGCAGTCAAAAAACTTAGTGATAAGTCGGCGGTTTGGAAAGACAGAAAAGGGCTTTCGTTTGTAGATGTGGGGGCCAAGCCCTTTTGGGATTATATAGTTGCCATCGCTACATCTTCCTACACCATCGGCTTTGATGAAATAAATTTGGATTATATCCGCTACCCTTCGGACGGCAACATGAAGGATATTTATTTTGCTCATGCTGGCACCACTACCAAGAAAGAGATGCTTAGAAAATTTTTTGAATATTTTGACCAAAAAGTAAAAAGCACCGGCGTAATTACTTCAGCCGATCTTTTTGGCATGACTACCACCAACACCGACGATTTGGGGATCGGCCAGGTTTTGGAATACGCGCTTTTGAATTTTGATTATGTTATGCCTATGGTTTACCCCTCGCACTACCCGCCCGCCTTCAACGGTTGGCCTGATCCAAACAAAGTGCCGTATGAAATAGTGAAGTTTAGCATGAGTTCTGCGGTGGCTAGAGATAAATTTTTGTACCAAGAAGTTGCTACAAGCACTCCCAACGCTCCGGTGCTCAAAAGAATAAATCCGCTCCAACTCAGACCTTGGCTCCAAGACAATGACTACCCAGTCCATTACACGGCCGAAATGGTGCGAAAGCAAATCCAAGCCACTTACGATTCCGGTCTAACTTCATGGATGCTTTGGGACCCGGCGAATACGTACACCAAAGGAGCATTGCTTCCCTGACCTCCCCCCTTACCCCTCTCCTAGATTTAGGAGAGGGGAACCATCGTTGATACAGCGATAGTCCTTCTTTTGTTTTTTCTTTCTCCCTTCCCCTTCGCAAGGGGAAGGGTTGGGGATGAGGTCGTTTGTGATATAATAATTAAAATGGATGGGAAAGAAAAGATAACATATTTTGCCGAAACGGATGCGCGCAATAAGCGGGTCAAGTTTGGCATTAAAGACGATGACCGTCTCCGCCATGTTTATTCCATCGGCAAAACTGGCATGGGCAAATCAACCATGCTGGAAAATATGGCCATTCAAGATATCCAAAACGGCAATGGTTTGGCATTTTTGGATCCGCACGGCAAGACCGCTGACCTTTTGCTTGATTATATTCCGGAGCATCGAATTAAAGATGTTGTTTATTTCGCCCCTTTTGATACCGGCTTTCCGATTTCTTTCAATGTGATGGAAGATGTGGAGCCGGACCGCAGGCATTTGGTGGTCTCAGGGCTGATGAGCGCTTTTGAAAAAATATGGGTAGACGCTTGGAGCGCCAGAATGGCTTACATTTTGCAAAATACCTTGGCGGCTCTTTTGGAATATCCGGGAGCGACAATGCTTGGCATCAACCGCATGCTTTCTGATAAATCTTACCGCCAAAAAGTGGTTGACAACATAAGCGACCCGACCGTCAAATCTTTTTGGGTGGATGAGTTTGCTAAATATACCGACCGCTATGCTCAGGAAGCGACGCCGGCTATCCAAAACAAAGTCGGCCAATTCACTTCCAACCCGCTCATCAGAAATATTATCGGCCAGCCAAAATCTTCTTTTGATATCAGGAAAATAATGGACGAGAAAAAGATTTTGATAGTCAACTTATCCAAAGGCCTGGTGGGAGAGAACAACGCCAATCTTTTAGGTTCAATGATCGTGACCAAAATATATTTGGCCGCTATGTCTCGGGCCGATGCCGATCCGAAGGAACTCAAAAAATTGCCCAATTTTTATTTGTATGTAGACGAGTTTCAGTCTTTTGCCAACAAAAGTTTTGCCGATATTCTTTCTGAAGCCAGAAAATACAAATTGAGTTTGAATATTACTCACCAATATATTGAGCAAATGGCCGAAGAGGTGCGGGCGGCGGTTTTCGGCAACGTCGGCACCATGATCGCTTTTCGGGTTGGCTCGTTTGATGCGGAAGTTTTGGAAAAAGAATTTGCACCGGTCTTCACTATGGAAGATATTGTCAATCTCGGTTTCGTGCAGATTTATTTGAAATTGATGATAGACGGAGTGGCCTCCCAGCCGTTTTCGGCTACCACCTTGCCGCCGATTCCCAAACCGGAAGCTTCTTTTAGAGAGAAAGTTATGGAAATGTCGCGCCGAAATTATGCTCGTTCCAAGGAAGAGGTGGAAAAGGAAATAAAAGAATGGCATGAGCCGGAAAGAAGCGAAATACGAAGCACGAAATACGAAGCACGAAAAGAGCAGAAACCGGAGCAAAAAAGAGAAGAAATAAAAAAAGAGGTAAAATACGAACAGCCAAAGTTTGAACAACCGAAACCAAAAATAAATATAGAAGAGAAAAAACCGGAGAAAAGCAATGTTTTGGCTGGCGCTATCGCGGATGCGATGAAAGCAAAGTCAGTAGTAAGTAGTCAGCAGCCAGTAGTTAGGGAAAAGCAGGAAGAAGTAAAAAAAGCAACCGTATCACTCAATGAGCTGAAGCATGATAATAAAAATAAAAATAAAGAACCGTCGCCGGAAAATATAAATGCATTGAAAGAAGCGCTGGAAAAAGTTAATAGATCGCAGGTTAAGGAGGTGCCGGAGGAAACTTTACGAAAGATCCTAAAAGGAGAATAGTGGCTAAAAATAAGGATTTCTGGTATAATCCCATTGATGAATACTAAAAAAATACTTATATTTGGAACCTCATATTATCCTTTTGTGGGCGGCGCGGAAGTGACCATTAAGGAAATTACAGACAGAATTTCTGATTTTAAGTTTGATTTAATTACAGCAAAACGCAAACACAATTTACCCAAGTTTGAAAAAATGGGGAATGTGAATGTTTACAGATTGGGTATTGGTATCTCTGTCCTCGATAAATTCCTCTTGCCTTTTTGGGGAGCTTTTAAAGCAATATCACTAAATAGAAAAAATAATTACAGTTATTATTGGTGCATGATGGTTACTTTTGCGTCGGGCGCGGCTTATATTTTTAATATTTTAAAGTTTTGGAAGCCGGTTCCAGTAGTGCTTACTCTTCAAGAAGGAGATTCAGAAGACCATTTCAAGAATCGCTGGTTTGGTTTGATAAATTTGTCATGGAAGCTCGCTCTCTCAAGAACTTCATATCTCACTGTGCTTAGCAAGTATCTGGAAGATAGAGCCAGAAAATTTGGATACAAAGGAAAAGTAAAAATAGTGCCAAACGGAGTTGATATAAATAAATTTTCAAAAGATATTTCCAATGAAGAAAGATATTTACTCAGACAATCTTTCGGTGCAAAAAATGGAGATGTGGTGCTGGTTACGGCATCTCGGTTGGTGCTAAAAAACGGGGTGGGGGATGTGATAAAGGCTCTGCCCAAACTGCCTGAAAATGTCAAGTTTGTCGTAATCGGCGAAGGGGAATTGAAGAGAGAGTTGGAAGAGCTCGCGGGAAAATTAAATGTTTCAAAAAGAGTAATTTTCAAGAACTTTGTTTCGCATGATAAAATACCAAAATATTTGAAGGCCTGTGACATTTTCATTAGACCGTCGCTTTCAGAAGGTTTTGGCAATTCCTTTATAGAAGCAATGGCAGCCAGATTGCCAGTTATCGCTACTCCGGTGGGTGGCATCGTTGATTTTTTAACGGAGGGAGAAACCGGTTATTTTTGTAAGCCGCAAGATCCGGCAAGCATTGTTGTTGCAATAAACAGAATCTTGAATGATTCTGGTAAAGATAAAATTATAGAAAATGCTTACAATAAAGTAAAAGAAAAATATGATTGGAATTTGATAGCGGGCCAAATGAAAAATCTTTTTAGTAATACTTATGACAAATAAAATGAAAATACTTATCACAACCGGCATTTATCCACCCAAGATTGGAGGCCCAGCTCAATATGCTAAAAATCTTAAGGAAGCATTTGAAAAAACAGGACACACCGTAAACGTCAAAACCTACGGTTTGGAAGATAACCTGCCAACAGGTATTAGACACTTATTTTTCTTCTTCAAAATAATTCCATCTTTAATATCCGCTGAAGCCATTTTTATTCTAGACACTTTTAGTGTGGGTCTGCCGACTATTTTGGCTTGCAAAATATTTGGCAAGAAGGGGATTATACGGACTGGCGGCGATTTTTTGTGGGAGCAATATGTGGAAAGGACCAAAAAGAAAATTTTGCTTAGAAATTTTTACCAGACAGAAATTTCAAACTTTTCGTTTAAAGAAAGATTGACATTCAAATTAACAAAATGGACGCTCAAAAATACATCCAAAATCATCTTTTCAACGGGTTGGCAAAGGAATATTTTTATAAAAGCCTATAAATTAAGGAATGAGAATACTTGCATTGTTGAGAATTATTATGGGCCAAAACAATCCGATAACAATTTTGAATCAAAAGCTTTTGTCGCCTCAGCCAGAAATCTGGTCTGGAAAAATTTCGACATATTAAGAAGAATATTTAGTAAAATTCCGGAAGCGAATCTTTTTACAGAAAACCTGCCATACACGAGTTTTATGGATAAGATGGACAAATCATACGCTGTAATCTTGGTCTCTCTTGGGGACATCAGTCCGAATATGATCTTAGATGCTATAAGGATGAATAAGCCTTTCATATGCACCAAAGAAGTGGGAATATACGATAGAATTAAAGATGCTGGTATTTTTGTGGATCCACTAAATGAAAAGGAGATTGAAGAAGCGGTTTTAGATCTGTTGACCGAAGACGGATATAAAAAAGCCAAAGAAAAAGTCAGAAATTTCAATTTCACCCATACTTGGGAGCAAATAGCCCAAGAATTTATTGAAGTTTATCGAACAATATGAAAGTTATATCTATAGGCACAGACAGAAAACTTTTTGAGGAAAACTCCGGTGTGAGACGGAGGGCGATTGAATACGGAAAATTTTTTAATGAACTTCATCTTATCGTTTTTACTCCAAATAACGACAAATTTAAACCCCAAAAGATTTCAGATGGTGTCTTTTTGTATCCAACCAAATCAAAAATAAGAATATTTTTCATTTTTGATTTCATAAAAATAATTAGGAAAATTTTAAAAAGTTCTAGAAAAAATAATGTTGTTTTGACTTGCCAGGATCCTTTTGAGACTGGGATTGTTGGAACTTTGATTAAACTCTTTTTTAACATACCACTGCACATCCAAGTCCATACCGATTTTTCTCACAAATATTTTAGGCAGTCATCTTTATTAAACAGAATGCGTTTTTTAATGGCTGAGTTTGTTTTGAAATATTCGGACAGAGTGAGAGTGGTATCAGATAGAATAAAAGAATCAATCCAGCCATTTTCAAAAAATGTTGACGTTTTGCCCATAAAAACTGAAATCAACATTGGTTCAAGCGAAGAAATAAAAAAACCTTTCCCGTTCGTTTTGCTTATGGTTTGCCGTTTGGAAAAAGAAAAAAACATAGAAACGGTTTTCCAAGCCCTTAAAAATTTGGACCAAAACATCGGGCTTTGCTTGGTGGGAGACGGCTCTCAAAAGGCACATCTTGAACAGATGATCGAAAATTTGGGCATATCAAAAAGAGTTGTTTTTGTTGGCTGGAAAAATAATCTGGCACCATATTACCAGATAGCAGATATTTTTATTTCCGCTTCTTTGTATGAAGGATACGGCATTTCAACCATGGAAGCGGCCTATTTTGGCAAACCTCTTGTTCTTTCGGAAACCGGAGTGGCTGAAGATATTTTCAAAAATAACGAGTCGGCTTTTATTTGTGACGCCAAAGATTCAAAATGTTTTGCTCAAAATATTTTGAAAATTTATCAGGACAAAAATCTAGCGGATAAAATTGGGCAATCTGCAAAAGAAATTGCTGCAAAACATTTAAATTCAGAAAACGATTATTTTGAAAAATATGCTGATTCTATCAAAAAAACAGCAATCGGCTCCAGAAAAGAAAACTTTTTCGCAAGAATTCTTCATTTCAAAATGACGGTATTTAACTCTCTGATGCCTCTGCGTTACTTCTTGTGCGGTATTGCCTCAGCTACTACCAACATAGGGTTTCTTTATTTGTTTACCGATATTGCAGGCATATGGTATCTATATTCTTCCATTTTGGCTTTCTTCCTGGCTCTCATTGTGAGCTTTACCCTACAGAAATTTGTGGTTTTTAAGGATAGGAATATAGACGGACTGCATCGTCAATTTTCAAAATTTTTTATTGCTGCTATTTTGGGAGTAGTCTCAAACACCGTTTTGGTTTATGCATTTACCGATATTGTTGGCGTTTGGTATATACTGTCGCAAATCATTGCCGGATTTTTCGTCATGATCCAAAATTTTCTGCTTTACAAGTTTTTTATTTTTAATAAATGAAACTCTTGATACTAACTCAAAAAGTGGACAAGAAAGACCCTATTCTGGGATTTTTCCATGACTGGATTGCTGAGCTTTCAAAAAAATTTTCAGAAGTTTCTGTCATTTGTTTGGAGAAAGGGGAATTTGATTTGCCACAGAATGTTAGAGTTTATTCCCTTGGCAAGGAATCGGGTGGAAGTAAAATAAAATATGTAAGAAATTTCATGAATCTGATTTTGGGTTTGCATAAGCAATATGATTCCGTTTTTATTCACATGAACCAAGAGTACGTGCTGTTGGGGGGATTTTTTTGGAAAATAATGGGTAAAAAAATATTTTTTTGGAGGAATCATCCAAAAGGGAATTTTTTGACAAGAATAGCCGTTTTGCTTTCTGATAAAGTATTTTACACTTCAAAATATTCATATACGGCTAAATTCAAAAAGGCTGTGATTATGCCAGTGGGGATTGATACGGAAAGATTTAAAGATGGAAAGAAGGAAAGATTGAAAAACTCAATTTTGTTTTTGAGTAGAATGTCGCCAATTAAAAAACCTGATTTGCTTATTGAAGCACTGGGAATTTTAAATAAAGAAAATACAGATTTTGTTTGTGATTTTTACGGAGATCCATTGCCCAAAGATCAAGATTATTATGATTTATTAAAAAACAAAGTAAGAGAGTTTAGGTTAGAAAATAAGGTGAATTTTTATAAAGGCGTGCCAAACCGTGAGACACCGGGGATTTATGCCAAACATAGTATTTTCGTTAATTTAACGCCGGCTGGCAGTTTTGATAAAACTATTTTTGAAGCTGGAGCTTGCGGGTGTCTATTGGTTGTGGCAAATCAATCCTTGGTTGGAGCAATTGACGAAAGAATGATATTAAAAAAACAAAAACCCGAAGACGTTGTTGATTGCATCAGTTTTTGGCTTGGTGTCAGCAAGACAGAAAAAGAAAGCGCATCCACAAAACTCCAGGAATATATTTTAAAAACTCATAGCTTAGATCTGCTGGTGAATAAACTGGCGGGTGTGATCACGGCTCAATTTTGATAACTTTTGCCTCGCACAGATCAACTGTGTCTTTGACGCACTCTATATCGTTGGTTTCCAATTCAAATATCCCATTTACTTCTGTGGCGCCTTTAAGGTTAGCCAGCTGATCTTCAGACATTTCGAACATTGACGGGCAAACTGCGACACAAAGACTACAACCATTGCAATTTTTTCTATCATGGATAATTTTTGCCATATGCATTAAGATTAAGCCAATTATCGTTTAAGTCAAGGATTTTAAGCATGTATAAAGGCAAAAAAGTGAGCGTAGTCATACCTACCTATAACGAGGCGGCAAGTATCAGGGAAGCCATAGATGGTTTTTTTGAAACTGGCCTGGCTGACGAGGTGGTGGTAGTTGATAATAACGCGCTTGGCAACACAAAAGAAGAAGTAAGTAAAACAAAAGCGCGATTGGTGCACGAAAAAAGGCAGGGATACGGGTTTGCTTTAATGAAAGGTTTGCTTGAAGCAAAAGGGGATTTGATCGTCATGACTGAAGCTGACGGCACTTTTCTACCCAAGGATATTGAAAAGCTTCTTTCTTACAGCGAAGAATTTGATGCAGTGCTGGGAACCCGTACATCGAGAGCGGCTATTTGGTCTGGAGCTTTCATGCCATACCCCGTGCGATTTGGCAATTGGCTGTGGGCGAAGGTAGTGGAAGTATTTTTTAACGGACCGGTGCTCACTGATGTGGGTTGCACATATAAACTTATTAGCAGAGAAATTTTAGAAGAAATAAAAACATTCTTCCCGCGATCCAAGGGGGATGGAACATTTTCACCCGAGCTTATGATTTGGCTTTTGCGCCGCAATAAAAGAATAATAGAGATACCGATCATTTATAAAGAAAGGGTCGGTAAATCTGGTTACACCGGCAACATTTGGAAGGCAGCAAAATTGGGGTTTAAAATGCTGCCTGTAATTTTTAAATATAAATTTAAGAAGGTATAAATGGAAGATAGCTATTACAAAACAAGATATGTTCCCGACAGAGCGCGGCCTATTGTGTGGAAAGAAATAGCAAGGTTTTTGCAAAAATATATCCCGGACAGTGGGGTAGTTGTCGATCTGGGCGCCGGTTATTGCGACTTTATAAATAATATTTCTGCCAAAACCAAGTATGCCGTAGATATATCGCCAGAGCTTTCAAAATTTGCTGGTAAAAATGTTATAAAAATCAACAGAGGGGGTTGGAATTTTCATGAAATTTCTGATAGTTCGATTGATATTGTCCATGCCAGCAATTTTTTGGAACACTTTACCGATGATGAATTAGCGAAAATTATGGAAGAAGTCGGCAGAATTTTAAAACCAAAAGGCAAACTTATTTTAATGCAGCCAAATTATCGCCTGGCGGCCAAAAATTATTTTGACGACCCGACCCATAAGAAAATTTTTAGCGATGCCTCTTTGGAAAGTTTTCTCCTCTCGCACAATTATAAAATTTTACTGAAAATGCCCCGCTTCTTGCCTTTCTCGATGCGCTCCAATTCTTCTCTTATTCCTCACTCCCTCTTGCCTTTTGTTGTTCGCACTTACATCCATTCTCCATTTAAACCTTTTGCCGGCCAGATGTTTTTCATAGCAGAAAAGGAATAGAAATAGCCCGGTACAAGTGCACCGGGCCGGAAACGAAAAGATCAGTTACTTTACCTCAGAACTAGGCTGGTAGGACCCGCTTCCTTTCAGAAGAGCAAATCCTCCAGGAAGCCAGAGGATGAGCTGTCGGAAGATGTTGACAGCGACCCAGTCTCGTGGATCGCGGAGAGTTTCCATTGGGCTCTCTAGATCAATCACATCTCGGGATGAGACACAATCAACGAAAATTTCCGGTCGAAATGGTCTCTTTCCCCAAACCTTTTTCCCAACCAACTTTACTCCGCGTGAGTGAGCCTCATCGCTCACTATGAGGACGCGGTCAACTAATTTGGGTGCAACTTTTTCACATTCCTCTTCTTCCTCAATGGTGCTGATCACTTGCCCGGCATATTTCCCAGTGGGAAATGTTTTGTGTTTTATCTCAGCTTCAAGCCCAGAAATAGGGTTTTTGGTAAATTCACCAAACAGCAATAAAGCGTTCGGATATTTCGCCAAAAGTTCGCAAGCCCTCTGCGTTGTTGCTTGGGTCCCGTTTGAGAGCCCGGTTTTTGTCGCCCCAAATGACACCAAAAGGATGGCATCAATTTTGGCTGGCAAAGGATCTTTAACGGCCCACCATGTCGCGAGCTTGTAAGCCTGCTCCTTGGTGAGCAAAATCCGTGCAATACAGCACACGGCTTTAACTACAATTCCAATCATTCAATACCGCCTTTCCGTTCTCCATTATAACATATAGAGTATTAAATTACAATATGTGCTCAATCTTTATTCAAGGCCTGTTTTCTGGTATATTTCACGAATAGTTTGAGAGTTAAAGCTAATATGAACAAGAATTTTTACAAAAATTACTTTGAAGCCGAGAAAAATCATTGGTTTATGATGGTTCGCCGTATGATGGCCACTGACATCTTGAAAAAATATTTCTTTCAGAAGCCAAGTGAATTAAAAATACTTGATTTTGGTTGCGGTTCCGGCATTTTTGTTGGTGAACTTCAAGAAAAGGGGTATCAAGTATTTGGTACAGACATATCAGAGGAAGCTATTAAATACGGGGGGCTCAAAGGTATAAAAAATTTAAAAGTCCAAAATTCCAATAAACTGGATTATCCAGATAATACTTTTGACGCAGTCCTATCTATGGATGTGCTCGAGCATCTTGAGGACGAATCTTGGGCTATAAAAGAAGCGGAAAGAGTGCTCAAACCCAAAGGAAAATTTATAATAATGGTGCCGGCTTACCAATTTTTGTGGGGGGTGCAGGACGAAGTGGCGCACCATTATCGCAGATACACGTTGGGCGAAATAAAAAGAAAAGTTCTTAACCCTCTACAGTTTAAAATGGTCTTCTCTTCTTACTTCAATACGTTTCTTTTTCTGCCCATTGCTTTTGTCAGGATTATGAGCAGAATTTTAAATTTAAAAAGAAGACAATCCGATTTTGATATCAATAGTCCGTTTTTGAATAAATTATTTTTCTCAGTTTTTAATTTTGAGAGAAAAACGCTTAAACATATAAAATTTCCATTTGGAGTTTCAATACTTTTGATTGTAGAAAAGGTGGATCAATAATCTTCCTTTAATCTCTGTTTTTTGGTATATTTTAGGATAAAGTAAGACTTTTATATGAAATTTTCTAGGAAAGAAGTCCTTGTTTTTGTGGCCATATTGGCGCTTTTTTTGGCTGTAAGATTGCCGGCGGTTCATCGCTCCTACCATCAAGATGAATACAAATGGCCTATTATCGTTAATCCTGCGCTAACTGAGCCGGGTGGCATACCACATCCGCCAGTAGGGGAATTTATATACAAAATTGCCGGACAAACAGTAGGTTATGACAATTTTAGATTTGCACCGCTATTATTTTCTTGCCTTAACCTGCTTCTTTTATTTTATTTGGTGAAAAACATTGCGAACACGACATCTGCTTTCATAGGCATATTTTTATTTACGATTTCTTTTTACTCCGTTTTGGCGTCTTTAATGGTTGATACCGATGGGGCAATTATGCCTTTTTTCTTTTTGCTATCGGCAATTTCATATTACAAACTCAGGATCTCAAATTTTCAAATCGATAAAACAAAGTGGAAGTGGCTTCTGTTGTTTGTTATCTCTGTCATTTTTGGATTTTTGGTAAAACTGAGTTTTTTGGTTGGCGTTGCTGCTTTAGTTTTTGATTTTGCTCTTGAAAAAAATATTTTTGCTGATCGGAGAAAAGTTTTAAAATATTTTGGCATTGGCGCGGCTTCCACCATCGGCCTTGTTGCATTGCTCTTCGCTTCAAAATTTATATTCCCGTATTTTCAACTGGAGTCTTCTATTAAATACTGGGAGCATTTTTGGAACTCATCCAGTTTTTTTGACAGAGGTTGGCTGCAAACCTTCATCCAGTTTTTCAAGTCAATTTTGTACACGTCGCCGCTTTTGTTTTTACCGGTGTTTTTTGTTGATAAGGAAATTTGGAGCAAAACTCGGCCACTTTTCCTGTTCATTTTCATTGGCCTGTTTTTCTATCTATTCGCTTTTGATTTTTCCATCGGGGCGTTGGACAGATACTTTCAATTCTTGGTTGTGCCGCTTTGTGTGATCTCTGGAATTATCGCTGCAAAATTATTTGAAGATAAAAATGTAAAATTTGGAAGACGGAATATCATTATGATTTTTGCCGTGGCCATTTTGATTTTTGGCCTTCAACTGCTCAGTCATTTTGTGCCGCCGCTTCATCCCAAAGCCGAATGGGTCGCGCGCGTTATCTCTCTCAAATGGAATTTCCTATACCCGTTTACCGGAGGGTCCGGTCCGCTCGGCTTTTATGTATCGTTTCTTTTTATGGCAGCGGCTTGGATTTTGTCTGTGATCTTTATTGCTTCCGGATTGCTAAAATCGCGTTTGCGCAAAATCGCTCTGCTTGCCACTGTCTTTATCGGACTGGTCTATAACGGAGTTTTTGTTGAAGAATATTTGTTTGGAAAAATAAACGGTAGCGCTCCGCAGTTGCTCGCTGGCGCAGCCGCCTTTATCCGAGACAACTCGGAAATAAAAAAAGTGACAGTTTACAATGACAACGGAGGCTATGAAATACAAAAAACGGGTAAATACAGAAAGAGGTTGTATGTTGATCCGGCATTTGGTGTGGACGCAAAGATCGCCACTCTAAACGAATTCAAAGAGCATTATTTGGAAATAAATATCCCGCGCATTGATCCCAATAGTTTCTATAGAAAATATTTTGATTCTTGCATTATTGCCTACAAACAAACCGACCGAAGCATTTCCGCGACAGTTTACGATTGCCGCAACGCGCCCGATTTAAAACCATAGCTGACCAATTTTTATGTTAACCTTGCTAAAAATAAAACAAGAGATTAAAGATTTTTCCGGATGGTTTAAGATTGCTTTCGTTGTTTTGTTCGTTGTGTATATATCTTTTTGGTTTTTTACAATCAATCTTCACGATATTCAAAAAAGGGAACAGATAGAGCCAGTTTTGCCTGTTATTCCGGAAGACAGTCAAGGGTATGAATTGCTTTCGCAGTCTATCGCGGATGGCAAAGGATTTGGTGTGGATGGGGGAATCGAAACCTTGAGAACCCCCGGTTACCCCTTTTTTGTTGCTGCTGTGAAAACCGTTGGGAGATCCTATTTTGCGGTAACTCTCGTCCAAATTTTGCTTGTTTTTATCTCGGCGTTTTTCATAAGAAAAATAGGAATATTTTTTGCTTCAAAAAGAGTGGGCGAAATATCGGCCTTGCTTTTTTTAATCAATCCGGTGACTCTGGTTCTTTCTTTGGTTATTCTCACCGACACCCTTTTTGTTTTTTTGCTTACACTGGGATCTTATCTGGCTCTCTCCATTAATAACGAGAAAATTGTTTTGAAGACAATTGCGCTTTCAGTCATTGTCTCTCTTTCCGTCTATATCAGATTGGGGCTATTCTCCCTGCCGGTGTTTGCTTCTTTAATTTTGGCTTCCGAGGCAAGTCTGCGTAATAAATTGAAATCGGTATTTATAACGGTGTTTATAGTTTCTTTGGCTGTTTCGCCCTGGGTTTTGAGAAATTATGTGCATACGGGAGTGGCTAGCTTCAATTCTTTCAAAGCGGTTAACCTCGCCTGGTTGGTTCCCAGATTTCTATCCAGCTTGAACGGCACCAGTATAGAAGAAGAATCTAGAAATTTTGAAAAGGAAGCCGGAGTGCCGGAAGCAAATTATCAGGACATTCGTTTTTCCGGTCAGATAAGTTCTGCCGCAGAAAAAATTATTTTAGATAAGCCCTTTTCTTATCTTAAATACCATATTGTTTCTTCGGTGCCATTTCTTTTCCCTTCTTCCATTGCTTTTGGGAGAGATGTCTATAATTCGGCCATGCACATAAAGACTCCATTTAAGGAGGGCATTATAAGGTTTTTGACCTCGGGGGATCTTAGCTCTTTCTTCAATGGAATCTTGTCGGTTTGGTGGAAATTTGCAGAAAGAATTTGTTGGCTTTTAATCTACATAATTGCTATATTGGGGCTGTGGAAGGATAGGAAAAATCCGTTAGCTTGGTCGTTTGTGTTTATAATCGGCTATTTAATGCTTCTTTCTGGGCCCGCTTCCGGCCCGCGGCTCTCTTTCCAAGCCTGGCCTTTCGTGTTCGTTTTGTTTGTCTCGGGGACCTTGCATTTATTTAACAAATCTAACCATACCCAATTACGGCGATATGACGGAAGAGTTTAAAATAAAATCCATTTCCTTTTTTTGCCCGGCTTACCACGATGCTTTGAATTTGCCCGATCTTATACCCAATGTTTTTAATTTTCTGCAAAAACACAGCGAAGAATTTGAAATTGTAATAATAGAAGATGGCAGTCCCGACAACACAGGGGAAGTGGCGGACAATTTGGCAAAAAAATTCCCTTATACCAGAGTTATTCATCATGCAAAAAATAAAGGTTATACAGCGACCTTGAAAGAGGGATTTGAAAACGCAAAATATGATTATGTGATGTACACAGACGGCGATAACCAATATAATATATGGGATTTTGAACCATATTTGCATCTGCTAAAAACTAATGATGTCATTTCTGGATATGCCGTGAAAAAGGCGGTTTCTCTCTTTCGCAGATTTCAATCTTGGGTCCACAACTCTTTGATTAAAATCTTGTTCCTCGTTAATTTTAGGGATATAAACTGTTCCATGAAAATTTTTAAGAAAAAAGTTCTCAATTCAATAGAAATAAAGAGCAGTTTATATGGCGGCTTTATAGACGCGGAACTTATTCTAAAATCCAAAAGGATGGGTTTCAAAGTCGCTCAATTTCCGGTGGTGCATTATGAGAGGAAAAGTGGGATAGCTTCTGGTTCAAAACCAAAGGTGGTTTTGAATACCATCAAAGACATGATTTTGCTCAGATTAAATTTGCTCTAATATGTCCTTCAATTTTAAACAATTGGCGATTCCGGGTTTGTTGCTTATTGAACCGAAAGTGTTTGAAGACGAGAGAGGGTTTTTTATGGAAAAATACAAGCAAAGCGATTTTGACAAATACAATATACCCGCATTCGTCCAGGACAATTATTCTTATTCCAAGCAAGGAATAATACGCGGCCTCCACTATCAATTAAATCCTCATGCTCAAGGTAAATTGGTCTCGGTGATTAGAGGAAAAGTATGGGATATTGCCGTTGATATGAGAAAAGATTCTGTTTGTTTTGGCAAGTGGATTGGTGTAGAGTTGAGCGGGGAAAATAACCTGTCTTTCTATATACCGCCCGGTTTTGCCCACGGATTTTCTGCTTTGTCTTCGGAAGTTTATTTTCTTTACAAGTGCACGGGTGAATATGATGCTGCCTGTGAAAGAGGGGTCGCATGGAATGATCCGACTCTAGCTATAGATTGGAGGGTTACGGATCCGCAATCATGCGACAGGGATAAAAAATGGCCTTTGTTCCGCGACGCTGAATATTTTTGATCAATCTTATGAAAAATAAAAACAAGTCTATATTTACTGGCAAGGAAGTTTTAATCACCGGCGGCGCCGGGTTTATTGGCAGTTCCTTGGCACATGAGCTTGTTGGTCTTGGCGCTCGTGTCACCGTTCTAGACGCCATGCTGCCCTTATATGGGGGCAATTTGTTTAATCTCAAAGGCATTGAAAAGCAAATAACTTTTATAAATGGCGATGTTCGTGATGAAAAATTGGTCTTAGAATTAGTTTCTGGAAAAGATTTTGTTTTCAATTTTGCCGCTCAAGTAAGTTATATTGATTCCAAAAACGAACCCTTCCTTGATCTAGATATTAATTGCCGGGGCCATCTCGTAGTACTGGAAGCTATACGTAAAGCTGCGCCAAAATGTAGGGTTCTGTTTTCATCGTCAAGGTTAGCATATGGCAAAATTTTGACAGTGCCTGTGAGCGAAGAACATCCTACCAATCCGTTATCAATATATGGCATTCATAAACTGGCGGCGGAAAAATATTATCGTTACTACCATGATACTTTTGGATTAAACACCATAACCATACGCATTCCCAATCCTTACGGGCCCAGGCAGCAAATGAAACACAGCAAATATTCTGTGGTTGGTTGGTTTATGAGACAAGCGCTTGATGGCCAAACCATAACTATTTTTGGCGACGGGTCTCAGGAAAGGGACTATCTTTATATTGATGATATCGTTGACGCATGCCTCAAACTTGCAGAAAACGGGCGCAGCGGAGAAGTTTATAATATCGGCACCAAAGAACGCGTCACCTTGTCGCTCATGGTAGACACTATTTTGAGTGAGATAAAAACAGGCAAAAAGAAATATATTCCCTGGCCGGAAAATTATGAAAAAAATGAGACTGGGAATTATATAGCTGACACCTCTAAAATCGAAAAAGATACCGCATGGCAAGCCACTGTGCGTTTGAAGGATGGAGTTAGCCGGATGTCAAAATATTATAAAAAATACGGCCGGCATTATTGGTAATATTTTTCTGCGCATGAAAATTCTCGTTTATTTCTCCGGTAATGTTACAGAACCAAAGGGCACTCCTATCCGGGTGAAAAATATTCTGATTCATCTTATCAAAAACAGGGCGGACGTTTATTATGCGAGCCGCATCATGCCAGAAAAAATTTCTCTTGCCAGCACAGTTTTTTTGGCAAAACCGTATGCTCGGCCTTGGCAATTGGCCAAATTTATCCGGCAAAACAAGATAGATATTTTTTATATCGTAACCAGCGCCGGCATTTGGCTGGCCCCGTTTCTCCGAATTTTAACCAGGGCTAAAATAGGGTGCGATATGCACAGTCTGCGCGTTGAAGAGGAAAAAGTGTACAAAAATTTATCTATCGTTTCGTATATGTTCCAGAAATACACAGAGTATTTCTTGTGTCTCTTTTTACATTTTGCCACCGGCTGTTCTGTACCTTTGGGTCAATACTACAAAAGATTCATCGGTACCTATCATCTTTTTCCCGTGGGGGTGGACTTATCTCTCTTCAACAGAGACGTTGTGCCTGACAAAGAATTGCTCTTGTGGAAAGGCAACGCTTTGCTTATCGGGTATGCGGGCAACACCAAGTGGTACCAAGGGCTTGATTTAGTTCTTTCTGCGTTGGCCAAATTAAACGAAGAAAAACGGGGCATGTTTAAGCTTGTTATTGTCGCAAGCTCTCTTGATCCGTCGGTTGGGGAATTTATTGAAAAAAATAATCTATCTGAGGCGGTCTTTGTTTTGGGGAAGCAGCCCCATGAAAAAGTTCCCTCGCTTCTCATGGCTGCTGACATCTTAACCATTGTCCGGCCGAGCGATATGATCACCGAATACGCCTTTCCCTCCAAATTTCCGGAACACGCCGCTTTGGGCAAAGCTCTTATTGTGAGCAAAGTTGGTGACCTGCATAGATATGTTGAGGATGGAGTGTCGGCTCTCATCGTTGAGCCGCAAAATGTTGAGGAGCTCGCAAATGCATTATTAAAACTCACTGACCCGAAACTGCGCGAAAAGCTTGGCGAAGGAGCGGCCAGATTGGCCCAAGAAAGATTTGATATAAATGCAATAGGAAAAAAAATGTACGATTTTCTTTTCTCCCAATCCAAATTATAAAAATGGGCTGGCGCAAGCGCCAGCCCAATGTCCAAATCTCAATCTCTACCCTTCTTGAAGTCCCAGACCTGAGTCCGGACGATTTCTTGCCGGTTCCTCAGATAATGGATAACTTCTTCAAAAGGGGCCGCGAAGCCCATATTGATGTGCTCTTCGATCTTCAGGGTGTCGTCAATCGCAGACTGAAAACATGTGGTCGTTTTCAGTCCCTGGCTGCCAAGAATTTCGGCAAACCAGTCAGTTGTCGGTGGCGGAAGCATTCTGTAGTCAATCCAATAACCGGCTTCCTTCATGGCCGCAACCATGTAAGGAAGCATTCTGCCGCCGTGGTAGGCAACTGAGATACTGCCGACGCTCTTGAAGCCGAGCCCTCTTGCCATCTTGAGGATGGCGACAGCCTCCGACTTTGAATGTACGATCTCGTCGGTTACCATGATCTCGTCTTTATAGATGCCTACATCAACCAGACGCTGAATGAGAGCTTCATGGCCTATCCAGCCGATTTTCTTGGCCATCTCTTCGCTCCCGCCGACCACGGCCAGATTGAACCACCACCCGTCCCCCACCAACCTCTTCACATGCCAGAAGATATCGCTCGAAGCGTACATCTCTTCTGACAAGCCGTGAACTACAACCAAATCAGGAGGATCTTCCGGCCAGTCGCTCATAGACATGAAAGCGATGGCAACCTGCAAAACAGACACTTTTTGGTCTTCCAAAACATCACCTCTGCTCTGGATAATAATCATTTTCTCCAAAAAGTCAATATATTGATTATTTTCGCTTGGTAGTGTAGAACTAGGACATTATGTCGAGATTGCTTATTACTGGGGGCACAGGATCCTTTGGAAACGCTGTAATTAAGCGGTTTTTGAACGATAAGCATTTTTCGGAGATCATTATATTCAGTCGTGATGAGAAGAAGCAGCATGACATACGGTACGAGTTTAACCACCCCAAGCTAAGCTTTGTGGTTGGCGATGTCAGGAATAAAGACGCCATTCTCAAGGCCAGCCGGGGAGTGGATTATATATTTCACGCTGCCGCTCTCAAACAAGTTCCGACAGGAGAATTTTTTCCGATCGAAATGGTGCAGACCAACATTCTGGGCACTGAAAATGTTTTAAATGCCGCCGAAGAAAATGGTGTCAAAAAAGTGGTGCTTTTAAGTACAGACAAAGCCGTCTATCCGGTAAATGCTATGGGTATATCAAAAGCTATGGCGGAAAAATTGATCGGAGCCCATGCCAGGGAATCAAAAAGCACTGTCTTTTGCGCCGTCCGATACGGCAATGTGATGGCCACTCGCGGTTCGGTAATACCGGTTTTCATAGAACTTATAAAACAAAAAAAGCCCCTGCAATTGACTGACCCCAACATGACCAGGTTTTTGTTGTCTCTGGATGATTCTATAGATTTGGTGGTCTTGGCCATACAGCGCGGCGAGCAGGGGGATTTGTTCATCAAAAAAGCTCCTGCGACTACCATGGGAGATCTGGCTCAGGCCATGGTCAACATTTTTAAAATTAAGAATAAAATTGACATAATTGGCGTGCGAGCAGGAGAAAAAATTCACGAAACTCTGGCAACCAAATTGGAGCTGGCAAATGCCGAAGATTTCGGGGGCTTTTACCGCATTCGGGACGGAGCTAGGTACAAATACGAGCAGTTTTACAATCAGGGCGTTGCTGATAAAATTGAAGATGATTATACTTCGGAAAATACCAAGAGGCTTTCTTTGAAAGAAACGGAAAAGTTGCTTTTGTCTCTCGATTATATCAAAGAGGAACTGAGAAAAATGCGCCAGGTAAAAGTCAATAAAACAAATGGAAACAAAAAAAATTAAAGTGATGACGGTGGTCGGGACGAGGCCGGAGATTATCAAACTTTGCGAAGTTATCAAAGAGCTTGATAAACACACCGACCATGTACTTGTGCATACCGGCCAAAATTACGATTACGAACTGAACGAAATTTTTTTCAAGGATTTGGGATTGCGAAAGCCGGATTATTTTTTGGATGCAGCTGGCAAAAACGGCATTGAGACGGTAGGCAATGTCATTATTAAAATAGACAAACTTATCTTGCAGGAAAAGCCAGATGCCTTTTTGATACTTGGAGACACCAATAGCGCTCTGAGCGTCTATTCCGCCAAACGCAGAAAGATCCCTATTTTTCATATGGAAGCGGGGAACCGTTCTTTTGACGCCCGGGTGCCTGAAGAAGTGAACCGAAAAGTGGTTGACCATGTGAGCGATATCAATATCGTGTATAGCGATATCACCAGAGATAATTTAATCAGGGAAGGTCTGCCGATAGACAGAATAATTAAAAGTGGGGCAACCATGTTTGAAGTGCTAGAGGTCTACAAGCATAAAATTGAGGCTTCAAAAATTTTAAACAAGCTCCATTTGCAAAAACGAAAATACTTTGTTTTGACCCTTCACCGCGAAGAAAATATAGACAGCGAAAAAAATTTCAACAGCCTCATAAAAATCATAGAAACCGTTTCCGAAAAATACAAACTGCCCATTATTTTTTCGGCCCATCCCAGAACCCAGAAACGCTTGGCGGAGAAAAATATTAAACTGCCAAAAGAAGTAAGGCTAATGAAGCCAATGGGCTTTTTTGATTTTGTGAAGCTCCAGAAAAATTCCTTATGTGTTCTGACTGACAGTGGCACTATTAGTATTGAATCGCCCATTCTCAATTTCCCCGGGCTCAATCTGCGCGATGCTCATGAACGCAATGAAGCGATGGACGAAGCGGCAGTGGTAATGACCGGCCTTAATCCTGAGCGGGTATTGCAAGCTCTGGAAGTTGTTAAAAATCAGCATGGGGCTAAGAGAGAGTTTAAAATTCCGGAAGACTACATGGTTCCGAATGTTTCCAAAAAAATCTTACGCATTATCTTAAGCTATACCGATTATGTGAAGCGCACAGTGTGGCAAGAACAGTAATTATGGGCTTGAAAAATGGGAGAAAATTGATAGAATGGCGTTAATATGAAGCGTGTTGGCATTACCGGTTATTCCGATTTGGTGGGAACACATCTGCGTTTTTATTTTCATAAACGTAAAGACGATTTTTCTCTTGTTTTGATTGATGATGATTTTTCTAAACTTGCCGATTGCGACGCAGTTATCCATTTGGCGGAATTAAACAGAGGAGGAGAGGAGGAAGTTTACAACACAAACATAAATCTGACGAAAAAAGTCCTGCAAGCTCTTGACTACAACAAGAAACCCAAAATTATTTTTCTATCTTCAACACACAGGGCGGGCGAGACGGCTTACGGCAAAGCAAAGAGAGAATCCGAAAAAATGATTGCCGAATGGGGAGAAAAAAATAAAACCGGAACCGTTTCCATCGTGGGACCAAACATTTTCGGAGAATTTGCCAGGCCTTACTATAATACTTTCATCACTACTTTTTGCCATGAGTTAATTGAGAAAAAGAATTCTAATATCAACGAATCTGCGTTTGCCAGACCCATCTATGCGGAAGATATTTGCTCTCTGATTTTTGAAGCTCTGATCGCTGAATCGCCCGAGGGTATTATTGAATCTCTTGGGAGAGAAATGAAAGTCGGAGAAATTTACTCTCTCCTAAAACATTTTCGTGACGAATATTTTTCGGGCATAATACCTCAATGCAAGGATAAATTTGAACAACATTTATTTAACACGTTTCGTTCATGTCTGCCGGCGAATTTTTTTCCGGTTGGCATAGAATTAAAAAAAGATGACAGGGGAGAGCTGTTTGAAATAGTGAAAGAGAAAACCGGCGGCCAGGCGTTTTTTTCCACCACCAAACCCGGCGTTGTGAGAGGCAATCACTACCACACCAGAAAAATAGAGAGGTTTTGCGTGGTCAAAGGGGAAGCGAGCATAAAAATGAGAAAACTTTTGTCGGATGAAATATTGGAGTACAAAGTTTCTGGGGATAAGCCGGCTTATGTAGACATGCCGACGTATTATACCCACTCGATTGAAAATATAGGTTCCGAAGAATTGCTTACCATGTTTTGGAGCAACGAAATCTTTAATCCGGCCGACCCAGACACTTTCTTCGAGCCGGTTATTATTTGATATATACCTATGCAAGAAACATTCAATTCTCAAATTAATAATCTGACCGAAATTCCCCAGAAAAGAGATGCTTTCAAAAAATTGTCTTTCAAAAAAAATTGGCCTTTTTTTGACGTAAGGGGTGGAAAAGCGTATTTCGTGAGGCAAGCCAATTTGGGATTTGACGAAAAGAACAACGATGTTTTTGTAAACAAAATAAAACTTCTTATCAAGGCGAATCCGTGGCTGTTTTTTATTATTGAAAGACTGGTCGGCTCGTCCTTTCTTGGCAAAAGCGCTTCCGATGCGATAAAAAACATACCCGAAGGAGATGTTATTTTAAATTTGGGGTCAGGCGTCTCCGTTGTGAGAGAAGACGTCATCAATGTTGATTTTCATCCGTTTGAAAATGTTAATTTTGTTGCCGACATTATGAACCTGCCGTTTGCTGACAACACAACGGATGCAGTGATTTGCGAAGAAGTACTCGAGCATGTGAAAGATCCCAAAGCCGTCGTTTCTGAAATGTATCGTGTTATGAAGCCGGGAGCTTTGGTTTATGTCGTCGTGCCTTTCGTATTTAGTTTCCATTCGTCCCCGTCGGATTATTACCGTTGGAGCAAAATGGGGCTTAAGGAACTGATGAATGATTTCGATGAAATTGATTGCGGTATGCGTTCTGGAGGAGGGGCGGCCTTAAGCTGGGTTCTGGCTGAATTTATGGCCACCATCCTTTCTTTTGGACTAAAAAAAGCGCACCAGATTTTATTCATGGCGTTTCTGGTCTTATTCGCTCCTTTGTGTTACCTGGATTACATATTTCATAAATTTCCATTGAGCGAGAACATTGCCGCTACATTTTATTATATAGGACGCAAAAAATAATGGTTTTCAATACGATAAAAAAACACCGGCTGGCATTTTTGTTGGCTTTTATTGTAGGCGCGATTATCGTCCTTCCCACCATTGTCTCTGTGTGGAAAACAGACCCTGATTTTAAGGGGATATACGGACTTTCGAGCGATGACGAGGATTTTTACATGGCGCTGGCTAGAGAAGTTTATGATGGGCATTCAAACCTAAGTAACCCTTACATAAAGGAATATAAAACAGGGCCGTATATGCAACCTCCACTTCCGGAGATTATATATTCGGGCGCGGCAAAACTTCTGCGCATTTCGCCTGCCTCTTTGGCCATGGTCAACGACTTTTTTTTGCCGGCCGTTTCGGTTTTGCTTTTATATAGCCTGATTTGGAAAATAAGCCAGTCAAAAAAGATATCACTTTTGTTTTCCGGTTTGTTTTTTCTCTGTTTTCTTTCTGCCTTCAACCGCCCTATCAACCCTCAATTCGGCTTCATCTTTTTGCTCGCCGGTCTCAATTTGGTGTGGCTCGTCGCAACAGGGAAGTATGAAATTAAAAAGATATTGGCTTACAATATTTCGCTATCAGTCATTTTTGGAATTTTGGTTTATGCCTACCCATTTTATTGGATGACCATTGGCGCGGTTTATACCTTATGGACTTTTCTTATTGCATATACTGAGAAAGATTTTGGCTATTGGATAAAAAATTGGCTTTCTTTTTTTGTTCCGGCTGTTATTTGGTCCATCCCTTTTGCTTTTAATGCTTTGCAACTTTCCATGAGCCCATTGTTTGCCGAGGCCAGTCTTCGTTTCGGATTTATAAATACTCATTGGCCCGGCGCGTTTCTAAACGTGTCTCTAATGATTTTTTGCGTTCCCATAATGTATTTGTTGCAGAAATTTATCAAAGACCGCAAAACCGTACTTTTCGGATGGGCTTTGGTGATAAGCGGCATTGTTTTAAATTGGCAAAATGTAATTACTGGCAAGACTTTGCAGTTTCCGCCCCATTTTTATTTGGTTGTTATTCTTTTCGTATTTTTAATAGGGGCGATATTTTTATCGACGGTTAACCGCGATAATTTAAGCCAGTCCGCTAAAAGCTCTGCAGTTCTGGTATTTATGATATTTATAATTTTTGCTTTTATTTTCTACAAACAAAAAAGGGAAATTTTATACCCCCTGAGAATAATCTCTCCCTCAAACATTTCTTCTTTGCAAAACATGGCCCCTGTACTGGCTTGGCTTCAAGATAACACTCCAGCCGATTCGGCTGTATATATACTCGGCGAAGGCTATGGCTGGGCGGTGCCTATTTACACGCACAACAGTGTCTATTTCGCGAGCGGGGCCGGCATGTCCATGATGTCCGACGATGAATTGGAAAATCGCTGGGTTATTCAAAAATTTTTTGAAGATGTAAAAGAAAAAGATATAAGAGGCAATCGGGATATCTGGACTAATAAATTCATAGACACTTATCAAAACAAAGAATCCAGAAGAAAAATATTGCAGCTTATTACTGGCCGAACGTACCCAGAAACGGTTTTAATGGAACAGGAAGTTATTGATGCGGTTTTAGATAAAGACGCCAAATTCAAAAAAATGGGGTTTGAAAAAGCTCTTAAAACATACGAGGTCGATTATGTCTTGGTGGACTTTGGCGATGAAAGATACAAAAATCTGGCCGGCAAATTTAAGCAATATACTTTTTTATCCCCGCAGGCAGAATTCAACGATGTTTCCATATTTAAGGTGAAGTAATCTAATGAAATTAATATATATATCAAACAACAGAATGCCGACGGAATTGGCGCACGGGCTGCAGGTAATGCAGATGTGTCAGGCATTTACAGAAAACAACTGTGAAGTTGAACTGCTAGTGCCCCGCAGGGTTAATCCTATAAAAGAAAGTCCGTTTTCGTACTACGGCGTCAAGAAAATTTTTCCATTAAAAAGACTCCCTTGTCTCGACCTTATTTTTCTAAATGGCAAAAATATATTTTTTTGGATACAGACTTTGACTTTTCTTATATCCGCTAAAATTTATTTGTTATTCAAACATTACGATATTTTATACACGCGGGAACAAATGGCCGGATTTTTTTGGGGCAAGGTTGTATTAGAACTTCATTCTTTGCCGAAGCGAATAAGGCCATTTCATCGGCACATTTGGAAAAGGGCCAACAAATTGGTGGTTCTCACTTCATTCATAAAAGAACGCCTTATCGAAAATGGAATTCCGGAAAACAAAATAATAGTTGCCCATGACGGTGTCGATCTTTCAAAATTTGATATTGATATTTCTAAAGAGAATGCCAGGCGAAAGCTGAACTTGCCGCAAGGCAAAAAACTTATCGGTTATGTTGGAATGCTTCGAACTTTGGGCATGGAAAAGGGGATAGGGACGGCCCTAGAAGCTTTTAGTGGACTCAATTCTCCAAATGCTATTCTGGTTTTGGTTGGGGGGTATCAGAGTGATATTGATTTTTATAAACAAAAAGGGAAAATATTAGGGATAGAAAGCAGACTTATTTTCATTGGCCGGGTTTCTCATAACCTAATACCGATCTATCTTAAAGCATTTGACGCATTGATTGCCCCATTTCCGAAAAACGAACACTACAGTTTTTTCATGTCTCCTTTGAAGATTTTTGAATACATGGCTTCAAAAAGACCCATTATTGCTACTAAACTTCTTTCGCTCACGGAGATTTTAAAAGACAGCGCATTATTGGTTGAACCAGAGCATGCAACCGAATTGCAAGAAGGGATAGGCACAATTTTGGATGATGAAGCGTTAGCCGAAAATTTGGCAGACAAGGCCTTTGAGCGTGTTTTGGAATTTACCTGGCAAAAAAGGGCAAAAAATATTTTACATGAAATCAATTCTTAAAAAAATTGTTATTTTCACGTGTTATTATTCCGGGCTAAGTTGGCTTGTTGGGATGTTTTTGAACAGAAAAATTTTTTGTATAGGATACCATAGCATCTTTGACGATGTAAACAAAGACGAACTCTTGCAAAAATTGTACTGGAACATTTCAGTAAATTCAAAAGATTTTGAAAAACAGCTTATTTTTTTGAAAAATAACGGGCACACCTTTATCCATTTTTCTGATTTGAAAAATAAAGAAACAAAAAAATTATCAAAACCGACGATCATTTTCTTTGACGATGGGTTTAAAGATGTCTTGGTGAATGCTCTGCCCATTTTAAAAAAGCATAATATCCCAGCAACGATCTTCATTACCACCGGCTTGATAGACAGGACTCATTTTTTGTGGACTTTGGGATTGAGACACTTTTTGGGTGAAAAGGGAAGAAACAAGAAAGAAATTGAAACCGAGATAAAGAAAATTAAAAAAATGCCTATGCAAGAAAGAGAAAAATTCTTAAAAACTTTTTATTCAAAAAATAATTTCAAACCACAACCGGAAAATTTTGATATATTTTTAGATTGGCCGGAAGTGCGAGATCTTTCCAATAACAATTTTGAAATAGGTTCACATGGCATTGCTCACCAAAAACTCACTGAATTGAACGATTCGGATCTTGAAAATGAACTGATCTCTTCAAAAAAAATATTAGAAGAAAAAGTGGGCAGAGAGGTAGAAACAATTTCATATCCATATGGCAGAAATAACGAAAAAGTAGAATCATCTGTCAATTCAGCCGGCTATACCTTCGGTGTCTCCACCATAAGTGGATTCAACGATTTTGAATATTTAGAAAAATATCCGTTTAGGATAAAAAAGATAACCGCGGAGACCGGAAGCATGACAGAATTTAAAGTCAGAGTTTATATGAATTTATAAGTATAAAATGATACTAGAAAGCAAAAAATTATTTTTCCGCACGGTATTCGCTGTTCTTGAGGACGGGAAAATTAACGAGTTGATAAACAGCAAAAAATTTTCTTCGATTATAATAATAAGTCATAAAAAATTGGCATTGCCGGGTTTTAGAACCAAAATCAAAACAACATCTGTTATAAACCTCAACGAACCGGAAGAAGAAATTTTTAGAAAGTTTAACGACACCACTAGAAACGAAATAAGAAAGACATATAAACTCCCCAATATTAATATAACTGTAGATGATAAGAAGTTTAATGAGGCATACCATTTGTATAAGAATTTTGAATATAGCCAAAATCGAATTCCTTTTTCAAAGAATAATCTGGCGGATTGCATGGTATTTTCTGCATCGTTTAAAGGTGATATGGTATCTGGAATTTTTGTAGATGTTGGTGAAAATGACCTGAGGATAAGGTACATCTTTTCCAAGAGGCTGGAAACTGAAGACAAAGAGCTTTACCGGACGATAGCTTACGCCACCAGGAGATTAATGTGGGAGATCTGTCTTTGGGGGAAAGCGAACGATTTCAATTCTCTGGATCTGGCCTCGGTCAATTTCAAAAATCCAAATGTTTCCAATATAACCAAGTTTAAAATGTCTTTTGGCGGGGAAGTGATTAACGAATATACTTATACCTATAAATCTGCCGCATATTATTTTCTTGAAAGATTTGCAGTGATTAAAAATGTGGTAAAAAAGATATTTAGAATATAATTTTTTATCCACTTTTTGCTTTTACAAATTTTTTATTTAAACTTAAAATTATACTTTAATATTAGCAACTAATTTAATAAAAATATGAAAAAAATAATGATAGCCTCTGTCTTGATGGGAGTTACGTTTGCTTTATTTCCGCCTGTTTCTTTTGCAGCTCTTAATACACTTGATGGTTTGACTGCCTCTCAGCAATTCTTGGCTACGACATCGGATGCTACAACCATGCATATGAAAATTTCTAACTCTGGTGGCAACACCCATTTATTTCAATGGGATGGTATTCCATGGGCGGTGAATCAAGGAGGTACTGGGGTGACAACATCTTTTACTAACGGGTCGGTATTCTTTTATTCAAACGGTTTCGCCCAAGATAACGGCAATCTGTTTTGGGATTTTGTCAACAATGCTCTTAGTATAGGAACAAATTCTACTTCAACACCTTCTAAACTGACAGTGAAAGGTTCTGTGGGTCAATCCTTGCTTAATGTTATCTCTACATCTGGAACATCGAAATTATTTGTGGCAGAAAGTGGGAATGTGAGTATTGGTAATTCATCGCCACAACATGCCCTTGATGTTTCTGGAGCTATTTATAGCCGATTAGCAAGCACTACATCTTCTGTTGATTGGAACACGGCTAATGTGCAGACAATAACCTTAACAAGTAATCTCACATTGGTGTTTAGTAATGGTCAAGCGGGTGGAGAATATAAACTTATTGTTATCCAAGATGAGGCCGGGGGAAGAACAACCACATGGCCCGTTAGTGTAATGTGGCCTAATGGCGTTTCTCCAACTCTGAGCGCTGCCGCAAATACTAAAAATCTTTTTAATTTTGTATATGATGGCAACAATTACCTAGGGTATTATTTTGATTATTCTTCAACAACAATTATTACTACTGTATTGCAATCGGATAGTACATGGACAAAGCCATCTGGTATAGTAGGGAATATTTCTGTTCAGTGTTTTGGAGGTGGCGGTGGCGGGGGAGCAGTTTCTGGTAAATACGGAGCTGGTGGCGGTGGCGGGTCATCCGCTTTTGGAACATCAGTTTTATGTGGGGGAGGAGGGGGAGGTGGAGCAGTGGGGGGGGGGGGAGGTCTGGGGGG
>CAYQUJ010000005.1:27788-31250 GCA_964420745.1 uncultured Candidatus Saccharibacteria bacterium | reverse complement strand
TTCCAGAACGGGTTTGGATACAAAGTTTTTTGAAATAGAAATTTTTGGTTCCATTAGGGCGGTTTTGGAGGGAGTAAGCGGACCGGTAATGATATTTGATATGGGGGCTTCTACCACTAAACTTTATATTATAGACCGAGGGCTGGTACAAAGTTCGCATACTATCAACAGGGGCTCCCAAGATATCACGGCCAACATCTCTAGAGTTTTGAGTGTTTCCACGGAAGAGGCGGAAATCGTTAAGAGGTCAGTGGGTATGGGCAAGGCAGCCAACGGCACGGACCTGGCTGAGACGGTATCTGTAATCGCTGACGTGATATTTACCGAAGCCAACAGATTTTTGTTTGAATTCCAAAAAAAGAGGAACATAAATATAAAGTCCGTATACCTAACCGGCGGCGGCTCGGCCCTGCGCGGTTTCAGAGATTTGGCGGCCCAAAATTTCCAGGTGGAAGTTATCTCTGGAGATCCGTTTGGCAAAGTGGAGACTCCGGCTTTTTTAGAAAATATATTGAGGGTCACTGGTCCCGAATTTACCGTTGCTGTCGGCTGCGCTCTCCGATGTTTGGGGGAGTTGTAAAAAAATATCACCCCCTCGCAACGTTCGCCCTCTTATCTTAGAAGGTCCTGATGTTTTCTTTTGTTTTATATCTACAAATGGTATGCTTGACGCAAGCAGTTAGCTCAACAGAAGTTGAGCGTTCCTCCGAGTGAGCGCCGATCCACAGTCGGCGCTCTTAACATTTATCAAAAGTAATCAACACAATTTGTTTACACTTGCATTCCTTTTTGAAGTATAATTAATCTTAATTATGGCGCCTGGATTTCAATCATCATTTATACCGAAGGGCCCGGTGACCGATGAGGTTTTTAAAAAGAAAAAAGCCGGCGTTTTTGGAGTGCTCTCTGTTTCTTTGTTTGTTTCTGTGATTATTTTATCCGGCGCTCTTTATGCTTATAAGAGCATCGTCAAAAGCGATATCGCAAATCTGCAAGCCCAATTGGCGGCGGCCGGGGAGAGCATAGACAAAGAAACTATTGACGAAATGGATAGATACAGCAAAAAGCTGAATATAGTCAAATCTATTGTTCTAAAACACCAAGTAGTTTCCGGTTTTCTGGCCTCCTTGGCGTCTTCAACCGTGAGCGCTGTTTCTTTTAGCGAATTTAACTATGACGGCTTGAAGCCAGAAGGTTTGGGAGTGAAGATGACTGGCAAAACCAACAGTTACGGCAGTGTGGCGTTGCAAGAAAGCATATTTACCAAAAATCCATATTGGCGATCGGTATCATTTTCAAACTTGAACCTTTCAGACAAAGGCGCCGTTTCTTTTGATGTCTCGGTTTCTGTTGATCCGCAAATTGCCGTCTATGCCCCGCCGAGCGATTTTTTGGTTGCGCCAACGTCCAATGAAACTACTGACGTAGACACGAATTTGGGCGATTTGGAAAGTTTGAGTTCAGAAATAGATAATTTGTAATTTTTAAAAAACATGAGCGGCACTTCAATACTCGCATACATCATACTTACTCTGTCCATAGGATATGTTTTTGCTTACCCGACATTCAACGAAATTTCGGCGCTCATGGATGAAAAAGACAAATATGAAAGTTCTTTGAACACAGTTGCCGAAATAGAGAATAAGAAAAATGAATTATTGACTAAATTCAACCAAATCTCTGCCGCTGATAGAAAAAGCATAGACACTGTTTTGCCGAATTCCCTGGACTTTGTGAAATTGATTTCCCAAATTGACGCAGTGGCGGCGCGCCATGGTGTCAAAATTGATAATATTTCATCCAAAGAAATGGATTCTTCGGTGGGAGAATCTATCGCAGAAGCTGAACCGCCGCGGCCGTACAGGTCGTCGCTCATCGGCTTCTCTTTTGACGGTTCCTATGAGCAGTTTAACAGCTTTATGGGCGATCTGGAAAAAAGCTTGCGTGTTTTAGATGTGAGAGCGGTAAAAATAAACGCCAAAGACAAGGGTTTAAATTCATACAGCGTAGAGTTTGAAGTATATTGGCTTAAATCATCATAATGAAAAATTCAAAAAACAAACGCACTGCCATTTTGGCTTTAATACTCGTCGGTCTGCTCTTTGTGGCTTACAAAGTCATGTTTGTGTCTCCGGTTGATGATATGGTAGCCGAAGAAAATGTGGCTGCCGGCGAGAGGGTGGTGGCTATTTTAAGGGAAGTGGAAAGCATAAATTTTGATGTGAGTGTAATCACAGACCCCAGATTTAAATCACTGCAAAGCATTGAAATTCCGCTGCCATCTTTGCCAGTGGGGAAGAAAAATCCTTTTTCTGCCTCTGCTAATTAAAAGCCAAAGCCATGAGTATTTTAGACATTCTTGCCAAACAAGGCGTCATTGAAACTAAAGACCTTTCATCTATCAGGGAAAAAAGCGAATCAACAGGAGAAAGTTTTGACAAAATATTGCTCTCTATAGGTGTGAGCGAGGACGACATCCTCAAAGCCAAAGGAGAATATTATGCTGTGCCGGTGAAAAAAGTGAACCCTTCACTGGTGACCAGCCAGCTTTTGGAATACATTTCGGAAGAAGCTGCAACCTATTACCAATTTGTACCCATTGGTCTAAACGATGGAATTTTGGAAGTTGGCATGGTTGATCCGGATAACATTGCCGCCAAAGACGCCCTCAATTTCATATCGTCAAAAATAAATTTGCCATTTAAAATTTTTATAATTTCGGAAAACGATTTTGATCAAGTCATCAATCTGTACAAAGGCCTATCTAGCGAAGTGACCAAAGTTTTGACCGAACTGGAAACAGAATTTGTGACTGAGCCGGGCAACAAAGACGATGAAGAAGAAAAAAAAGACAAAAAGAAATTGTCGGAAGAAACAGAAACCGAAGAAGAGAACAACCTTGGCGCTTCTGAAACTAAAGACACCAAAATTATCCAGAATGCGCCAGTTACCAAGATTGTGGCTACAATGTTGCGTTATGCGATCGACGGCCGGGCTTCAGATATTCATATAGAGCCAACGGCTTCAAATGTGAGAGTTAGATTTCGAGTGGATGGCGTCATGAACACTTCTTTGGTATTGCCGGGTCGGGTGCATTCGGCGGTAGTGGCCAGAATTAAAATTATGTCCAACATGCGGTTGGATGAAAAACGCAAGCCGCAAGATGGCCGTTTCAGCGCCAAATTGAATGAAAGAAAAATAGACTTCCGTGTTTCCACTTTCCCTACTTATTTCGGCGAAAAAGTGGTGATCCGTATTTTGGACCAGGAAAAAGGCATTCGCAAATTGAGCGAACTCGGGCTTAGTAAGGGCAATTTGCAAAAAATCATGGAAGCTCTGAACAAACCGTACGGTCTTGTTTTGATTTGCGGTCCGACTGGTAGCGGTAAATCCACCACTCTCTACTCCATGCTAAATGAGGTTGATAAGGACCACAAAAACGTGCTATCGCTGGAAGATCCG
>CAYQUJ010000005.1:6871-27778 GCA_964420745.1 uncultured Candidatus Saccharibacteria bacterium | reverse complement strand
CCGATTGAATACAATATGGAGGGTATGAGCCAGTCTCAAGTCCGGCCGGAAATCGGCTACACTTTTGCCTCCGGATTGCGCACCACTTTGCGCCAAGACCCGGATATTATTATGGTCGGTGAGATCCGCGATAAAGAGACGGCTCAGCTGGCCATTCAGGCGGCTTTGACCGGCCACTTGGTTTTTTCAACCATTCACACCAATACCGCTATCGGGGCTATTCCGAGATTGGTAGACATGGGTGTTGATCCTTATCTTATCGCGCCGACTTTGATTGCAGCTATTGCTCAAAGATTGGCTCGTACGTTTTGCCCTGGCGCCGGCAAGCCGGTCAGGGTGGACGGTGGCATAAAAGTGATGATAGACAAGCAATTTTCAGATTTGCCGGAAATTTATAAAAAAGAACTTTCGTTTGGCAAAGAAGTCTATGAAATTTCCCCGGCGCCGGATTGCCCCAACGGGGTGCGCGGCCGAGTGGCTGTTATGGAAGTCTTGGTTATTGACAAAGAATTGGAGCAAATCATTTTGAAAACCCCGACCGAGCAGGAGATTTGGAGATATGCCAGAAGCAAAGGCATGCTCACCATGAAAGACGACGCTATCATCAAAGCCTTTGAACGCGTTATCCCGTTTGAGGAATTTAACAGTTTATAAAATAGCAATTCAAATTGCTTCAAGGTATAATAAAAGATATGACTGACGAAGAAAAAAAATTTAAGGTAGTGATTATTGACGACGATGATTTTTTGGCAGACATGTATGCCGCCAAGTTCAACAACACGGGTGATTTTCGCACTGAGGTTTACAAATCCGGCAGCGCCTTTTTGGAAAAGTTGCGTGGCGGGCTTACTGCCAGCTTGATTCTCTTGGACATAGTTTTGCCTGGCATGGACGGCATTGAAATTTTGAGGCAAATTCGCAAGGAAAAACTGATAGAAGGCGTCCCTGTTGTCATGCTTACCAACCAAAATGATGAAAAAAATATAAGCGAAGCCAAAGTGCTTGGCATCAGCGGCTACATAGTCAAAGCCGCTGCCACGCCGTCCGAAGTGGTAGCCGAAGTGGCGAAAATTATAAAGGGCCAAACTTCTTAATCATTTAATTTTAATTTTTATGGAGGATTTAGATACGCTGATAGAGCTGGTAATAAAAGAAGGGGCTTCGGACCTGCATTTTTCTGAAGATAGAAATCCTATGATCAGGATCTCTGGCCAATTGGTGCCTTTGACCAAATATCCGAAGTTTTCAAAAGCCATGATGGACGGCATCGTGAATAAAATTCTTTCTGATTTTAAAAAAGATGCATTTAAGAAAACCCAAAGCGCCGATTTCGCTTATAGCCACAAAGGAGAAAGGTTTAGATCCCATATATTCACGGAACAGCAAAGATTATGCGCGGCTTTCCGTCATATTCCCAAAAAAATTCCGACTATCGCCGAGCTGGATCTGCCGAGTTCGCTCCAAAATTTTGCCCGATTAAAATCCGGTTTCTTTTTGGTAGTCGGCCCGACTGGGCACGGCAAATCAACCACCTTGGCTTCTCTTTTGAATATCATAAACAGCGAAAGATTGGAAAATATCATTACCATAGAAGATCCAGTGGAATATTTGTTTACCCCCAACAAATCAGTTATTCACCAAAGGGAAGTGGGCATTGATACGCCCAATTTTGCGAGTGCCTTGCACGACTCTTTCCGGGCCGATGTCAACGTCATAATGGTTGGCGAAATGAGAGACGCAGACACTATCTCAACTGCAGTCACTGCTGCCGAGACCGGACACTTGGTTTTCTCAACACTGCACACCAACAACGCGGCTCAATCGGTTGACCGCATTATTGACTCTTTTGACGCCACTCAGCAAAACCAGATTCGCATCCAATTGGCGGCTTCTTTGTCTGGCATATTTTCCCAGCGTCTGATTCCAAAAATATCTGGCGGTCGAGTGCCGGCGTATGAATTGCTCTTGAATAATATAGCGGTCTCAAACTTGATCAGAGACAAGCGCACTCATGAACTAAATACGGTCATCGAAACCAGTTCGCAGGAGGGAATGATCGATTTCAACCGATGTTTGGTGCAGAGGGTAAATCGGGGCGAGATTACTCTTGAAAACGCTTATCTTTATTCCACCAACCCGCGCGCGCTGGAAAAAATGTTATAAAATTATGCTTTTTTCATACAAAGCTATCAATAAAGAAGGTCGGCGAGAGGAGGGGGAGATAGAAGCCTTCAGCCAAGATTCCGCCATCATGTCTCTGCAGGGCAAAGGCCTTGCGGTATCTTCAATCAAAGCCAAGGACGAAGATGATGGAGACATTCTCAAAAAAATACCTTTTCTCAACAGGGTAAAAAATAAAGATGTGGTCATACTGTCAAGGCAGATGTCAACTCTTTTTGAGTCCCAAGTTTCCGCTTTGAAAATTTTTAAACTAATCGGCACCGAGGCGGAGAACCCCATTTTAAGGAAGCATATGCTGGAAATCGTAGATGATTTGCAAGGTGGTGCTTCCATCTCGGCCGCTCTTTCCAAACATCCAGATGTTTTCTCGGATTTTTATGTGAACATTGTCAGAGCCGGAGAGGAGTCCGGACACATAGACCAGTCTTTTTCATATCTGGCGGATTACATGGACCGCAATTATGAGGTGTCTTCCAAAGCAAAAAACGCTCTTATCTATCCGGCCTTCGTCATCTTTACTTTCGTAGCTGTCATGGTTTTGATGTTCACGGTCATTGTGCCGAAGATCGGGTTGATTATAAAAGAGTCAGGACAAGACATACCTTTTTATACCAAAGCCGTTTTTTGGGTGAGCGATCTGTTTGTCAACAACTGGTATTTTATGATTCTGGGGCTCATCGCGCTTGTTTCGGGCGTCATGCTTTATGGCCGAACGAAGGAAGGCAAAAGGTGGATTTCAAATACTCGGCTTTCCGTGCCTTATGTCGGCGACCTTTACCGCAAACTTTATCTTTCTCGATTCGCGGACAATATGAGTGCCATGGTGCTCTCCGGCATTCCCATGCTCAAAGCTCTTGAGGTTACTTCCTCCATTATAGACAATGAAATTTATAAAGAAGTTTTGAATGAAGCTTCCGTTAAAGTCAAAGCGGGCCAGGCCCTCTCAGCTGCTCTCGGTGAGCGGGAAGAGATGCCGAGCATTTTGGTGCAAATGATCAGGGTGGGGGAAGAATCAGGCGAGCTCGGCAACATCTTAAAGACTATGTCCAAGTTTTACCAAAGGGAAGTGACAAACGCGGTGGATACTCTGGTCGGCTTGATTGAACCGGTCATGATCGTGGCGCTCGGCGTCGGAGTCGGCATCCTTCTGGCATCGGTCTTAATGCCTATTTATAATATAGCTTCAAGCGCGACATGATGAAAAAATATTTGAAATTTAAATTTAAAATTAAAAATAAATGGGGCCTGCCCGCAACGCTCTCGCTTGCGAGGCGGGCGGGGTTTTCTCTAGTAGAATTAATGATAGTCATCACTATCATCGGAATTTTGTCCACCATTGTTTTGCAAAGTCTTTCAAACGCGAGATCCAGAGCTTATGATTCAAAAGTCAAGCAACAGCTTTCCAGTTTTCGCACTGCGGCGGAAATATATTTTACAAATAATGAAAACAGTTATGGCCCGGCTATTAATTGTGGTTCTGGTGTGTTTAATGATGTTGACGCTGTAAATGGTAGTCCTGGATTATACATAGCCGAGGGCAATTTGCCGGACTTTGCGATACCAGTCTGCCAATCAACTGACTCAGCTTACGCTGTCCAAGTCCCTCTCTATTCCGGCAACGAATATTGGTGCATAGACAACAAAGGATCTTCAAGAACGATATCCGGTTCAATAGAAGGGCCATCCACTTTCTGCCCGTAAACCCAGATATCCACACATTTATTGCTGGAAGCCTATTTTATTGTTTATAATATAGGCTAAGCTTGAAGGGTAATAAAACAAGGTCGATTGCCCAAGCTTCTCTCTCGAGAGAGCATTAGTTAAATTCATTAAAAAATTATGTTTAAATTTAGAAATAAAGGTTTTACACTCATTGAACTTTTGGTGGTCATCGCTATTATCGGTATCTTGTCCTCAGTCGTCTTGGCTTCTCTAAACACTGCTCGTGGCCGAGGCAATGACGCCAAGACCAAAGCCCAATTGGCAGGTATAAGAGGAGCGGCAGAACTTTACTATGATACCAACGGTTCTTATGGAGCCGCAGGTAACGACCCCGCTTGTAACGATGGCAGCCCTACTCTCGCTATGTTTGCTAGCACTGATCTCGACGATTACACCATTACTTCTGGCGCATTCCCATCTGGCGTGGTACTTAAGTGTGTTGTTCTCGCTGGTGCCACACCTTCTTATGCTGTTTCTGCCAACTTGGTTGGTTCATCAGATGCAGCCAATGACTTTTGGTGCGTTGATAGCGCAGGAAATTCAAGTGCCCAGGCTGATGTGCAACCAAACGGAGATACGACTTGCAACTAAATTTTATCTGGTTCAAATGATAAAGCCCCGTTTGTGCGGGGTTTTGTGTTATTATTTAACAAATGCAATATGTTTTTTTGGCGATAGTTTTTTGTTCGGCGCGGCGGTGGGGAGTTTTGTGGCGTGAATTATGTTTTTGTGATACCATACATCTATGGAAACAGTTATAAAAAAGGAAGAATATGCAAAAATCCCTTACATCGTGAATCCAAAATCACGAGCTTTGTTGTGGAAAAGATCCGCAGGAATGCTTAAAGGAAGAATCAAGAATGTAAAAAAAAGGCTTACGGATTTAAGAAAAGAATGGGATAGGTCTTGATTGCAAATATATTATGTATACTTTTGATACGAATGTAGTTATCTATTATTTAAATCAAGATTTAGCCGTAGTAAAAGGGGTAAATAAAATAGTTGAAAAGAACTCGGCCATATACGTTTCAACGGTTTCTGAGGCAGAACTTTTCAGTTTTGAAGAATTGCGAGATGAAGACATTATCAAAATAAATGATATTTTAAATACTTTAAATATTATTCCTATGGATTCTCGGATTGCCAGAATAGCGGGATTTTTAAGAAGAAACATAAATATAAAAATGGCAGACAGTGTCATCGCCGCCACAGCTTTAAGCACCAGAAGTGTTTTATTGACGAGAAACATAAGGGATTTTGATAAGGTTCCTAATCTAAAAGTTGAAAGAATTTAAATGGAATATGTCTTTTTGTTAATAGTATTTTTATTCGGCGCGGCAGTGGGGAGTTTTATTGCTGTGATTGGAAGCAGATATAATACGGGTCTGCCTTTTTTGAAAGGTCGGTCAATTTGTTTCTCTTGCAATACGGTATTGCAAAAAAAAGATCTTTTCCCGATCCTTTCTTTTTTATTTTTGAAAGGACGTTGCCGCTATTGCGACAGCAAAATCCCAAAAGAAACTTTTATAATTGAAATCCTGATGGGTCTGCTTTCTGTCTTAGCCGCTCTAAAATCCGGTTTTACTTTTTCTGATTTTTCCTGGCTACTGTCTACTAACTACTGTCTACTAACTACCATTTTCGCCGTCATTCTTTTGATTTCCGTCTATGATCTCAAACACTTCATCATTCCCGACTCTTTCTTGGTTTCTTTTTTCATTTTTTCTTTTCTCTATACCTTGCTACTGGCTACTGGCTACTGGCTACTTATTGTTAATTTACTTTCTGGCATTGTTCTCACAATTCCATTCCTCCTCCTCTTCCTCATCTCCAAAGGCCGTTGGCTTGGTTTTGGCGATGTTAAATATATCGCTGTTTTGGGATTTTTCTTGGGATTGAGCCAAGGGCTCTCGGCCGTCGTTTTGGCTTTTTGGATCGGGGCGGCTTTTGCTCTCGTTGCTCTTCTTTTGAAGCGCTTCAAATCACATTTTAGTTTGCCAACACTCGTGAATAATCTTACAATTAAGTCTGAGATTCCTTTCGGGCCGTTTTTGTCGGCGGGAATAATCATAAGTTTTTATTTCAATGCGGACTTATTTCAAATACATTCTCTCTTCAATTTTTTCTAAAAATAGGAGCAAAGGGTTTACCCGCACACCAAAATCTTTGGTGTCCGGGTTTACTTTGCTAGAACTTCTGGTGGTTATAACTATTTCTACCATCATCACCACCGCTCTTGTCATCCAAAATCGCCAATGGAACGATCAATTGACCGTTAACACCCAAAGATATGAATTGGCCCTGATGCTCCGCCAAGCTCAAGTATACAGCTTGGCTGTGAGAGAAGATATGGCCGGCACAGGAGATAAATTTGATATTGGATATGGGGTGCACGTAAGCGTTTCAAATAATAATCGGTACATATTTTTTGCCGATAGAAATAGGAACAAAAAATATGACACTGGTGAGGAAATAGAAGAAGGAATAAAGACACTAAATCGGGGCGTATATATCTCCAAATTGTGCGCCATAAAGGACGGCGTGGAGAAATGCACCGGCCAACCCGGCATAGGAGCGCTCAAACAAATAAGCGTTTCGTTTTTTAGGCCGAATCCGGCTGCTATCGTAAGTTTTATAAATGATGGCGGAAACATAATAAATCCTCCTGAGCATTTTCCTCCGGCCACAATATATTTAAGATCTCCCGGAGGTCATGAGTCTTCGATAAAAATTGAAGCCAATGGGCAAATATCAACCCAATGATTAAAAAAAATAAAAAAAGTGAGGGATTTACCCGCACACCAAAATCTTTGGTGTCCGGGTTTACTTTGGTTGAGCTTATTGTGGCGGTGGCTCTTTTTGCCATTATTGTTTTTATTTCGCTTGGGGCGCTTTTGAGTATTTTTGACGCCAACCGAAAAAGCCAAGCATCCAAAACAGTGGTAGACAACCTCAATATCGCAATGGAAAACATGGCGCGCTTGGTTCGCTACGGAAGCAATTATCATTGTGATTATAATAATGAGACTGATTTAGGATCTTTTTCAAGCGTGGCCAATTGCGATGGTGGAGATACCAATCCTGACGCCAATACTCTGCTTGCTTTTAATTTTGAAGGAGACACTATTGTGTATCGTCTGAAACCGGGAGGCCATTCTATTCAAAAATCAGAAAACGGAGGTTCTGCTTATACCGATATTACTGCTCCTGAAATGGTGGTTGAATATTTGCAATTTCGCGTTTTTGGTACTAATCCTTCAGATAATAACCAACCTTACGTCTTAGTAATTATCAAAGGTTATGTGGGCAGTAAGCCGACACTCCAATCATCTTTTTCTTTGGAGGTAATGATGTCGCGAAGAATTCTTCATATATAAATTATGAAAACGAAATACAAAACTAGAAGAGGGTTTACCCGCACACCAAAATCTTTGGTGTCCGGGTTTACCGTACTTGAGTCCATCGTGGCTATTGGTGTTTTGTCTGCTGCCATCGCTGGAGCATTTACTGCCATCCAAACCAATCTTTCCCAAAGCATCATTGTCAAAGATGAAGTCAAAGCTTTTTATCTGGCTCAGGAGGCCGTGGAAATCATCAGGAACGCGCGAGATCACAATCAATTGGAGAGAATAACCGACCCTGCTTCAACGGTCACTTGGCTTACTGGCATCTCGGAAGATGTATCCGATCACTGTTATTTTGGCAAGGTCTGCCGGATGGAAGTTTCCTCCCCTTCACCAGATAATTTTGAGACCTGTGATGCGAGCGAATGGGGGTATTGTCCAGTCTTGAGGAAAAATGCATCTTCATTTATATACGGATACAATTATGGTTTGGATTGGTCAGATACAAATTTTGTGAGAGAAGTTAAAATTGAACGAGTCAGAGACGATCCAACTACGGGCGATCCTGTTGAGATAGCGGTGACGGTGCGGGTTTCTTGGAAAAAAGGTTTGATTGACAGGCAATTTGAGGCCAAGACCTATTTATTTAATTGGATCTAAAATGAAATTGAAAATTGAAAATTCTAAATTGAAAATTTCCGCAAAGCGGGCCGGGATGACTTTGTTTATGGCCGTGACCATCATGAGCATTTTGCTTTTCATCACTTTTGCGGTCGTCAACATAACCGTCAAAAGCTCTCTTTTTGCTTCTTCCGGCAAAGATTCACAGTTGGCGTTTTTTGCCGCCGATGCCGGCATTGAATGCGCTCTGTTTTGGGACGCCAAGTCGGAAAAATTCGCCACTTCAACCAATGGTTCTCCTATCATCTGCGCTGGGCTCAGTATGTTTGGGGACGGCACACTGGCTGGGAGCATTGCAATTTACGGCACAAGCACAGTAACTCGCATAGGCGGCGGCGGCAATGCAAACCCGACCAGTGTCTTTGGTTTTCCGATGGCGCCAGGCTCGGAATCGGGACCTTGTACTATTGTGACAGTCAGAAAATATTATGTTGGTTCAACGCCAAAAACCTATATCAAATCCCGCGGTTATAACACGTGTGTTATTGGAGGCTCCAGAAGAATTGAGAGAGGCATAGAGGTGATGTACTAAATTTGGTATGCTAATGCCATGATAAGCAGAGATGTGAAAGAGAGGGCTGAAAAGCTCAAAAAAACCATAGACCGCTATAGGTATGAGTATCACGTGCTTGATAAATCGAGCATTTCTCCGGAAGCTCTGGACTCGCTCAAAAACGAACTCGTCAAACTGGAAGAAAAATATCCGGAGCTTATAACGGCAGATTCACCGACTCAGAGAGTGGCGGGCGAACCGCAGAAAGCATTCAAAAAAGTGCCGCACAAAGCGCGGCAATGGTCTTTTAACGACGCTTTTGACGAAGCGGATATGGAAGCGTTTGATGAGAGGGTCAAACGATTCCTTGAAACAGAAAATGATATCGCCTATACCTGCGAATTAAAAATAGACGGATTGAAGGTAGTTTTGGAATATGCAGAAGGGCACCTTGTGCAGGCGGCGACGAGGGGCGACGGCAAAATAGGGGAGGATGTGACGGCCAATATAAAAACCATAGAATCAGTGCCGATGAAATTGGAGCAGCCACTCGATATTATCGTGGAAGGCGAAGTTTTTTTGCCCAAATCCCAATTTGAACGGCTGAATAAAATTCAAAAAGCAAAAGGCGAAGAAGTTTTTGCCAATCCGCGCAACTTTGCCGCCGGCACGGTGCGGCAGCTTGATCCAAAAATCGTGGCAGAACGGAAATTGGATACTTTTATTTATGATATTGCCGCCAAAGATCAGATCTTGGGGAAAAGTGGCCAAAGATCTGATCTTTGGGAATCTCCAAAAACACAAATAGCAGAGCTGAAATTTTTGCAAGAACTTGGTTTCAAAGTCAACAAAAATTTCAAACTCTGTCAAAACATAAAAGAAGTAATTGAGTATTGGAAATTTTGGCAGGACAAAAAAGACAAGCAGGATTATTTGATTGACGGGGTGGTGGTGAAAGTGAACGAACAAAAATACCAAGAAGCGCTTGGCTATACGGGCAAAGCGCCGCGCTTCGGCATCGCTTTTAAATTTCCGGCCGAACAGGTGACTACGGTGGTGGAAGACATAGTTTTGCAAGTCGGCCGTACCGGCGTTTTGACTCCGGTGGCCCATTTGCGGCCGGTTTCAGTTGCTGGCTCCACTGTCTCACGCGCCACGCTCCACAATGAAGATGAAATCAAACACTTGGACGTACGCATCGGAGACACCGTCATTTTGCAGAAGGCGGGAGATGTTATTCCCGACATAGTTTCGGTTTTGAAAGAAATGCGCACTGGCAAAGAAAGGCCGTTTGTTTGGCCTTCGCGTGTGCAAGATTGCGGCGGAGTCGGCGAAATAGAACGTATCATGGGCCAAGCGGCCTGGCGGTGCAAAAACAAAAATTCTTTCGTCCAGAAAAAAAGGAAACTCTACCATTTTGTGTCAAAGGGTGCCTTTGACATTGATCACCTGGGACCAAAAGTGATCGATGCTTTGTTGAATGCCGAACTCATATCCGCTTACGACGATATTTTCACTTTGAAAAAAGGGGATTTGCTGGCGCTTCCACGATTTGCCGAAAAGTCAGTTGATAATCTTTTGGGTTCAATTGAAAAATCAAAAAATGTGACATTGGCTCGACTCATCATTTCTCTTTCCATTCCTAATGTGGGGGAAGAAACGGCTCTGCTTTTGGCAGAGAATTTCAAAATCCCAATTTCAAATTTCAAATCAATATCCAAAGAAGAATTAGAAAAAATAGAAGGCATCGGGCCGATTGTGGCGCAGTCAATTGTAGATTGGTTTAAAGATAAGGAAAACCAAAAACTTTTATCAAAACTTTTGAAGCATATCACAATTAAAAATCCTTCTTCCTCCAAGCTTTTAGCTCCAAGCTCCAAACTCTCCGGCAAGACTTTTGTTTTGACTGGCACGCTTTCAAGCATGAGTCGCGATGAAGCCAAACAAAAAATCCGCGCGCAGGGCGGAGATATTTCAAGCTCTGTTTCCAAAGAAACAGCCTTCGTGGTAGCGGGCGAAAATCCTGGCAGCAAACACGAAAAAGCTCAAACATTGGGCGTAAAAATTCTCTCCGAAGAAGAATTTAAAAACCTTTTAAATATCGGATAAAATGCTATTATAAGCCCATGATTTCCAAAGAAGAAATTAAAAAATTGGCTGATTTGGCGAGGATAGAAATAGGAGAAGAGGAGCAAGCAAAATTGGCTTTGGAAATGGATGCTATTTTGGACTACGTGGGGCAGATTTCAGAAATATCGGAAGGCTCAGCATTTCCCTCTCCTGAACAAGGAGAGGGCCACGCGATAGTGGGGGGTGAGGTTAATATCATGCGCGAAGACGAAAACCCCACCGCATCGGGCACCTACAGCAAAGAATTAATCGCCGAATTTCCGCGCAAAGAGGGGAATTATTTAAAAGTGAAAAAGATTTTATGACAATCAAAAAAGCGCGCGAGCTTCTTGATAAAAAAGAAATTTCTGCCAAAGAGTTGGCAGAAGGTGCCCTTCTGCAAATTGAAAAAAGAAATAAAGAACTAAATGTTTTTTTGGAAGTTTATGATGATGTTTTGAAGCAAGCTGAAGATGCTCAAAAATTAATTGACTCCAAAAAATCAAGCGAACTTACCGGCATCCCTCTCGCCGTCAAAGATAACATTTTAATTAAGGGCCGCAAAGCCAGCGCCGCTTCCAAAATTTTAGAAAATTATACGGCCACCTACACAGCCACTGCCGCCCAAAAATTGCTTGACCAAAGCGTGGTCTTTATGGGCCGAACGAACATGGACGAATTTGCCATGGGAGGCTCCACTGAAAATTCGGCGTATGGCGTCACCAAAAATCCTCATGACACGGAACGTGTGGCGGGCGGTTCCTCCGGCGGTTCGGCCGTGGCCGTGGCCGCAGATATGGCCATGGGGGCGCTTGGTTCGGACACCGGCGGCTCGGTACGCGAACCGGCAAGTTTTTGCGGAGTAGTCGGGCTCAAACCTACTTACGGTAGTGTCTCGCGGTACGGTCTTATGGCCATGGGTTCGTCACTAGACGTCATCGGCCCAATCGGCAAAACGGTTTCCGATGTGGAAATTATTTTTGATGCCATAAAAGGGAAAGACAAATATGATAGTACGAGCATCGACATATCACCCCTTTCCCCCTCTTATATTAAGAGGGGGAAAGAAGGAAAAATGAAAATTGGAGTGCCGTATCACATACTGGATCAAAAAGGCATAAGTGATGATGTGAAAAAAAATACGGACGAATCGATAGAAAAACTGAAAAATTTGGGTTTTGAAATCCAAGAAATAAAATTGCCCAATATAGACAAATCGCTGGCTGTTTATTATATCGTCATGCCGGCTGAAGTTTCTTCCAATATGGCGCGCTACGATGGCATCAAATACGGCTTGTCGGTTCCCGGCAAAAATCTTTTAGAAGTTTACAAAAAAACCAGAGGAGAGGGGTTCGGCAAAGAGGTCAGAAGAAGAATAATTTTGGGCACTTACGTTTTGTCTTCCGGATATTACGACGCTTATTACAGCAAAGCCATGGCTGCGAGAAAAATAATCGGACTGGAATTTGCAGAGGCATTTGAAAAAGTTGATGCCATACTTACTCCCACCGCGCCATCTCCGGCTTTCAAAATAGGGGAGAAGTCCGACCCACTGGAAATGTATCTGGCCGACATTTTCACGGTAACCGCCAACATCGTCGGAGTGCCTGCCCTCTCTTTGCCGTCCGGCTTTGCCTCGCCGAAGCCTTCTGCGGAGGCGGGTTTTTCTGAAATAAATGGAAAAAAGCTTCCTCTTGGCATACAATTAATGTCACCGCACTCGTCCGAAAATATTTTGTTTGAAATCGGCAAATATTTTCTGGGTGAAGTTTCGCATTAGCTTTCGTTATCGTTTCGTAGCTTTCGCATAATTTTCGTATCAATGCCTCCCAAAGATAAAAAAGAAAAACCCAAAGAAAAGCCAAAGGGCTGGAATTTTGATCCGATTGAAATGGTTGTTATACTGCTTTTTTTGATGGTTATTTTCGGGACTATTTTGCCGGCCATATGGAATTATATTATTTCGGGCGAGTTTTCTTTTTTCGGTTTTGAACTGGCGCCGGTATTCGCTTTTTTCAAATCGCATGTTCAATTTTTCAAGGCATTGGGATTTGTGATAGCTGGCGGGGCGGCTATAGGCACTTTCATATTCAACCAAAAAGGCGACGCTGTTTGGAGAGAAGAAAAAGCCAAATTGTATCCTGCCAATACGCCGACCGCTTCTCCGGACGCTGAGCCGATCCAACAACCTATGGCCAATAAATGGCAAGAAATTATAACTCATGCCGAGTCAGAAGTGCCTTCCAATTGGCGCCTCGCCATCATAGAAGCGGACATCATGCTTGATGACCTTTTGGATCAACTCCATCTGCCGGGGGACACTATAGGGGATAAATTGAAAGCGGTGGAAAAAAGCGACTTTATCACCATAGACCAGGCCTGGGAAGCTCACAAAGTGCGCAACATGATCGCCCACGAAGGCAGCAACTTTCTTTTGAACCAACACGAAACCCGCCGCATCATCTCTCTCTACGGCGCGGTCTTCAAAGAATTCGGCCTGATTTAATTTTCACCTTTTCAAACAAGTCACATTCGTGTTGCGGAGTTTGGATTCGCACCAAAATTTCAAGGTTATGCTTACCACTATGTTTTTCAACACTCCCGTTATGTGGGATTTGGGGTCTGGACTATACCATCTTCCAAAATAAAATTTGGAATTTCGCCATCTAGTCTCTACACATTTATCGTTTTTAATAAAACGAACTTAGCTCGGAATTATCTTTCCACCGATGAGGCGGAGAGGACTTCTCCGAATTTGGCGAATTTGCTTTGATTGATTACTCAACCAAGGGCCCACCACTATTGAGCCTCGCGAGTTACTATTACTCTACCCCGCAATAATTACATTATACACGAACACTTTTGTATTACAAGCTATATCAAGTTATCCACAAAAAACTTATAAAATATACCTACGACATAGTACAATATATGTTCACTATGGCTAGATCAAAAGATAAAATAATAGCCCGAAAAATACGAAGAGAGGGAAAGAGTATAAAAGATATTGCAAAAGAATTAAAAATTGCAAAATCTACTGTTAGTTTATGGTGCAGGGATATTAAACTCACGTATGAACAAGAAGAAGCTATTTATAAAAGAGGACTGGGTAAAAATTTAAAAGGCAGGCTAATAGGAACCCAAATGAATAGACAGAAAAAAATAAATGAAATGAATGATAGGTTTCAAGAAGCAAATCACATTATTAAAAAGATAACTCAAAGAGATCTACTAATAGCGGGTGCATGCCTTTATTGGGCGGAGGGCGCAAAAACTGGTGGCAGATTTATTTTTGTTAATTCTGACCCAATAATGATTAAGATTATTTTCCTTTTTCTAATCAAAATTCTTGATGTAAATAGAGAACTGATACATCCGACATTACAAATAAATTTTATACATAAAAAAAGAATTAAAAAAGTAATGATGTTTTGGTCTAAATATTTAAACATACCTTTGCAAAATTTTAATAAACCATATTTTGTGAATGTGACGCCTAAAAAAGTGTATGAAAATTACGATAATTATTATGGCATATTGAGATTACGGGTCTTGAAAAGTTCGAGTTTACAGTATAAAATGCTTGGGTTTATTGATATGTTTAGAAAATATGCCGGTGTAGTTTAATGGTAAAACAAAGGACTCATAAGCCTTGGAAGATGGTCCGATTCCATCCGCCGGCACCACGTAAAACTCGCTTTGCTCGTCACGGGCAAGCCTAAAATCAGGTTATCAACAGTCCCCCAAAACATCCGCTTTCCATACGTGAGATAATGTAAATGCGTTAATTAGGCGCGCTATTATTAATTCCGCATTTTATTAAATTTACTATGCAAAATAAAAAAAAGTTATTAGCGATTTTTATACCAATCGCAGTTTTTGCTTTGGGCACAGTGTATTTGGCCAAAGCGGCTGCTGTCGTATATCCTGTTTCTACTCTGGCCAATAACGGCGACGTACTCGTCCAAACTCAAGCCATCAAATTTGAAAGTGGAAAGTGGACGTACCATTTTGGGTGGGATAGGGTGTCTCCTTATAAAGGTAAAGTGACAATTGCTCCGGTTACCAATGAAAATTTGCCGGTAATAACGGAGGACCCCGCTTCCGAGGCAAGGGCCCTTGCCGATCCTCTGATTGTCCAACTAAACCCGGCCACTCGTTATGTTTTCAAATATTATGCAGAACCAGGCTCATCTTGTGATCAAAATGCAGGCGAAGGCGATTTGGCATGCAAACCGTTGCCTGGAGGAATAGTCTACTTCAACACTCGCGATGAAAACGGCAACATCATGTCCATTTCCAACATTCCTGCTTCTCGCGGCGGCACTATGCCTGGCACTACTGCCGATCAACCTTTGGCAGTATCTACCGGAACATTGAGCAGTGCCAATGTTATGATCAGAAGTATATGCGACATACTTTTGTTGCTAGTTGCAAAACTACCAGCCGGAACAGACACCAATGCGCTTATTGCCGCTGTTAATGGTATTTGCACTATACCTAGCACATCAAGTCAGAACAATAACACTGTAGTTATTGGCGGTCAAACCGATATTCATGGCTGCTATGGTTCGGCTGGTTATTCCTGGTGCGCGGGTAAGAATAAATGTTTGAGAACTTGGGAAGAACCGTGCACTGGCACGACTCCAGCTGCTAGTGGCTCTTTGTCATCTATGCTAAATCAAGCTAGAACTGTGCTAGACAACAGCGACATTACCATTACAGCCACGCCTATAAGTTTTACCCCTGGTACAGGTGCATGGAACGCATCGCAAAGCACTCTTGCAAGTACTGGCAAATGGAAATACAAAATCAGCTGGCACCGCAAAACTGATGCTGTCTGGATGTTGACCGTGCCTATTCCTAATCAAATGCAAACCTACTCCGCAGGATGCAATGCGTCGGACTCAGTTGCTTATGCCGGCAGCGCATACAATACCGGTGTTCAATGCCGTTGGGCGGCGCCGGAAATACCAGGCGGCGATATGGGCAAAGAAAATATCCGAGGGCGTCTCCCAGTTGACGGTGAATGGACTTTGGAACTGGACGCTGGCAAGGACTATACCATTGAAACCAGAGGATCTTGGGAAACTACAACTCCCGTCACACTCAATGGAATTGTTATTCAATCTAGCGTTGCAAAGCCAGGCGGCAAAAAAGTTTTAGCTACTGCTTCTTTGACCTCGTCGGCTTCATCAGTTCCTGAATTGCCTCCGGGCGACGTTGCGGCCTGCCAAGCTGAAGTAGCTAAGTACAAAACATTCGCGCCGAATGCCGGAGCCTCGCCGCATTTTTCTGTCTCATCATCATTGGCTCAACAAATGAAAACATGGGAGCGATGTCACTATGGTACCAACTACGGCGCTTTTGTGGATGCAAACTACAAAGGCGCGTTTATTGATTCCAATGGTAATATCGGATCTAGTGAACCTATCGGTGACACGATACCTGCAGGACTTAAGGAACACAGAGCTCAGGCTCAAGCATGTATTAGATTGGCTCAGACTCAGGGAGCGCAATTGGGCTTTGACGAAGTCAGGTGTTCATATGGAGAATATTGCGGCTTGGGTGATGGCGTTCCAGACAGTTTATGCACTTCTGGCCAAAGATGGATGGGCAGTTCGGCTAGCTGTACTTTGCGCGAAGGCAACGTAGAACTTTTTGCCGGAGAAGCGGCTGATATTGTCGGTAACGATTATGGTGCTGGCAGTATTGACTCTAGATACCAAAATTGGTTTGCCTGGTTCAACAGCTTCAACAAAGAAATCGCCAAAAAAGAATTGAGCTACTCTCCTTGGGAAGTTTGGTATGATGCCGGTAAAAATTTGTACCGTGGTCCCAACAAATCGGGCGAATATCTGACCAAAATGCCTGCTGTTTGCAATGGTATTGTAAAAGTTAATGCTGTTACTTCCGGCCGAACCTCTGCTACTGTTTCTTGGGAAGCTCCATCGTCAGTTACAAGTGTCAGTATTTATCTCTTAAGCCCTGGCCGCGTGGCCGGACACTTAAACGATCTCTCTATTGAATCTACCGTGGCTCAAAATATCCAAAGTAGAGCTGGCACGAATACTTACACTTTCTCTATTCCTCTGGAAACAACACTTCCGGTGCCGGGATCGGAAAATTCAGCCAGTTGGCTTTACGGCCTTTCCTTTGGTTCCAACATGGATTCTGCGGTGTCTAGCAGCGTACTTAGTACCGGTTACTATCAAGGCGGATCTGACGGAGAAGATCATAGATTCATGTTTGTGAGAGTGGTTGCTAATAACGGACTCTTTGGCGACAGCAACGGTATTGGCCTCAATGGCCAAAACGGCACTCCGGACTATGGTACTGTTTCAGTTGCGCCACCAATGTATTTGCCCGGCTTAAGTAGAAGTTGTGAACAACAATTGCCTGCTAACATAACAGTCGGAAACGCTAATTGTTACAGCACCGGTCCCCAGCCGCTTTTAACCACCGACGCTTTACAGGTGGGGGTTTATGGGACTTCTCACTTCGGTCCGGGTATGTTTGATAACGGCGGTATAATTTTAAGAGTGGCTGAAGTGATTGGAAACACAGAAATTGATAGCCGTGTAGCTGAAACGGCAGTTAGAACCGGATGTCCTGGCAACACGTGTGTTTTGAAAGTTGACAATATTTGGAGAAATCCGGGCATCTATGGCCCTAGCGAAACCAACCTCATAGGCAATTATCCGGTGGAAAACTTGAAGCCAGGCACCAAGTATTGGTTCCGTACTGCGGCGGTCTGTAACGTAGGTCAGTCAAACCAAGTTGTTGGAGGCGAAGAAGTTTGGTCCTGTACTACCCCTGGCGGCTCCGCTTCTTGCGTCAATGAATGTATATCTACCAGCGAAACTAGATGCCAGCCAGGGACTCCCGGTGGCGTACGGCAAAAATGCGGCTATTATGATAGCGACAGTTGTTTGGACTGGGGCGATGGTAGTAATTCGGTAACCGGGTTTTACCAAGACCCTTCTTGCCGCACCAACTGATCAATATTCTAACAACCAACAAAACCGCTCCGAGATTTCAAAGGGCGGTTTTGTTTTGCTTGTTAGAAAAGTGGCGGAAAACAAAAAAATCTGCTAAATTTCTATTGTATGCGGGCGTGGTGTAGCCTGGTTAACACATCCCCCTGTCACGGGGAAGATCATGGGTTCAAATCCCACCGCCCGCGCAGAAAATGGTATAATTTTGCCATTAGCAGTAATTTATAAAATATGAAGAAATATATTGCGGAGGCGTTGGGGACAGGAGCGCTCACTTTAGTGGTGGCTCTCTCTTTGACCTCAAGCTTTCCGGTATCTACGCCAGTTTTGGCTGGGCTGGTTTTGGGCTTGTTTGTATATTTTATCGGCTCCATATCTGGCGCTCATTTGAATCCTGCCGTGACCATAGGTATTTGGTCGCTCAAAAAAATTCCCGGTCGGGACGCGCTTGCTTATATAGTAGCTCAAGTTATCGGGGCGGGAGCCGCCATGCTCCTCGTATCCAATACTGTTGAACTCGCTCCTGTTACTGTTGCCGCCTCAGGCGCTGTATTTCTTGCTGAAGCCTTGGGAGCGTTTTTCTTTACTTTCGGCATTGCGGCGGTAGTTTTGGAAAAAGTCCACTCCCAAATGTCTGGTTTGGTCATCGGTGGGTCGCTCCTTTTGGGTATAACCATCGCAGCAACTCTTGGATCAAACGGAGTCTTGAACCCGGCTGTGGCCTGGGGCATTGGTTCTTTAAACTTGCTCTATGTTTTGGGGCCAATCGTCGGTTCTCTCTTTGGCATGCAGGCCTATAAGTATCTCTCAAAATAAAGATTTCCAAAGCTACATAGCAAAAAAAACAACTGCGAAGACCGCAGCTGCCCTAGACGAGAAATCTCCCCCCGTTTCTTTTATTGCTCTTGCTCGCGCTTCTTTTTTTCTCGCCAATATCTCCAGGCCCCGGCAACGATCCTGAAAACCTCTTCATTGTCGAGAGGCCTTGCCAGGACATCATAGCCACCGAGGTTTAGCACTTCCGACCACAAATGCCCGTTGTTCACCACGTCATCGTTGTAAGCCGCAGCCACGATGAGCGGAGAGCCACACTCCTCAACCAATACCAAAATATCTTGCCACTTTCCGTCCTCCAGCTCCTCCTCGCAAATCACTACTGAAGGCGGATCCTTCTTGAGCTCTTTGGCAGTCTCCTCGTATGAAGAAACACGTCGCAAGGCCCACTTGGTTTTCTGAAAGATGTCTCGGAGCTCCTCTTGCGCTTTTTCTTCGGAAGAAACCAAGAGCACAGAAACTTTTTCTGTCTGGATATGTGTCGTTTTACAGAACCTCCCGGGGACATTGTAACATCATAAAATTAAGAAAAGATGAAGTTTGGTTTGGTTGGCCCCCCTTAGCATGGTATAATCAAATTATGGAAAACTGCGTTTTTTGCAAAATTGTAAGAGGGGAGATACCAAGCCATAAAGTTTATGAGGATGATAATTTTTTGGCTTTTCTGGACATCAATCCGCAATCACCAGGACATTGCATGGTCATTCCCAAAAAACATTATCGCTGGGTTTGGGACGTGCCAAATGTCGGAGATTATTTTGAAGTGGCGAGAAAAATTGCTTTGGCTCAACAAAAAGCTTTTGAGACGGAATGGATTTTGTCCAAAGTGGTGGGCGAAGATGTGCCCCACGCTCACATTTGGGTTTTTCCCAATAACAAAGTGAAAGGGGATCCGAAAGATTTTGCCGAGAACGCCAAAAAAATTAAATCAAGTTTGTGAGAATTATCAAAAACACTATCGCTTTTGTTTTTGTGGTGGCGGTCCTGGCCTACACCGGTTATTCTTTTTATTTGTATTCTCTCGGGCCGTGCGAAAGGCTTTTGGAATATGGGATCGGCCGGTTTGACACGCAATTTGGAGTTTCCAAAGAAGAATTTAAATCGCGCATCGCGGCGGCGGAAACAGTTTGGGAAAAAGCGCTCGGCCGAGACATCTTTCTTTACGACCCGGACGCCGCTTTCAAAATAAATTTGATATATGACGAGAGGCAACTTGCCACCATTCAAAAACAAAAAACCGAGTTTGGCCTTTCGGCTGTGGAAAATATTTTGGATAAATTGGACGCTGAATTCAACAGCATGAAAATGGCTTACGACCGAGCGTCGGCTTCCCATGAAGCCGGGAGCGTCTCTCTTGAGATTAGACAAAGGGATTATGCCAAAGAAGTGGCTTTTTGGAATGGCAAGGGTGGCGCGCCAAAAAGCGAGTACGAAAAACTTCAGGCCGAGGCCACGTCATTAAACAAAGAAATCGCGGCGCTTAATGCAGAGGCGGCTTCTTTAAATCTGGAAGCCAAAGAATTGAACGCGCTTTTAGAAAAGCGCAATCAAGCAGCTCTGGAGTACAACAAAATCGCCAAAAATTACAACCAAAAATACGGCCAAGGTTTGGAATTTAACCAGGCCGAATACACCGGCGAAGCAATAAACGTGTATCAATTTGGCAATCAAAAAGATTTGGCGGTAGCGCTCACTCACGAACTCGGCCATGCTTTGGGTATGGACCACACCGAAAATCCGAACTCAATCATGTATTACCTTACCGGAGAGAATGCGGCCGCCATGCCCTCCCCATCTGCCGAGGATTTGGCGGAATTAAAAAGAGTGTGCGAAAAATAAAATAAAAAATGAAGAGGGGAAAAATAATTGAAATTGTTTGGTTCGTGATTATACTCGCTATTTTTATTATTTCTATCAAAATGGTCAGAAGTGGGGAACTGGAGTCACAGGTAGCTTCTTTTGGTATTATGGCGCCGCTTTTGGTCGTTGTGCTCAAGATGACCACTCTCATAGTGGCCCCACTCGGCGGCACGCCACTGTATGTGCTCTCCGGAGCCATTTTTGGCAGTGCCAAAGGTTTTGCTATTTCCTTACTCGGCGACATTTTGGGTTCGTCAGTTTGTTTTTGGTTGAGCCGAAAATATGGGCAAAAAATTCTCAACTTTTTTGCCGGCTCCCAAAACGTGGAGAGAGTTTTAAAAACCGTAAATATAATAGGCAATACCAAGTCATTTATAAAAGCTAGAGTCGGTTTTATAAGTATGCCGGAATTACTCTCTTACGCCTCCGGCTTGAGTAAAATAAATTTCTGGACATTTTCCCTCATCAACGCGATTTTTTATATTCCGGTAGACTTCGCTCTGGTCTTTTTGGGCGCCCAAATTGCTGCTCTTTCCGCCAAATATTTTTTGATCATCCCGGCCATAATCTTTCTTTTCACCCTATCCGGTTTTTTAATGCTCTACAAAGATTATGAAAAAGCGGAAGGAGAGTGATAATATCTTAGAAGTTCCAAAAGCCGGGGTAGTTCAGTGGCAGAACGCCG
>CAYQUJ010000005.1:2086-6861 GCA_964420745.1 uncultured Candidatus Saccharibacteria bacterium | reverse complement strand
GCAGCCGCAGGCTTCCTGGCTTTGTATAAAGATTACCAAAAAGAGGAGGGGATATGATAATATCTTTTATAAGCCGGGGTAGTTCAGTGGCAGAACGCCGTCTTGGTAAGACGGAGGTCGAGAGTCCGATTCTCTCCTCCGGCTCAAAGTAGATTTTTTGCTGCGCTTTGCAGGTCTTTTAATTTATCGAAATTTTTATTAAACTGGTTGTATGAAAATTGGTATATACGAACACTATAAAGGCAAAAAATACAGGGTTATCGGTATAGCCAAGCATAGCGAAACATTGGAAGATTTGGTAATTTACGAAGCGTTATATGACAACGAAACTTCAAAGCTCTGGGCAAGACCAATTTCTATGTTCGAAGAAGAAGTTGAAATTAATGGTAAAAAAGTTCCGAGGTTTAAGTTTTTAAGTGAAAAATAAATATGGAAGACGACAAAAAACAAGAAATTCCACAAATCATAAAAGATGTCGGTTTTGATTTTGATTGGAGTTCTGAAAAGGTTTGGGCTTTAGATGTTCCAGTTGAAGAAATGGATATGGAAGATTTAATTTGGCATTTTGATATTCCTTTTTGGGAAATAGAAGATACGGATGATTATAATTTAAAACCTTGGGAAGTTATCAGCGAACCAGATAAGCATTCAATTCATTATCAAAAAATTCAAAATGCCGATTTAAAATATCCAATAGACATAATGGAGAATAAGGATAAATGGCTCATTCTGGACGGTTTACACCGCTTGGTGAAAGCCCATATGCAGGGGTTAAAGAAAGTAAATGTCCGCAAAATTCCTCGTGAGCGTATCCCTGAAATTTTGGAATAAAAATATGAAATTTGACTTTAATAAACTTGAAAAAATAGGAGAAGGAGAAGAAAAAGAGGTCTATATTCACCCTGAAAATGAAGGTAAGGTTGTAGCTCGCTTCAAAGAGGGATATGGAGACCATACAGAAAGATTGATAAAGGGCAGATATTATCTAACTAAAATACTTCATACCCTAATGCCCGTCCAAATCCCAGATACCAATTTAGTGGCAAAAGGAGAAGACATAATTATGGTTTCTGAAAGAAAAGAGTTGGACGAACCCCATAAAGAGCATAACCGATTGAGAACACAAAATTCTAATAGTTCTGACCCAGCTATTAGTGAGCAATACAATAAATTAAGAGAAGAACGAGAAGACAAATTAGTGTGGGATGATAAATACATTGATTTCCTCACTGCACTATCAAGACTTGGAGTAACTACTGACCCGTCTGCAAGCAATTTTGGATATGATAAAGATGACAATTTAGTGTATGTAGATAACAACTTCAAACCTTGGGTAGAAAAGAATGGACAATTAGTTAAAAACTACGATGTAGCTGAAATTTTAAATGTTTTGAATGGTGTAGATGAACAAACCAGAGAAATGGCTAAATCTTATTTAGAACGAATAGAAGCCCTTTTTAATGAAGAACAAGAAATTTTTAACAAAAATATGGAAAACCAACCTAAACAATTTGATATTGAAAATAGCCCAATGAGAGAAGCTTATAAACTGCTTGATGCTCATACTCCGAAAGAATTGGACAATTTATATAATGATGCAGACCAAGAGCTAATGAAAGCAAAAGAATGGGATTATAACAATCCAGACCTAATCACAAATAGAGTAAAAGATATCATTGAAAATATTGATGAAAATTTCCTCACAGAAGAAGAAAAAGAATGGAGACAAATGATACTTTGGTTTTGGTATCACCACGCAATGAGTATCGCTATTAGCAAATTCGGAGATAAAGAAAAAGCTAAAGAATTTGGGGCAAAAGCTATGAAACTCAATCCAGAAGATAACGGCAACAAAATAACAGAAATTTACTACCTTTTACTCAACGATAAATTAGCTGAAGCCGAAGAATTAGCAGTTTCTATTCCTGAAGGCATACTTGACGACGGGAACCTCAACCCAGAGCCACAAACAGCAAGAGATTTGATTGAAGATTACAAAAAAGGAATGTTTTAATAAAATGAACAAAATCAATCTTGAACTAAAACACTATTGCAAAGATTTTAAGAAAGTTAGACTTGTCTTGAAAGAAATAGGTGCTAAAAAAGAAATTGTTAAAAATCAAAAAGATTATTTCTTCAATCTATCAGATTTAAACAAGGAAAAATCTCCCAGATTAAAATTAAGAATTGAGGGCAAAAAACAATTGCTCGTATACTATGAACGCCCAGAGTTTGTAAAAGGAAAGAATACCGCTTCAGATGTAAAGTTATATGATGTAAAAGACATACAACTTCTTCCTTTTCTTATAAAATCTCTTGGTGTAAAAGCTATTGTTGATAAGAAAAGGGAAGTTTGGAGAAAAACCAACACCGTATTTCATTTGGATAATGTAAAAGGCGTGGGAGGTATATTTGAAGTTGAATTACAAAAGAAAGGCAAAATTACAGAAAAAGATAAACAAATTTTCAAATCATACCAAGATAAATTATTGCCGTTTCTTGGATCGGTAATAAAGGGGTCAAATGTGGATTTGGTAAAAAATAAATAGAATCATGAACAGTTGCACGTTGATTGGTATTGGAGCAGTCGTTTTCAAAAAGTCATTAACTCTCAAGATACTCCTTTAATTTCTCTTCTCCTAGCGGTTTGTCACCTTTTGACACTTTGAAACTTTCTTTAAAATCTTTCCAGTGGTTTTTATCAAAGATCCAATTGATTATAAAAATAACAAGCATAGCTAGGGCCGCTCCTATCATAGCCATGGCCATATCTTTTTGGGCGTCCCAAATATCTCCCTGGCTTCCCAAGAAAGCAAGACCAGCCACAGGATCAACATTTCTGGCAGTGATCCATTCTATGATTTCGTAAGATGCTGAAAAGGCGGCAGTGAGGTCAAAAGGAAAATAGTATGCCCAAAATCCTTTAACTTTAGATAATCTTATAAAGACCTCCCTTATTGGATAAGCCAGTAGAAATCCAAAACTGAAATGTACCAATCGATCATACATATTTCGACTTGGATTAAACCAGTCCTGAAGCGTTACTCCAAATGGAACTTCGGCATAAGTGTAATGCGAGCCAATAACATGCAAAATCATAAAAATAGTAATCAAGGTGTAAGAAACATTTGAGAGCTTAAGCCATCGCCCAGTGATAATAATTATAGGAACAAATATAAAGACCAGATAATTTTCGAGTAGCCAATCATGAGGGAAAAGAGGATTGATGGCTGCCCAAATCCAGACCACAACAAATGAAAGAAGTAAAAATAACTTATATTTTGTCATGAATTAAATATAGCATTTTTTCTGCTATAATATAACTCCGATGAGAAAGTTTTTAAAGAATAATTTGGGAGTGATTTTGGTAGTAGTTTTGGCTGCGATACCTCTTGTTATATGGATTTTTATGCTGCCGATCGCCGGCCGTTTTGTATCGTCAGGAGCCACCTTTCGCAGTTTAGGGCAAGTCACCGGGCTTACAGGCATGGCTCTGCTTTCAATCAATTTTGTGCTCTCGGCCCGTTTTAAATTTTTGGACAGATTGTTTAACGGCTTGAACCGCGTTTATCTGAAACATCACATAGTGGGAGCGCTGTCTTTCGGCCTTTTGCTTTTTCATCCTGTTTTCTTAACCATTCAATTCCTCTTTCTATCATTAAAGTATTCTTTTGATTTTATTTTTGCGTTTGGCAGTTGGCCTCTGTTTTTCGGCAAACTAGGTCTTCTTATTTTTGTAGCGCTCATGGTCATTACTTTTTATCTCCATTTCAAATATCAAAATTGGAAAAATACCCATAAATATTTGGGCCTGGTTTTGTTTTTGGGCGGTTTGCATATGCTCTTTATTCCGAGCGATATTTCCAATAACGCTATTTTGAAATACTACATGCTGGGCTTGGCGGTGCTCGGCGCTTACTCATATTGCCACCATACCATTTTTGGAGTTTATAAAAAATATGAATACAAATACGAGTTGCGAGAAATCATAAAAATAAATGATAATATTGCGGAATTAAAATTAAAGCCTCTCGCAGAGAAAATAAAATTTCTGCCCGGCCAGTTTATTTTTCTGAGGTTTGAAGTGGACGGTGTGCTGTCGGAGTCTCACCCGTTTTCTGTCACTTCGTGCTCGCATGATGAATATCTGTCTTTGGGCGTCAAAGTGTTGGGAGACTATACGGCCATGATTTATTCGTTGAAACCCGGGGCAGTCTGCCGCATTGAGGGGCCGTTTGGAGCCTTTTCTTATCTCAAAGCGGTATCCAAAAGACAAATTTGGATTGCCGGCGGCATCGGCATCACGCCGTTTTTGAGCATGGCGAGGGAAATAAGATCCAATAAAAACCAAGATTACAAGATTGATCTGTATTATTCCGTAAAAAATGAAGGAGAGGCGGCGTTTTTTGAGGAGCTGCGAGAATTGGCAAAACAAAACGGCAATTTTAGATTCCACCAGCATTTTTCAGAAAGGGAAGGTTACATTTCTGCCACATCCGCGGTCAATAATAGTGGCGACATTTCTGGCGCCGAGGTTTTTTTGTGCGGTCCAGGTGGCTTTATGGAAAGTTTAAGAAACCAATTTGTCAGTTTGGGTTTTAATAACAGTAAAATTCATTCAGAAGAATTTAACTTATCAGTTTAATTTTCGCGAGATGAAAAAATTTGTTACCGCGTCATTACTGGTCTTTATAGCTATTACATCTGGCGTAGCCATTGTCAGTTGGATTTCACCTGATAACAAAAACAACCAGCCCATTACGGGTTCCAACATA
>CAYQUJ010000005.1:0-2076 GCA_964420745.1 uncultured Candidatus Saccharibacteria bacterium | reverse complement strand
AAGCCGGTAAAATTACCGAAGTTAACGCCACTACTTCAACTTTGAAATTATCAAGCGCCGAACTTGCCAAACACAATTCCGCCAAAAGCTGCTGGCTTTTGATTTCAGGCAAAATTTATGATGTAACCACTTTCTTACCCAACCATCCCGGCGAAGCAAAGGCTATTTTGCCAACTTGTGGCGCTGATGCGACTCAAGCTTTTGCCACCAAGGGCAAACCGGGCGGCAAGCCGCATTCTGGCAGCGCCAATGCCATGCTTGCGGATTATTACATTGGCGATTTAAATCAAACTGTTACTACCGATCCTACAAATCCAACCACTCCCGCCATAGCAAACCCGTCTGCCACCACCGATACTTCTGCTTCAAGACGAGACAGGGGTGACGATGATGAATGGGAAGACGACTAGTTTTGCAGTTGTCTGAAATGTAAAATAATATAAGATTGAACTGTGGCCATCTTAGCTCAGTTGGTAGAGCACCGCTTTCGTAAAGCGGGGGTCCGCAGTTCGATCCTGCGAGATGGCTCCAAATATGGATAAACAAGAAACAGAACAAAAAATAAAAGAGTTGGAGGAGGCGATGATGAGCCCTGATTTTTGGAGTGATAAAGAAAAGGCCCAAGCGACTATTAGAGAAATTCAAAAATTAAAAGATGAGTTGGAAGGCGGAGCAACAGCACGTTATGATCGTGGAGATGCGGTGATGACCATATTTTCCGGCGCCGGCGGCGATGATTCCGAGGATTTTAGCGCCATGCTTTTGCGCATGTATTTTAAATATTTTGAAAAGCGAGGTTGGGGCTATTCGGTTTTGCATGAAAATCAGAATGATCAAGGAGGATATAGAAACATCACAGTTGAAATAAATGGAAAGAATTCATACGGAACTTTAAAAAATGAATCTGGAGTGCATCGGCTGGTCAGAATTTCTCCGTTCAATGCCAATGCCAAAAGACACACCTCTTTTTCGATGGTTGAAATTATTCCAAAGTTTGAAAAACAAAATGAAAAAGACATTGATTTGGATGAAAAAGATTTAAAAATAGAACTCTCCAGGTCAAGCGGACCGGGCGGCCAAAATGTCAACAAAAGAGAGACAGCGGTGCGCATCGTACATTTGCCAACCAACCTTTCGGCCCAATCGGACAGCGAAAGGACTCAAGAGGCAAACAAAGAAAAAGCTTTGTCGGTTTTGCGCGGCAAGATTTTTAGGGCATTGGAGGAAAAAAGAATTGAAAAACAGGAAAATATGTATGTAAGCAAAACTACCGAAATAGAATGGGGCAACCAAATCCGCTCATACGTTTTGCACCCGTACAAAATGGTCAAAGACCACCGCACAAGCGTGGAAACTTCCGATGTTGACAGTGTATTGGAAGAAGGTGAGCTGGACGAATTTATAGAGGCGGAGAAAAACTTGACAAAATACAAACCTAACCTCCTCCCTTCCTCCCCCTTACTTTAAGGGGGAGGTGACTGCTATCCACATTTAGCTATTTAATAGAACTTGTTGCGCGGTTCCCTCCTTAAGGTAAGGAGGGTTAGGGAGGTTAGGTTTGGGGGCGGAATTTTAAGTTTGTAAAAAAATTTTATGGGGTTATAATGAACTCATGTCCATCATCTTTGATAATGTTTCAAAAAAATACAGCGATAATTATGTGGCTTTGGACAAAGTTTCCTTTGCCATAAGCCCCAACGAATTCGTTTCAATCGTGGGTCCCTCCGGCGCCGGCAAGACCACTTTGCTCAAAATGCTTTTAGCGGAAGAGAAGCCGACTGAAGGGAAGGTGACATTGCATAACATAGATATCCACACTCTTTCCGGCCAGGATATAAATTTTGTCAGGAGGAAAATAGGGGCGGTTTTCCAAGATTTTCGACTTTTGCCGAACAAAAATGTTTACGAAAATATCGCTTTTGCCATGGAAGCGGCCGGCCGGCCGGACGATGAAATAGAATCAGATGTGCCGCATGTGTTGGAGTTGGTTGATCTGGGTCACAAGGTTTGGAATTTTCCCACTGAGCTTTCGGGTGGCGAAAAACAGCGAGTGGCCATCGCCCGGGCAATCGTCAA
>CAYQUJ010000004.1:28109-33398 GCA_964420745.1 uncultured Candidatus Saccharibacteria bacterium | reverse complement strand
TAAATACGAAGTTGTCGTCTTACAACCCCCCTCACATGCAAGCATGTGAGGGGTTTGGGCTTCTACGCTTTCGCTCGCCGCTACTTACGGAATACTTATTAGTCTATTTTCCTCCTGGTACTGAAATGTTTTACTTCCCAGGGTGCGCTTCCCAACTTGCGTCGGGATACTCTGTAAACAGAGTGGGTTTCCCCATTCGGAAATCTCCGGATCAAAGGTTGCTAGGCACCTCCCCGAAGCATATCGCTGCCACGCCACGTCCTTCATCGCTATTTCTAGCCAAGGCATCCACCATACGCCCTTAAATTTCCTATTAGGAAATTCAAAAACCATTCCCGCTATTTCGCGCCAAAGCGAAACAACAGGATTTTTTACTTTACTTTTCATCCTGCCTTATGAGACTAAAATCTCTAAGGCATTTCAACTTCCACTTCCGACCCAAAAGACCCCTCGCTTCGCTCGGGACTTGCAGCCCCTAAAAAAGCATGGTAATGGTCAGAGTGGCATTAAATTGTCAAAGTTCGTCCCTATTTTTTAAACAAAAAAACCGCTTTTTTGAAGCGGGCTCACAACAAGCCAGAGGGCATCTACCCTCTCTTTCGCTTCAAAAATAAGTACCTTAAAAACATAGGTGTCCACAGTATACACGCCCACAAAAACCTGTCAAATTCATATTTATTTCACATGTGGAAAGGCTGTTGATAACCATTCGACAGGCTCATGGTAAACAAAAACACCGCTTTGTAGGCAGTGTTTTTGCAATGTTAATTCTTGGGAATTATTTTTTGGAAGATATTTCTTTGCTCAATTTTTCAATCAGTCTGCCTGCCGCTTCTTGGCCGCCGAGGCCAAATGAAAGCCCGAGACCCAGAGAGAGAGCCACCACCAAACCGGTAAATATTGTCTGGACAAATCCGGAAGCGATACCGAGTTGGGAAAGAGCTACCAAAATAGCGAAAACCCAGATGACCCACTTGGTAACGGTAGCCAAAAATCCAGCCGAAGCCACATCGGCAGTCATGGCCGAAGAGAGCACCAATTTCTTCATGGCATCAGCCACCAAACCGGCCGCGATCAGTATGAGAACGGCCACGATCACCTGCGGCAAGTAATTTAATATTTCCGTCAAGAATTGGGTGACTTGCGTCAATTTCAATATTTCCAAAGCTCCGATCAGGAACACCAATATTACAAACCAGCGCACCAAACCGCCAAGGAAAGATCCGGCGTTGAGTTCAATGCCGCCTTTATTAAGAAAATCTTCTACCCCCGCTTTGCGCAGAGCTTCATCGACTTTGATAGCCTTCACGATCTGAGAGACTACCCTGCCAAACAAAACCCCGATGCCCCAACCCAAAAGAACTATTACAATAGCCACCACCAGGTTTGGCACAAAACCGATTACGCCAAGCCACAGATTTTTGAAAGATAATGTAAGAACATCACCCCAAGTACTTATTGTCATGATATTGATTATTAAAATAAGCTAATAATTACAACATAAAATATATACCATATAAACTGGTTGGCAATGCGTAATGTGGATATCCCAATCCCTATAAATTCAGTTTATTTATAATTTTTTCGTGGGGATAATCCAAAATGTCGCGAATGAGCTTGTCAAACACGGAAAATCGATAATTGAATTCCGCCGTTTCAAAGACAGCATAACGGATTTCCCTGCCGATTTCCGATTCAATGGTTTTGATAATATTTTCGAGTTGGTTCAATTTCAAATTGTCGCCTACCACCATCAAATCCACCCGAGCTTCGGCATATTTTATGAAAATGCCGGAAACAATAAGCAGCTGCACCTTGCCGGCGCGGGATATTTTGAGAACTATGTCATTGTGCTTGAACGGATTTATATTTGAAAGAAAAGCCTTGATGTCTTCTATGTACGGAAATCTCTGGTCCAAAGTCCAGCCGTTGGTCCTCTTGCGGAAGGATTGGATGCCGCGATTTTTTTGCCTTTTTATCTCTTTGATATAAAATCTCGATCTGATAAAACCTATTTTTTCCAAGTTGGATATCTCCTTTCTGGCCACCCCTCTGGAAACTTTGGCCCTTTCAGCCGCCTGAGTAACATCATAAGCCGCCTCCGGATTAAACAGAAAAAGCTTTATGAGCTTCACCTTCGCCGCGCTACCGAATAATCTCTCGAGTATATCCATATTAATCGCATTCTACTCCACTGTTCAATTTTTTCCAAAGGTTGATTTAAAAATGTATGCATTGTATTATTTTGGTGGGAGTATAGTATGCACAACGGCTAGCCAAACGGCTCAACGATGCTTGTCGTTGAGCCGTTCACTTTTTTATCTAATTTGTAGCGACTAATCGCTACATTTTATTTTTAAAAATAACATACACAGATTACTGACGACCGTCAGAGATGTGTGTATTACCAAAAAACTCCCGTAAGGGAGTTTTTTGGTTCCCTTCTCTTGTTATAAGAGAAGGGTTAGGGATAAGTTATTTTAGTGTGACTTTTCCTCCGGCTTCTTCAATTTTCTTTTTCAATTCTTCTGCTTCTTCTTTCTTCATGTTTTCAGCAAGCACGATCGGAGCGGCATCAACTTTGTCTTTGGCATCCTTCAAACCGAGAGCCAAAACTTCTTTGACTATTTTTATAATAGCGATTTTCTGAGCGCCGCTATCAGTAAGTTCAACTGTGAAAGTGCTCTTTTCTTCTGCGGCAGGTCCGGCGCTAGGAGCGCTGGACGCAGCTGCAACCGCAGTCGCGCTCACACCAAATTTCTGCTCAAACACCTTTACAAGTTCATTTAGATCAAGCACAGACATCTTTTCAATCTCTTCTACAATCTTGGCAAATTTTGCCGGAACTTCAACTTTTGTTTCTTCTGACATAATAATTTAATTAATTTTAATTTTTGGTTTGAGCGATTGCGTTCAAAGCAATGGCCAACCTTTGAATCGGCGAATTGATCACGTTGACAAACATGCCACGCAAAACATCCAAAGACGGAATGGAAGCGATGCCAATCATCTCTTCTCGCGATTTGTATTCTCCGTCAAAGATGCCGCCTAATATTGACACTTTGCCATCAAGTTTCTTTTGGAATTCATAGATGCCGCGGGCCGGAGCAATCAAATCTTGCCCGTGAGCCAAGGCCAATTCCCCATTCAAAGCGGGGGCTTCGCCTTTGATACCGGCGCCACTTAACACTCTCTCAAAAAGAGATTTTTTGGCGACCACATAACCCACATCTTCATTTTTCAAAGCCCTTCGCAAAAGAGAGACGTCTTTGACCAGCAGTTTGTGGAAATTTACAAACACCACCGATTTTGATTTGGTTACTATTTTCTCCAAACCAGCTACAATTTCTTTTTTCTTTTCTTTTGTAATTGCCATATACAATAATTTTAGACAAAATAAAATCGACCAAACGGCCGAAAATAGAGTGGAACTCCTGCGTAGGAATTTACGATAGTCCCTCGCTTTCGCTCGGGATCTTCGACCTACGGTCTTCGAAGCCGTTATTTAAAGAATACTCCTTTTATAAAATTTGTCAATCTGGAAATTAAACCTGTCTGTTTCGGCGCTTCGTAAATTACGTTTTCCGTATCAGTTGCCATTTGCACAAAATCCGTTTCCAATGAAATTTCTGAACTTATCGGAGCGGCCAACTGGATATGGGGATTGATATTTTGCTGAACCAAGCCCAAACTTTTGGCCTTTTCTTGGATAATGGTAAATTTTTGCTTTATTTCGTCGAGGTCTTTTGAAATCTGGTTGTGGTCAATTTTCCTTACCGGATCAGCAGAAAAAACGATTTGTCCAAGATTATTTTTGAGCATAGTACCAGAGCTGTTATCGTATCCTTTCATGGTCAGCAGGTTTTTATCAAAACAAACTGAGGAATGTGGCAATATTATTGTATCCGGTTGAAATATAAATCCTTCGCTCCGATCTTCTATTTTCCAGTTGAAAAGATTGATTTCTGTGCTGCCATTGTTGGTGATTTCAATATAACCATCCTTGCTTGAGACCGATATATCGGGCTTCACCACCTTTGCTTTCAATCTAGCGACAGCAAATGTATTGCCAGCTTTTGCGTTTAGAACAACAGCATACTCGCCTGGATATTTATAGATGTGGGAAACAAGAGCTCCCTCTCCCACATTGCCATCACCAAAAGACCATGAAAAACTGACAGCCGAATTTGCAACGCTATTTTTTTTGATTGTCGCCTGAAATGAAATTGGGCTGCCGGGAGTAGTGAGACGATCGCCGCCAGCCGAAATTTCCAGTTGGGAGCCAGTGGTCGAATAAGTCGGCGCCACCGCACCAGACGTAGCAGATTCCGAAGATAATGGATTTTCGGTGCTAGCAGACAATACTTCACCGGAGGAATTAGTATTATTATTTTGCGATGATCCAGAAGAAATTGCAATTTGCTGGCTAATGCTCAATTCTGTACCGCTGTCCCTGCCTCTCGTGTTTATAGTAATCTTAAAATTTCCTTCGCTCGAATCCCTATAATAAAAAGTGCGATTGGCCGTATTTTTGCTCATGTAAGTTGTCGCTGGTTGTCCCGCACTATTCAAAAATTCGGGAGTGGCTGAGGTAGAGATAAACTGGATATCCAATGTTTCCGGAGTTTGATACGGATCGCCGTTTGAATCTTGAGTTTGGACAGTTATGGGTTCGGAAAGCGTATTTGGTTTTATAGATTGCGGCTCAGTTATAAATACAATTTTCTCCACTCCAGCAGCATAAGCGGACGCGGCATATATTATCAAAAGACTGATAGCAATAATGATTAGAAAACCGAAAGTGAATTTAAAGAAGGTCTTATCAAAATATCGCATGCACAAAATATATCATAGAAGATGCAAACAAAAAATCCCCTTTCGGGGATTTTTTGCGAGTATCACAAGTACTCTGTTTAAACTAGGATTACGGGAAGCTTACATCAGATGTCCTCCAGTCAGCCTCACCAGACATGAAGTCTGTATATGAGACTCCGACTGTTGCATTCTGCCAGTTCAAACGAGCGATACCGACAGAGTACAGACCCGGTGTGAACACGGTTCCAACTGATCGGCGGCCTTGCAATTGGTAGGAAATGGCAACCGTAGTTTCTGATCCTTCACCCAGATTACAGGTATTTCCAGTTGCACCTGTGTACCCAGTGGTGCTGCAGGTTGAAGGGAATGTGATCGAGGTTGAGGTTGCATTGCTACCAATAGTAGCATCAGCAGAACCATCTCTAAAGATGGTAAAGCCAGTGGTGCTGGCCACAAAGGCGTTTGCCGTTGAGG
>CAYQUJ010000004.1:0-28099 GCA_964420745.1 uncultured Candidatus Saccharibacteria bacterium | reverse complement strand
GCCTGGTTTATACCAAACTGTAGAGCGCCTCCAACAGCTTTAACTTTGATGTTAAATGTAGCTGTGATGGTAGAAGTTGATAGGGCAACACCAGAATCGTTATCCTGAGGCACACCATTTGTGCTTATGCTCTTAGATACAAGAGTGAATTCAGGACCAATGTAAGTGAAGCCGAGTTCGTTACCAGTGGCGGTTCCACTCTCGGTTACACTATCGCCCAGTGAGTTTTCGGTAGTGAAGTCAGTTGAGGAAGCGGCAACTGTATAACCAGTTTTTGCTCCCGTGGCTCCTCTAACATCAACTTTGACTGTCAAAGTCTTGGTAGTGTCTTTTGGAACTATGTAGTCAATATCTGAGAAAGTAGCGTAATCATCATCAGCATCAACCACAGATGCGGCATCCAACTCTGTTGAACCATCGTAGAGGTATAGAGTTGGAACGTTAGCGGCGCTTCCTGTAGTTTCATCAACTTCTACACGAAGGTCGGTGATTTTAACCTGGTCTTTTTCAGCCTTAATATCCATGACCAAAGCCGTTACCTTATCGCACTCATTCTCGCTAGTTCCACCTGTACAAACCATATCGGTTTTCTTAGGAGAAGATGAGTTTAGAGAAACAGCCAAGGTAGCCGAATCTATAAGAGAAGCAGCAATGTCCGGAGAAGCGATAATAGCAGTAGTGCCGGAGTATTGGTCAATGCCAGCTCCGTCAACAGCTCTGATACCACTTGAAGCGACAGCTATGGTGTAAGTCAATGCCGCATCAGTCGTATCGATAGTCTCATGAGCATCAGCTTTGATCAAGTAAGTCTTAGAAGAGCCCTTCGGAATAACCGAATTGAAACCAGAGACGGTTACAAAGTAATCTGTTCCATCTTTGGTAACAGTTGAAGAATTGAGATCTATTGAAGCCAAGACGTTTCCACCTTCGGTCACATACAATTTCTTGTATGCTTTGTTGTAGAACTTGGTATCGGACCCAGCCGTTTCATCAAGATCAAATTTCATTCTCTGAACAGCCATGTCAGAGCCAGTAGCCTCTACCTTGATACCCAAGAGAGGGGCCATGTCGTCTCCTTCGTAGACTGTTGATACCGTGCCGGCGCTTGATTCAGTAGCTGAGATTGTACCTTCAGCTCCAGGAGTAGTTATACCAGTTGAACCAGTGTTGGTTGTAGTACAAAGAGCTCCAGTTGTTGAACTGTATAATGCCCCTCCAGTACAACCAGGTGTGGTTGAAGTAGTTCCAGGAGTTGTTCCAGGAGCAGTCGCCATAGCATTGATTCTAGCTCTAGTTATAGGACCAAAGTAACCAACAGCCGGAGAAATTCCGGCCTCAGCTTGGTACTTAGCAAGAGCAGCCTTCGTAACGGCACCGAAGTAACCATAAGCTACCCCAGCAGGCATTTGAAGGTGACCTCTGGCCACGAGCCACTGTTGCAGAGCGGTTACATCAGAACCAGTAGAACCGACTGTAAGATCGGTGTTGAACAATACCGCGCTTCCCTGTGGAACTGATCCAAGAGGAGTTTGGCCGCCAACTTGCGCTTGAAGCTGAGCGATCTGCGCGAGCAGTTGATTAATCATGGCTGTAAGTTCAGCTGTAGTTTGAGCGGAAGCAGGAAGCGCCACCATGCTCAAAACCATCGCTGCCCCCACAACACTCACGAGCAATTTTGATTTTAATTTCATAAATTTGAATTCGCCTGAAACTTCATTTTTATTTTAAATTTTTTATGAAGAATCAAACGATGATAAGCAAATTTTCCATTCTTGCGAACACAAAACTTGCTTAGACTAATAATTCTTGTTAACAACTAATAAATAAAAACAAACTTCAACTAACCTCACCGTTTCTGTAATCGACAAGAAACGACAAGTTTAGCGACATATGGAATTTTACCGCTTAAACACAATGCTTGTAAAAGCAAAGGTGTGGATAAGGCAGTAATGCATAGAGTATTGCATATTTTGATATTTAGGTCAACTCATACAATGCTCATGCGATAGAGTACCGGCTCCATCTCCTTTCCCCCGCTTTTGTGATTTTCCCCTTGCTTATGAGTTCAATAAGCTCTCTTTGAATGGTTTTTTCGCTGCAACCTATGATATTTGGCGCTATGTCTTTTATACTGACATTATTATGTCTTTTAATAAAATCCAAAATTGTGTTCTTTCTTAAATCCTTTCTTTTGTGTCCATTACCGTTTTTGCCTTCGCCGCAGGCAACACTTTTTTGGTCATTCTGATATGAACTGTTGGATCCAAGATTCTGCGCAGTTCCCAATTTTTTAAAGTCGTCAGAAAGATTGCCGTCAATATTTGAAACCGCAGATTCGGCAAAAATACCTCTAACGGAAACGTTGTTATGATCCTCAAATTTATCGGCAAATTTTCCAAGTTCTAAAATAAAAGATTGGAATTCTTCTTTTATAATGTTGCCGTTCATGGCTGATATCAAACCGGTAATCGATGCGATATCAAGCATGGACATAAGCAGGAGGGAATTTTTTTCAACATCTTCCATCAATTTTTTGGCGTCTGAAAAATTTATGTCTTTTAAGTTAACGGTCGCAGAAACAATATCCAAAGACAATTTTTTTATTTTTGTCTTTAATTCTTCACTCTGATCAATCACATTAGATATTGTAAAAGCAGCTGCAGCTAACCGGTAAGATTTGTTATATATATTTATAAAATCAGTATTTTTTTGCATCGTTTTATTCATATAAGACATAGTATATAAGCCATTCTTTGTCTTTTATACTACATTATGTCCCTTAGATTATACACCTGACTGATTAAAAAGTCAAGCTACCAATTTATGTCTTATACATCACATAGTATTCTGTCTTTTATGGCAAGTCAACCTTGTTTAATCATAAATTCACCTTTTAAAATTACTGATGAAATTAATGTGCTATTATTTAGACATGGCAAAGAAAAAGAATAGGAAAGAAACCGAGCCCGCCTCAATAAAGTTAAAAGACGAGACTGTTTCTTGGATATTTGCCGTCTCCTTTTTTGTTTTATTCATCATATTCATACTTGCGCCGATTGGACTAGCTGGCAGAGTCGGGAACAAAATTTATGAGTGGTTAAAAATATTGTTCGGTTTGGGTTATTTTTTGTTGCCGCTTTTATCAATCATGCTTTCTATCTCTTTCGCCAAATCTATCAAGCACTCCTTTGGCACCACTCGAGCCATAGGCGCCAGCATTTTTTTCTTATCATCTCTCGCTCTCTTAGATCTGACTTTTGATAAAGCGTTTGGAGTAGTAGACAAAGGCGGTTTGGTTGGGAAGTTTTTGCACGGACCACTCATCAAACTTTTTGATGTGCCAGCCACGGCAGTGATTCTCTCCGCTTTGGTAGTCATTAGCCTGCTTGTCATTTTTGATGCCGTTCTCAATCTCTCTTCCATATTTAATTTGTTTAGAAAAAATAAAGAAGAGGAAACAGGAAGTGAAGCGAAAATTATTGATAATGGCGAACCAGTCAAAGATAACTACTTGGGCAAAGTAGCGCCGGCTGTGGTACCGCTAGCCAATAAAACGCGCCCTCCTCAAACAGAAGACGGTAATGAGATTGGGATTTTCAAAAACAGCATTTTGTTCAAGCCTTTTACTCCCCCACCGCTTCATCTATTAGAAAGAGACAAGGGTAGGCCGGAAGTTGGTGATATCAAAGCCAACGCAAACATTATCAAAAGAACCCTGCAAAATTTCGGCATCATTGTTGAGATGGATGAGATATCTATCGGCCCGTCGGTCACGAGATATGCTCTGAAACCGGCTGAGGGAGTCAAACTTTCCCGCATACTTGGATTGCAAAACAATTTGGAATTGGCTTTGGCGGCCCACCCGGTGCGCATAGAAGCTCCTATCCCCGGTAAATCTTTGGTCGGCATTGAAATTCCAAACATGACAAAAACTACTGTCGGGTTGGCTTCCCTACTTTCTCAAAGCGAATATACCGGCTCCGAAAAACCTTTGTTGGTGGCGCTCGGCAAAAGCATTTCTGGCAGCGCCATCTTCGCCAACCTGGCCAAGATGCCTCACCTCTTAATCGCCGGAGCGACTGGCAGCGGCAAATCAGTGACTATCCACGCCATTATCAATTCTCTATTATTCCGCAACTCGCCGGAAAATTTAAAATTTATAATGATAGACCCCAAAAGAGTGGAACTGACTCAATACAACAAAATACCTCACCTCTTGACTCCGGTTATCACTGACGCCAAAAAAGTCATAATGTCTCTGAAGTGGGCATCAAAAGAAATGGAGCGCCGCTATGATCTTTTGGAGAAAAGCAAAGTCAGAGACATAGAGTCTTACCATAAAAACATTCTTTCACCGGCTTTGGAAAAATTCAAAAAGAACCCGCCGGCTGATGGAGCTGGGGAAGCGCCGGACATCATGCCTTACATAGTGGTAGTAATAGACGAACTTGCCGATATCATGCAAGCGTACCCGAGGGAGTTGGAAGCGGCCATTATCCGCTTGGCCCAAATGAGCCGAGCCGTCGGCATTCATCTTATCCTTTCCACTCAAAGGCCTTCGGTCAATGTTATTACCGGCCTTATCAAGGCCAACATTCCGAGCCGCATCGCTTTGCAAGTGGCTTCCCAATTTGACTCGCGAACCATTCTTGACGCCGCCGGAGCGGAAAAACTTTTGGGCGCTGGAGACATGTTGTATCTCTCGGGAGAAATGTCCAAACCAATCAGACTCCAATCCCCTTACATCTCAGAAACAGAAGTAAAAAAAGTGACGGAATATTTGATCAAAAATTCCGAAGATGAACTGCCGACAAACATAGACATGGAAAAAGAGCATTCCAAAAATGTCGTATTTGAATCCGTGACAGACGACGCTCCGGAAGACGATCTTTATGAGGAAGCCCGTGAGACAGTTATCCGCGCCGGCAAAGCCTCAACTTCATACTTGCAAAGAAAATTGCGGGTGGGTTATGCAAGAGCCGCCAGGTTGATGGATATTCTGGAAGAAAGAGAAGTTATTGGCGGAGGCGACGGAGCCAAACCAAGAGATGTGCTTATAAAGCCCGAGGGAGGCCTCTCTGCCGACGATACAGGATTTGTAACAGACGAACAATCAGAACAAGAAAATGAACCAGTATAAATTTAACGACGGGTTCAATATAAAACTTTTTTTGATTGTCGCTTCCGTGTTATTACTGGTTTCGTACGGAATATTTAATGCCAGAAATTTGATTCTCGGGCCGTCTATTGAAATATTCAGTCCAGCATCGCTTGAAATAGAGACCGAGGAAAATACGATCGTTATCAAGGGCCGGGCCAAAAACATAGTGTACCTAAGCATAAATGAAAGACCCATATCTGTTGATACAGAAGGGTTATTTGAAGAAAAATTGCTACTTTCCCCGTCATTTAATACAATAGAAATCAAGGCCAGAGACCGCTTCAAAAAAGAGGTCTGCAAAACAATCAAGATCTATTATAAGCAAAGTACAACAACTATAGAAAAAATATGAAAAAGAAAGAAAAAGTAAAAGAAAAGAGTGTGGATTCCGGAGTTCAAGATGCGATCAGAGAAATAAAAATCAAATTCGGGGACGACTCTATCATGATGCTCGGCGAAAAGGCTCATGTGGACGTCAATGTTATTCCCACCGGGTCAATCGGGCTTGACGCCGCGCTCGGTGTCGGCGGCGTTCCCCGAGGCCGCATTATAGAAATATTCGGGCCGGAATCGTCTGGCAAAACCACTTTGGCTTTGCATATTATTGCCGAGGCCCAAAAAATGAACGGAGTTTGCGCTTTTATAGATGCCGAGCATGCCATGGATCCGGAATATTCGGAGAGATTGGGTGTAAAAATAGATCAGCTTCTAATTTCCCAACCCGATAATGGCGAGCAAGCGCTGGAGATAGTGGACTCGCTGGTGCGTTCCGGCAAAATTGATGTCATCGTCGTTGACTCAGTCGCCGCCCTCACTCCCAAAGACGAAATTGAAGGAGATATGGGGGCATACCACGTCGGCAAACAAGCCCGCCTCATGTCCCAAGCTCTGCGCAAGTTGACTGCCATCGTGGCCAAATCAAAAACCGTTGTCATTTTCATAAACCAAATCAGAATGCAAATCGGTGTTATGTTTGGCAATCCGGAAACCACTCCCGGAGGCAAAGCTCTCAAATTTTATACTTCTGTCCGCTTAGATATCAGAAGAATCGCTCAAATAAAAAAAGGTGATGAAATAATGGGCGGCCGAGTACGTGTCAAAGTAGTAAAAAACAAAGTGGCGGCACCGTTCAAGCAAACCGAATTTGATCTGATGTACAACGAAGGCATTTCCAAAGAAGGCGAAATCATAGCTCTCGGCGAAAAAATGGGCATCGTCGGCAAGTCCGGAAACTCTTATAAATATGGGGAGACTATCCTAGGCCGCGGCTATGATGCCACCCGCCAATTCCTCAAAGATAAGGTCAACAAAAAAATGACCGAGGAAATCCTCAAACAAATCCGTGAAAAACTCCGCGATAACGCCGGTTCTGTTGTGCCAGTAAAAGAAGAAGCCGAGGAATCTGGCAGTGAAGAATAAAAAAACAAAATTTGTTATTTTGTTTTCGGTATGCTAGTCTTTTTTTACAATGTTGGAATACAACGAAATAACACTTGGAAAAGTGATCATATTTGATAATGAACCGTGGGAGGTTATCGGCTCCCATGTTTTTAGGAAACAACAAAGAAAACCGGTTAATGCAACCAAACTTAAGAATTTGATAACCGGCCGAGTGACTGAATATTCTTTTCACCAATCGGAAAAAGCCGAGGAAGCCGATATTGAAACCAAGGACATAAAATTTATTTATACTCAAAAAGACGAGTATTGGTTCCACGAAGACGGCAATCCTTCCAAAAGGTTTGCATTGAAAGAAGAGCAGATAGGATATGGCTCAAAATTTTTGAAAAAAGACGCTATTGCTAAGGCCATGATTTTTGATGAAAAAATAATCGGCGTCCAAATGCCCATCAAAGTGGAACTGAAAGTGGTGGAAGCGCCGCCAAATATGAAGGGCAACACCGCCCAAGGTGGCAACAAAGTGGTCAAAGTAGAAACCGGCGCTACCGTCAACGCTCCCCTTTTCATAAACGAAGGCGACACAATCCGCGTCCACACCGGGACCGGAGAATATGTGGAGAGAATATAATTTTTACGGATCATCTTCTAACCCCTCCCCGTCCCTCTCCTTACTTTAAGGAGAGGGTGACTAATATTTATTATTCAGTCGTATTGTAGATTTTATTGCGTGGTTCCCTCCTTAATGTAAGGAGGGTTAGGGAGGTTAGAGAAAGAAAACTGGAGGTTTATTATCTGCTCAAGTAAGGGAGCAACGCCATGAAGCGGGCGCGCTTTATGGCGAGGGAGAGTTTCTTTTGGTATTCGGCCGAGACGCCGGATTTCTTTTTGGCAAGAATGCGGGCGTGAGGATTGATGAACTTTTTCAAAAGCTCGGTGTCTTTGTAATCAATGTATTTGATGCCATTTTGTTTGAAGTAACAGGTTTGTTTATTTGTCATATTGTTTAATTTAAGGTGTGTAATAGGTGAGGTCGCTAAAAGGGAATGTCTTCCGAATTAATTTCTTCTTCCGGATATTCAATGGCCGGCACGTCTTCCTTGCTCTTTGATTTTTCCGGCTTGTCCGACGAAGCCTTGGCGTAGTCGGAAGTCTGAGTGTTACTGGTGCCACCCCCACTTTTTGGTCCAAACTGGATTCGGTCGGCTACGATCTCGGTTCGGTATTTTTTGGTACCGTCTTGGGCATCCCAGCTTCTGGTTTGAATACGGCCCTCCAAAAAGACTCCGCTACCCTTGTGCAAATATTGTTTGATAAGTTCAGCCTGCCTGCCAAAAACCACAATGTTGTGGTAATCAACCGACTCCTGCCTGGCGCCATTTTTATCCTTCCAAACACGATTAGTGGCAACCCCAAACTCGCACACTTGAGCGCCGGAGGGCAGAGATTTGAGCTCCGGATCGCGAGTTAAGTTCCCATAGATTATGGCCTTATTAATGTACATGATTTTAGGTTAATTAGAATAATTTGGTTAATTTATTACCAATTCATCAATGCTTTTGTCTATCTCCGCTTCGGATACCGGAGTTTTTTCCACCGTCTCCAAAGGAGTCTCTTCTTTGTGGCTTTCTTTTTTGAACATCGGTATTTTGGGGGTATGCATGGTGTTTTCTTTAACCGTCTTAACAATTATAATCCTCAAAATGTTCGGCAGGCTCTCTATTTTATTTTTTAGGTTTGTGATTTGAGACGGGTCTGTTTCAAACTTTACCCATCCAAAATAGGCCTTGCTAAATTTCAAGCTTTTAGTTTCTATTTTCTTTGCTATTTCATAAGCCAGTTGGCGCAGCATCGGCATACCTTCGGCAATAACGCTGCCGTTATATTCTCTGAGTATAGCGTGTATTTGAGACACTTCGCCGGAAATATTTTCTTCAGGGACGGTTGGTAATATATGATACCCGAGCTCATAGACCAGGGTTTCATTCAAATCATTTATTTCTTTTTCTACCATAAATTAAACCGAATGGGTCGCGAGAGACGCGATAGAGGCGATAGAGGCGTTATAATAAGATGCCTCGGATTCGGTAGAAGCATAGTACCATATCAAATTAATTTTGCAAAGCCGACGTTTCAGTCGGCTCCCCGACTGAAACGTCGGGGTTTAAAAACTTAAATTAAAAACTCTTTTGGCGTTCTCCACAATTTTTTGTCCAAATTCTTCCTCGTTTTCATTTCTTATTTCCGCCATTTTTTTAACCCCTTCGATAACAAAAGAAGGTTCGTTTCTTTTGCCTCGGTGCGATGCTGGAGCCACAAACGGCGCATCGGTTTCTGACATTATGGAATCAGTCGGCAAATATTTTATGACTTCGTCGTAATCGTGTGTGAAAGTTATAACTCCCGTAAAAGACATGGTAAATCCCAAATCCAAAAACTTTTTGGCAATTGAAATATCGCCGGCAAAAAAATGGACATTGCCCCTCAGCTTTGCAGCTTCGGGACCTCCGGCCTCTTTATAATTTTCTAAAATATCAAGAACATCACCATAACTGTCCCGACAGTGGAGCATCAATGGTTTGTCGTGTTTTATAGCAAACTGAATTTGAGATTCAAAAAGTTTTTTTTGATTTATTTTTTCTGATTCATCTTTGATACGGAAGTAGTCCAGCCCACATTCGCCTATGCCGACGACTTTGGGACTAGCTATTAATTTTTCCAATTCTAATATCACCCCATCGCTTCGCTCTCCCCCTCTTAATTTAAGAGGGGGCTGGGAGGTGATATCCGGATGCACCCCGATTGTTGCCCAAAGATTTTCATTCGCTTCAGCAATCGCCACCGCTTTTTTTGAACTCTCCAAATCAGTGCCAATAGTTATCGCTCCCACTCCCATATTTTTCATCCGCGCCAAAACTTCTTCCCTATCGGAGTCATAATCCTTAAAATCAAGATGGCAGTGTATGTCGATGTATTTCATTTGATTTAGCGAAATCATGCCGTGCGATACGTCCATTGGAGCACGGCTAATATTTCCTCACAAACAAAGGTGCTTCCGGAGTTTTATTTTCTTTGATGAGAGATTTAATTTTGATTGAGGTTTCTGGCAGTATGGGATTTAACATCCGCGCTACTGAATATAATCTGACCACCAAATCAGAAATCATTTTTTGCCCCTTTTCCTTTTCTGTCTTTACAACTTTGAACGGCTGATTTTCTTGGATATATTTGTCCATCTCCCCTATTTCATTCCAAATATAATCGCAAGCTTTGTTTATTTCAAAAGTTTCCAAAATAGAAAAGAATTTTGACATATCTTCCCATTCTGGAATTTCCACCGGTTTGTCTAAATTATCTTGCGCCATTTTCATAATTCTGGAAACTAAGTTTCCCAGGCCATTTGCTAGTTTTGCGTTATAGGCGTCCTTAAATCGTTCTTTGGAAAATGGGCTATCCTCAAAACTGGATATTTCTCCCAACAAAAAATAACGCAATGCGTCTACGCCGTACTCAGCCGAAATTTCTTTGGGATCTACAACATTGCCTAAAGATTTGGACATTTTTATTCCCCCCTCCGCCGTAATGTGCCCGTTGACTATAACCTGATACGTATTGGAAATTTCAGCCGCCATGAGCATGGCCTGCCACATGATAGCTTGGAAACGGGTGTTGTCTTTGCCGCAATATTGGGTGGGGGCGCCGTTTATCCAAAATTTTTCAAATAACCCCACCCACCCCTCCCCTTGTTCAGGGGAGGGAAAACCAGCGCCTTCCCCCTCCTGAACAAGGAGGGGGCTGGGGGAGGTTCCCCACCCCAGCGTCGAAATATAATTAGTCAGGGCGTCAAACCAAACATACATGACATGTTCAGGATCGTCCGGCACTTCTATGCCCCAAGGCATTTTGGATTTTAGGCGGGAAATACTAAAATCTTGGAGACCGCGCTCCACAAAAGCCACAACTTCGTTATACCTAAACCTGGGAACTACAAAATCCGGATGCTGTTCATAAAAATTTAAAAGTGGTTTTTGAAATTTGGAAAAAGAAAAGAAATAATTTTCTTCGTCTACCGTTTCTATTTCGCGGTTTGGGTGTATGGGACATCTGCCACCCACAAGTTCCGATTCAGTTTTTTCTTCTTCACAACCAATACAGTATTTTGTTTTGTAATTTTTCTTGTAAATAAATCCGTTCTGGCTTACTTTTCCCCAAAATTTCTGTGCCGATATTTCATGGCTTGTATCAGTAGTACGAACATAGTGCATATCTTCCAGCATGCCAAAAGAGCGGGTTTGTTCTTTAAATTTTTCAAAAGCTTCGTCTACAAATGTTTTCGGGTCCTTACCTGCCTCTTTGGCCCGCTCATAAATTTTCATCCCGTGCTCATCGGTACCAGTGTTGAAAAAAACATCAAATCCCGCAAGTTTTTTGTATCGAGCAATAGTATCAGCACGAATAAATTCAAGCGCATGCCCTATATGCAAATCAGCATTTACATAAGGCAAAGTAGTTGTTATGTAAAAAGTCTTCATTCTGTTTGGCGAGAGAGACGTTCGGCTTCAGCGGTTTTATTTCTTTCCAAATCATTCAAAAATTCCATGAGCATAGTAGCCAATGGTACTGCCACTAAAAGGCCGACAAACCCGGCCAGTTTGCCGCCAATGATAAGCGCCAAAATGGAAACCAAGGGAGGCACGCCGACAATTTTGCGAACTACCAAAGGGTAGATGAGCTGGTTTTCAAACTGTTGAATTATTACATACAAACCGATGACGAGCAGAGCGCTGGTCATACCGTCTGCCACTAGAGCCAGTGTGACTGCCGGTATAGCTGCCAGAATGGGGCCAAAAATAGGTATGATCTCAAAGATGCCGGCCAAAACCGCCAACAAAAGCGCGTTGTCAACCCGGAGCAAAGTAAGACCCAAAAACACCAGCATGGCTACAATGACCGCCAATATTATTTGCCCCTGCATCCAAAGCCCTATTTTGTGCTGGGACCTTTTCCATAACCCTAAAATGTATTTCTCATTTTTCGCTGGCGTGACAATACGCAGAAAATTTGATACCCCATCAGATTCAACAGACAAATAGAAAGACAAGACAATAACAAGCAAGAAACTCAGAATTCCGCCGAAAACAGTGCTAGCAGTGGTGAAGAAGCCATTTGACAGACTGGAAATTGTAGCGTTTATCTGGTCAACAATTTGAGCCAGAGAAAAGTTTTTAGAAAACCCTTCTATGGCGGAGTTGGAAGAAAGCAATTCGCTATTTTGCAGAGGATTCCAAACTTGCAGCTCGCCCAAATATCCTGGCAGGGTGGACAAAAAAGTGGCCGATTGATTCAAGAGAGGCAAAAACAAAAAGTAAAACATGCCAACCAAAACCATGACAGCAGCGGAATATAAGAGAAGCACCGCAAGTATCCTCGGCACTCTCCGGCGCAAAAACCATTGGGTGCCCGGCTCCACCGCCGAGGCAATGATGATAGCGAGTAGCACCACAAGCATAATGTCGCGCAAATAGTAGAAAGCTGCGAATGATAAAAGAATGAGCAAGACTTTTATAATAGTCCCAGCGCTTATTTGGATAGTTTTTTCATTAGTGCTTACCGCCATTTGTTTATATTCTACCACACAAAAATATAAAGTTTATGTGAACTATTTAAGAAAATTTTTCTTTGAGATATGGAATCAAATCGTTTTCGGAGACTCTTTCCTGTTTGCCACTGTCGCGGTCGCGGATGGTGACTGTCTGGTCCTTTTCGATAGTATCAAAATCCACAGTAATGCAATATGGCGTACCAATTTCATCTTGCCTTCTGTATCTTTTGCCAATATTGCCGTTGTCATCAAACTCCACCGATCCAAATTCTTTTTTCAAATTGCCAAAAATTTCTCTGGCCTTCTTGACCAATTCCGGTTTGTTTTTTAAAAGCGGGAACACCGCAGCTTTTACGGGCGCCAGCTTTGGAGATAATTTAAGCACTACGCGCGCTTCTCCACCTAGTTCATCTTCAGTGTAGGCATCACACATGAATGCAAGAAACATACGTCCCATTCCAACAGATGTTTCTAAGACCCAGGGAATATATTTCTCTCCAGTATACGGATCTGTATAATTCAAATCAGTGCCAGAATATTTCATATGTTGCGTCAAGTCATAATCAGAACGATCATGAATTCCCTCCAGCTCGTCAAATCCTGTTGGGAAATTGTATTCAATGTCCCAAGCGTCTTTGGCATAAAATACCAAATTTTCATGTTGTACAAATTTCAAATTCTCAGAATTTATACCCAAACCAACATACCAATCAAACCTGTATTTCTTTATCTTCTCGTATTCCTCTTTATTCTCATTTGGTTTAACAAAATACTGCGTATCTGCTTGTTCCATTTCGCGAGTACGAAACAAAAAATTACGAGGGGAGATTTCGTTTCGAAATGCTTTACCGATTTGAGCAATGCCAAATGGTATTTGCATTCGAGTTGAATTGACCACATTTTTAAAATTAAGATAAATACCCTGACAAGCCTCTCCAGGTAGATACACAGGATTTTTACCTTCACTTGTAAAATCACCCAGATTTGATTTTACAAGCAGGTTGAAAGCGCGAGTGGGAGTAAAATCATGAGAACCGCATTTCGGACAAGAAATTTTATTCTTATTTTCCTCAAAAAGATTCTGGAGAGCCAATTCTGACATTTTTTCATCTGCAGACACGCCTATATTATTGAGTTCTTTATCTACCCTGATACGAGTATTACATTTCTTGCACTCCGAGAGAGGATCAGAAAAACCACTTGTATGCCCGGAAGCCTCCCAAACTCTGGGGTCTTTGAACATTGCCGAATCTATACCAACATAATCATCGCGTAGTCGTACATGAGTCTTCCACCATTCGCTTTTTAGATTATTTAAAAGTTCCGCACCGTAAGGACCGAAATCATAAAGACCGGCCATGCCCCCATAAATCTCCGAACCTTGAAAGACAAATCCCCTTCTTTTGCACAAAGAGACAATTTTTTCCATTTTATTTTCTTTTTCTGCCATGTTGTAAATAAACTAACACTATTGCCCCACCTTGTCATCTTCATTCCTAAAACTCGGGTCCCCGGAAAAATTGGTAGAAACTGCTGCTGCAGTAAACCCTACTCGCAAACCAGTCACCTTATCAATGCCAGAGAGCGAAGATGCGCCTAGTATGCTTGGAACCTGTCCGATTTGGCTTGAGCTTGGCAAAAATTCCAGCTGGAAATACACCTGTTTCTCCGGAGAACTAAAGCCGGTATTTGGCAGAATAGAGCCGGCATTCCAGACAACTTCATTGGTTACGGCGTTAAACGATACGGCTTCTGAAGACGGATTATACAAACTGGTCCATTTAACATAAGAAGGCAAGGTGGCGCGGACTTCTACGTTGCTTACCTGATTGAACGAATTTTTTATGCCCCAAACCACCGTATAAGTTGTTGGGATATCAACTTTCGGAGGAATCGGCCCGGAGTTTTCAATATTGCCGATTGACCTGGCCACCTGTGACGAAAGAGAAATATCGGTAGCCAGTATAATCTTCCTTGTTTCCAAGGCGGAAACTTGCTCAACCGAACCGGATTCCAAAATCCTTTCGCCTTTTGCTTTGACCACTATTTCTATTTCCGGTTTGGCGCCAGAAGTTATGCTTGAGTAGGCCAAAGGTGATAAGCGGAAAGAAAGCCTTTGGTCAGAACCAGGTCCCATGTCAGCAAGCGCCGGAAGGGACCGTTTATCCCATAGGATAGTATCGTTTGATGATTGAAAAAACCCGCCACTGTCCGGAACGACGGAAAGCCGGTTGAAGGCGCCCCCTTGCAGGGCGACTTCAACAGAAACATTGAAAAGTCTGGAAGGCAAATTGTTGCGCAGAGTAAGCTCTGTGCTGGCCAAACTGCCGCCCCGCAACGCTGCATCTCCGTCCTTGCCTTCAACCAGAACCTCTAAACCAATAAATGGTTTTTTCACCAGAATAGTTTCCATTAACTGTGAAAGCGGCACCGCTATCACTCGCTCATCATTTTCGCTTGCTGTGCCGGTGTCTATTTTGAAAACCCGCTCTTCGTTGTTTTGTCCAATGATATTACCCCTGAAAGAAATGGTTCTTTTTTCTCCGGATTTTAAGTTGGAAAATTTCCAGATATTATCGCCGAAAGAAGTTTTGGGTGTTGCATCTTTAAATACAAAACCAAACGGGTATTCCACCTTAACCAAAAAATTATCTATCGCGTCTTTGGAGTTGGAAGCTACTTCTATATTAAAAGATATGTCTTGATTGGAATTAACTTCTTTTGGATATACCGGCGTTATGATGACTGGAGCCGAACTGATGGATACTTCGTGCACTTTTTCTTTGTAAAAAAGGGCGCTGGAATTTTCCACTCTATATTCCAGAGAAATTTTGATCTGCTTCAAACTGTCTTTTTCTCCAAAGAAAACTGCTTTGATATTTTGGCGGCGGCTTTCTTTGGATTTGATTGTGCCAAGGTCAAATCTTTCTCGGCCTAATTCTTTGGAAAAATCGAGTGGAGATCTGACTCCTTCCGGATATTCCACCAGCAAAGATGCAGCATTAAGATCAACATTGTTATTGTTCACAACATCTATATCAAAAGAAACTTCTTGTCCACCCGGAATGGAAAGCGGCCCCGAAACTTGAACATCCACGTTTCTTGACGAAACCAGATTGCTGCCACCCAAAAATACGAAAGCTGCAATTCCAGCAGCCACAACAAAAAACACCAAAGAAGCGATAAAGATTTTATTTACAAAATTATGTTTGTTTTGCGCCACTTTGGACATTTTAGCTGCTAATTCATCAAAACTGCTTGTTTTTACGTTTGGCCAATCGGTCTTTATTTCTTCATTTTGTTTGACATCTTCCTTGAGTTCGGTTCGGCCGGCATCTATTATATTCGGAGCGCCTCTGGAATAAAGCTTTTTTTCAAGCCGATTCAGCTTTTCCCTTTGTCCCCCCGAAGCTTTTAGTGAAGGAGGATTTTTTTCATCGTTATATTGCATGACTTTTAATTATATCACGTTAAATTCGTAGCTTTCAATGATTCGTTGATGAGCTCAATCATTTTAGACCGGCGGGGGGCAATCGTGGCCAAATCCTTTATTTCTATTTCCGCAGAAGATATCGGAATGGAAAGTTCCGGATCATGCCGCATATAGCCCAATACATGCAAAATGCGTATGAGAGTCAGGCATTCGGAGAGGACGATGTCTTCTTCATCGGCTTTTATTAAAAAATCGAAGAAATTAGAAATAATATTAAAAACAGAATTGTAAGAATGTTTGGTTTCTTCTTCAGAAATTAACTTCTTAATTAAATTAAGTATATTGCAAACTATTTTTAATTTATTTGGGGAGTTTCTGAATATCTCAAAAAAATTCTTTTCGGTTCTGGCGCTGACCAGTCTCCAGCCGTTTTTGCCATGAACCAAAGAAAATTCTCCTAGAGAAAAATCCTGCGAGCCACCGCGTAATTTTGAGTGCAAATTTCTAGCCCCTTGTACCCGCGCGCTCACCAAACCAAAATTTTCGGAAAATAAATCTATGTATTTATTGCTATCCCCCTCAATTCGGTTTCCAACAACTATGCCTTTGGTATGATGTTTGCGATACATAACAAATTAAATGATTATTTAATTTGAATTTTCAATTTATAATTTTCAATTTTCAATTCCTCTCCATCATTATTTTCAAATACAATCTTACCGACATTGGTCGGTTTTTTAATTTCTGCGGAAACTGATTCCAAAAATTCTCTGCCTTTTTCATCCGTTTCCACCAAAAGCTCTATTTCGTCAGACGGCATCAGATTTTTATTTTTCCTAAGTTCTTGAATGGCTCTTATAAAATCTCTCGCATTCCCCTCTTTTTGCAGTTCTTCTGTAATATTGGTGTCCAGCTCTACTTCTGTTTCCAACTTGTCATCAAACGAAATTTCTTTCACGTTCACCTCATCTTTTATAAGTCCCAAATATTCTTCTCCTAATTTTTCAATTTTTCCATCTTTCAATCTTTTAATCTTCAATCTTGAGAGGGGTTGTCTGACCTTCACTCCTGCGGTCATTCTTTTTTCAAGAGCCAAAGATACGGTTTTTCTGACTTCTTTCATGTTCGCCAAAACTTCCTCATCTATCTTTCCCGCTTCTGGCCAGTCGCATAAATGCACACTTTCTGGGTCATTTTCTAATTTAAGTTTCAGATAGATGTGTTCCGCAAAGAAAGGCATAAATGGCGCCAGATATTTTGACAATTCCAAAAGAACAAAATGGGTAGTCGAGCACACATTTTCTCTGTCAGTAGGGTTATCTGATTTGAACCTATCTCGCGAGCGGCGAATATACCAAGTTGAAAAATCTCCGACAAAATCACGTATAGCTCTGCCGGCTTCAAACACCTGAAAATTATCCAGAGATAGACCGCCTTCTTTTGTGAGTTTGTTAAGAGAGGCAAGAATCCATTTATCCAAAATATTACCGCTTTTGTTGTTCGGTTTGATACTACTATCTCTATACAGTTCGTAAAAAGATATTATATTTTCAACAAGATTAAAGATCTTTTTGATGATTTCATCTACAGTTTTTTCGTCAAAGTTTTTCGAGTCCCCAGGTTGATTGATTGTGTACATCCACATACGCAAGGCATCCACGCCGTATTTATCGATCATAAGCCAGGGGTCCACAATATTGCCGATCGACTTAGACATTTTCTTTCCTTCTGCATCCAAAATATGGCCGAGACAAATTACATTTTTGTACGCCCGACCTTTGTCCATAAGCACTCCGATTGCATGCAATGTATAAAACCATCCCCTTGTTTGGTCGATAGCTTCTGAAATATAATCGGCCGGATACTGCATTTCTTTTCCAAGCAAAAGACCGTCCTGAGCAAAGGGCATGGCTCCAGAATCAAACCAAACGTCCATTACTTCCTTCACCCTCTTCAACTCATTTCCTTTCTCATCAACCAAAATAACTTGATCAATATATGGTTTATGCAAATCCAATTCATAATTTTCATTGTGCGGCAGAGGCACAAACGGAAGTTCCATAAATTCGGCAAATCCGGATGTGTAAAGGCCTTGCTCTTTTATTTCCACCGATCGGTCCAGATCCGCCCCCTCGGCCACCATATGCATAGCAGCAATCGGTCCATCGTGACTAACCAAAAGAATTTTTTTGTCAGCATATTTTTGCTCAAGACTGTAAAGCAGCTTGCCCATACGTTTGTTTAGATCAAACAAAGTTTCCCCTCCGCCCGGCGCTTTTTCAAATCTTTCCCTGGTATTCGCAAATAGTTTCCAGTACTCGTTCCATTTTTTACCTTCATGTTCTTCGCCTTTTTTAAATTCACCCAAATCTGAATTTAGAACCATAGCTTCTTCCGGCAAGTCCAGAGTTTTTCTTACAATTTCAGCAGTTTCTTTGCATCTTTGGAACGGCGAGTGAATGACAAGGTCAATGCCTTTATTTTTGATATCCAAAGCGGCCATCTGAGCTTGTTTTACTCCTTCTTCGGTCAGGTGATAGACATTTTTTGGATCGGAATTTATCAGATCATTAACATTGGTCTCCGCCTCGCCATGGCGCATAGTGAAATATTTGTTACCGCTCTTTTTTGTTTTTTGTTTGAGTTCTCCGATACTGCCTACAACAAAAATTTCTCCTTTTTCATTTTGCCAGACAGGTAGAGGAGTGCCCCAGTATCTTTCACGAGAAATTGCCCAATCTTTAATTTCTCGAAGCCATTCGCCAAATCTCCCCTCTTTTATATGTGCCGGTACCCAATTAATTTTTTCATTTTCCTTAACAAGTTTATCCCTTAAGCTGGACATTTTTATATACCAAGAATCGCGAGCATAATATATAAGTGGAGTTTTACATCTCCAGCAGTGAGGATAAGAGTGTTCGTATTTTTCTTTTTTGAAAAGCAAGTTTCGGTGAGCCAGATCTTTTATGATTTCTACATCTGTCGCTTCTTCCTTTACAAAACGACCGGACAGAAAATCCATTCCATCTTTAAAAGTTCCGTCTTCTTTGACCAGATGGACTTTTGGCAATCCAATTTTATTACCAAGTTCAAAATCGTCTTGCCCATACATGACAGCGGTATGTACAACCCCAGTGCCATCTTCGGTAGTTACAAAATCGGCATTATATACTTTGAAAGCTTTTTCCAGTTTTTCTTTTTCTGAATTTAGAGCATTTTTCTCCAAATAAGGATAAAGTGGTTCGTATTCAAGGCCTAAAAGATCTTCGCCTTTTATCTCTTCAACAACTTCATAATTTCCCTCAATTATTGGCAAACGGGATTTTGCCAAAATGAAAAACTCTTCTGCAATTTTGATTTTTACATAATCAATCTTTTCACCCACTGCCAGCGCCACATTACCCGGTAGTGTCCAAGGTGTAGTTGTCCAAGCCAAAAGAAAAGCATTTTCATCCCCGATAATTTTGAATTTTATAGTTACCGAAAGGTCTTTTACGTCTTCGTACCCTTGTGCCAATTCATGGGAAGAAAGTCCGGTGCCACAACGGGGACACCATGGTACAACCTTGTAATCTTTGTAAAGCAGTTTATCTTCGTTTACTTTCTTTAAAATATTCCAAACAGCTTCAATATAAGAATTTTTGTAAGTAATGTATGGGTTTTTTTGGTCAACCCAAAAACCTATTCTCTCGGTAAATTTATTCCAAATGTCCAAGTATTCCCAAACGCTTTCTCTGCATTTTTTATTAAACTCCGCCACGCCATAATTCTCTATTTCCTTTTTTGACTTGAGCCCAAGTTGTTTTTCTACTTGTAATTCCACCGGCAGACCATGAGTATCCCAGCCGCCTTTGCGGCGAACATGGAATCCTTTCATTGTTTTATAACGCGGGATTATGTCTTTGAAAGCTCTAGCTTCCAGATGATGAATACCAGGGCGTCCGTTGGCAGTTGGCGGACCCTCATAAAACACAAAATCACCCTTGGGGGATTTTTTGCCCAAAGATTTTTCAAAAATACCCTCGGCTTTCCAAAACTCCAGTATTTCCTCTTCCCTTTTAGCAATTTGAGATTTCTCCTGCTTATTTTCCATATTGAAAATATACCACTTCTTAGCCGTTTTTCAAAAGATCTTTGGCACTTTCAAATTCGGCCGGCAGAGGAGATTCTATTGTTATATGTGTGTGATTCGGAAGTTCTAATTTTATGGAGAGAGCATGCAGAGCCAGACGGTCAAATCCCAAACAACTCTCTTTGTCGCAAACTTTGCCGGAAGCATAAAGTTTATCGCAAACCACCGGATGGGAAATCGATTTCAAGTGCACCCTGATTTGATGAGTCCGGCCGGTTTTTGGTCTGACTTCTAAATAGGATAAGTCTTGTTTGTTTTCCCTCTCCTTTGCAAGGAGAGGGTCAGGGTGAGGTAGAAGAACTTTATATTCCGTTACCGCTTCCCTCAATTCCCCTTTCGCCCCATGTTCTGCCGACCACTTTCTAAAATCAGATGCACTCCTACCTATTTCTTTATTTATTATTCCCTCCATTTTTTCAGCTGAAAAACTCCCCCAAACAACCGCGTTATAAATTTTTTCAACCCGCCTATTTTGAAACTGCTCTTTCAAAAACTGATGGGCTTCTTTGGTTTTGGCCACAATAATAATTCCGCTAGTTTCTTTATCAAGCCGATGTACTATACCTGGCCTTTTTATTACTTCTCCGTTTTGGAGAGTTTGCGGCTCCCCCACTTCTTTCAAATCAGGGTAATTTCCATTTATCCAATCAACCAAAGTCTGCTCCCCACTCCGACCATCACTATGCACCAAGAGCCCCGACGGCTTGTCCAGAGCTAGAATGTATTCATCTTCGTATAAAATTTTGATTTCCATTTGTGCCCCCGGCAGGAATCGAACCTACATCAATACCTTAGAAGAGTACTGCTTTATCCATTAAGCTACGGGGGCAGTGTAGATTTAGATTACCAGATATTTTATGTTTAGTAAATTTGTGTTATAAATACCATTATGCGCGCTTAGCTCAGTTGGTAGAGCAGCGCTTTTACACAGCGAAGGTCGGGGGTTCAAATCCCTCAGCGCGCACACTTTGATTGATTCAGTGCAAGCCAAAAATTACAACGAGGGATCCCCAGGCAGAGTTGAAGTTCCAATTATAAAATTATTTCTCTTTTCAATAGTGTTTTTTAATTTGTTTATGTCCACCAGATTTTCCAAAACTTCTCTTGGAGTTTCCTTTTTGTAACTTTCCGAATAGACCAAGTAAAACAGTTTGAGGCCTATTAAAGCGGTAATGATAAGTATGGCAAAAAAGATGCCTAGTCCAACGAACCAGTGCGAATTGACATCAAAAAGCGCCGGCCGAAGAGACGAGAGTGATGGACCATTATTTTTTCTAAATTTTAGCGCTGAAAATTTCATTTTACTTTAAATTTCCCTAAAAATAATAAACTCGATGGTGCCAGACCATTTGGCCTCGGTTTTGGCATCCAAACTTATATTTTGGACCAAAATTCCAAAATTCATCTTTTCCAGCATATCTGTGAAATTCATTATATTCTGCCAGGACCCTTCTATGTCCATCCTCACAGTAATGTCTTCCTTGAAATTTTTTAATTGGTTTGGCTTAACATCAATGGAATTGATTTCAAACTGAATGGAAGATTTTTTACCGATTTCTTCTATTTGCTCTATAAATTTCACCTCATCGCCTTTTTGGATAAAGTATTCTCTCAGAGTTTGGATATATTCTTTGTTGGTTTCGGCAATAGATTTGAGCACTCGAGCCCTTTCTTCTTTGCCGGATTGGGATTCCGTATTGTTGTAGTAATCTTCAATTTCTTTTATTTCCAGCAGAACCAAAAACAAGCTGGCTAAATACAAAACCACACAAAATACAGCCGCAGTTGCGCTTACCATCAGAAATGTTTTTTTGGGAATCCAGTTTTTCATTTTCAATCTGTCATAAAAATATTAATGGAAAAAGGCAAGTTCTTTTCTTTGGTCAAGCTTCCGACCGGCATCTCAACAGCGGAAAAAGCATCGGACGATTTGAGAGCCGCACCAAAAGACACCAACGAATCCCTGTCAGCTGCTATGCCGGAAATGACAACATTAACGCCTTTCTTTACTTTTTCGCCCTGACTTCTGCTAAACACTATGGAATCCAGTGCAACTTTTTCTGGTAAATAGGAGATGACTTTGGACAGGGAACTCATTCCGCTTCTATTTGCTATATTTGATTCAAAAAATTTCAATTTAACTTCTATTTCTTTCGGCAAATCCAAAATTTCCTTGATTGATTCCTCATCTTTGGTTTCTGCCCCAGAGTTAAAAGAATTGATGAACACAAGATGCTCCCGAGTAAGAAAATATGCCGGCAAGAGCATTGCCACGCCAATCAAAAAAGATGCTGCCAATAAAATATTGATTACTACCGCAAACCTGCGCTTCAGGCCTTTCTTTAAAATATCTTTTTCTGTGTTTGGCAGCAGGTTCATAAAAATTTATATAATTTCCGACAAAACCGCTCCGGCCGGGCCAGCCAGATTTAAAGAATCTTCATAACTGATGCTGGGAGTGTTTTCTTCAATTTTGAGCACGTTGGCCCAAATGTTTGACAATTTCGCATTTTTCACGGGGTTGTCCGAACCGGCAATTGCTTCAATTATTTTTTGAGCATATTCAAATTCGCCACACACAAATATTGTTTTTACGTCTTGTCCGTCGCCTGTATTATATTTCAAAGAATATTCAAGAAATTTTTCGTATTCGTCCAAAAACTGATTTTTGTAATCTCCTTCCAAAATAGACCGGAGAGTGGAAAAGTGGACCGTATTGTCTTTTACCAAATATATTCCCACCCTGTCCTTTCTAGCATGCACGATGCAGGACGTGCCTGAAGATTTTTTGAGTATGACTGCATTGGCTATGGCTTGAGATTCGTGAATGCAACCAACCAATTCTAGGCCGCTTTCGTGAATCGCATTTACAAATTTTTCGACTTCCTTCTTTACACAAGCGGCCACCACTACCGAGGCTTGATATTCGGCTTCCGATTGCGCAATTTTGATAGGCGTGAAATCAAATACAGTATCCGCCAAAGCAAGCGGCACATTCTCTTCTATAGAAAATGCCACGCTCTCGATCGCGTTGCCGCCACGGCCTATCGGTATCAAGACCTGAAACACAAAGGTTAGCTCGTCCGGCACAGTAAAAAATATAAAGGGCGAATTAAAAAATTCTTTTATTTCAGAAAGTTTTGCCGCCACTTCTCTGGTGTTAACAATTTTGCCGTCAATTATTGTCCCTTTTTCCAACGGGATGATAGCTTTCTTTAATTCCGGTTTTGATAGAGTCCTATCAAATGAAATGGCTTTGATACTTAGATCAGAAAAAGACACTCCGATATGGCGAGGGGCCAAAAACTGTGGCAACGGAAAATATTTGGAGAGAAATTCAAATCTCATGCTCTAAATTATAGCATATGCGAATTTTTGTCTAGATAAAATTGGAGGATAATAGCGGCAGCGGAAGCGTCGTGCATTTCGTTTTTGCCTTGCAAATGTTCCGCCTGCGCGGAGGTCATAAACTCCGGCTCAAGCAAGATTTCCAATTTTGTTTTTTCTGTCAAAATCTTTTTAAATTTTTCTATCTCCCCCATTATTTTATTCGGCTCTCCTTTGAAATCTTTGGACTCGCCGATCACCACTTTTTCAATTTTTTCTTTTGCTATTATTTTTTCAATTTCCGGAAGCAAGTTTTTGTCATTTGAAATTACCGCGTGCGGAAAAGCCATGCGGTTCTCACCGTCCCCTACCGCCACCCCCACCCTTTTGCTCCCAAAATCAATGCCCAGGTATCGCATAGGTATAAATTGTAAAGAAATTACGCCGCATATACAAGGAAAATCCTGCATCCATAGATAACGATAAATACATATTGACAAACGATAAGCAATAAATTAAGATGGAGAGATGAAAAGAAGCTCAACAATATTTCTTCGGGTGGTAGTTGTACTTGTCGGAATCGTAGCGCTTTTCATCATGATCCGGTTTCCCTTGACCGAGGGGAGAGCTGTAAACTTAGACCTGTTTAGTATTTACTCGGATCCGTTCATCATATACGGGTACGTAGCATCTATACCATTTTTTGTTGCTCTATATCAGGCGTTTAAATTACTCAGATATATCGGGCAAAATAAAGTATTTTCATTAAATTCCGTGAAGACTTTAAGAACTATAAAATATTGCGCGATCATACAAGGCGCCTTAATTGTGATGGCGGCAATATACATAAGACTATCGTTTTCATTTAAATCAATTACAGATGAAGATCCGGCCGGTTTTATTGCTATGAGCATTGTGGTTACTTTTATTTCCATCGTGATAGCCACCGCCGCGGCTGTTTTTGAAAAACTTTTACAAAGCGCTGTCGATATAAAATCCGAGAATGACCTAACGGTTTAAAAAATATATGGCAATAATTATAAACATTGATGTGATGCTGGCCAAAAGGAAGATGAGCGTCACCGAACTTGCAGAGAAAGTCGGCATCACAATGGCCAATATTTCCGTGCTGAAAAACGGCAAAGCAAAAGCAATTCGCCTCGGAACATTGGAAGCAATCTGCAAAGCTTTAGATTGCCAGCCCGGTGATATTTTGGAATATAAAAATTAAGTCCGGCTTCGCTAAAGCTACGTCGGGCGAAGATGGGAGTAGTTAGATGCGTTTGGGACTGTTAATTGGGAACTTGCAAAACAGGATCTCCTCCTAATAAACAAACTGGTTTTGCAATTCCATCCATAGCAAATCCCTTATCACATCTCCATGTTGCACATGAACGGCCAGAGGGCAAAAACCCGCACGATTCTATAGTTTTGGGAATAAAATAATATATTCCCCCTACAATAATAATTGTAAAAATTATAAAATAGATAACTTTTTTCATATTAATACTATTACACAAAATGTTTTTTAATAAAAGCTCTACCCGAACCAGATTTCAAATATTTTTCGAAATTGAAAGCTTTATCGTGACCGACTTCGCTAAAGCTACGTCGTGTTGAAAGCGGACTTGTCACGCCGAAGGTCCGCTACTGCGGACCGAAGGCGGAAGGGGTGGGATTCGAACCCACGGACGGTTTTAAAGCCGTCACGGATTAGCAATCCGTTCGTTTAACCGCTCACGCACCCTTCCTTCGGATTGCCGTAGCTTTAGCGAAGGCATCCTTTGCCACCATTCTTGCACGAAATCACACTTTTATCAAAACGAGTTATTTCTATTCCGAACTTTTATGTTTCAACCCCTCCAGCGCTCGCAGAACTTCAAGAGGCACAGCAAAGACGACGGTGTTTGATTTGTCGGAGCTTACATCGTTGATGGACTGCAAAGTGCGCAGATGCAAAGCTCCTGGCGATGCAGACAAAACTCTGGCAGCATCAGCCATATTTTTGGAAGCGGCCAATTCACCTTCGGAAGTGATGATGACCGCCCGCTTCTCTCTTTCGGCTTCGGCCTGCTTGGCGATGGTACGCTCCATGTCCGGCGGCAGACTGACATCTTTGAGCTCCACATTGGAAACTTTTAGCCCCCAAGCGTCGGTTTCTTTGTCCACGATATCTCTTATTCTCTCAGCAATTTTTTCCCGATTGGCCAAAAGTTCATCCAACGTCGCTTCGCCCACGATATTGCGCATAGTGGTCTGGGCATATTGGGAAATGGCGTAGCGAAAATCTTCCACTTCCAAAATGGCTTTTTCGGCCGACGATACTTTGTAATAAATAACGGCGTTTACTTTGACCGAAACGTTGTCCCGGGTGATGGCATTTTGGTCCGGCACATCCACCGCTTTGACCCGCAAGTCCACTTTTTTCATCTGCTGAAATATAGGGACAACCAGCCGCCAGCCGGCACCTTTGACACCTGTAAACCGGCCCATAGTGAGCATCACTCCCTGCTCATATTGGTTGACCTGTCGCAAACAGACAACCAGAAGCACTACTGCGATAACAATATAAAATATATATGGCATATTTTTAAGTTAGATAATAATCTTGATTATACCATATTACACCCTTGTCAAAGTTGCAAAAATACGGCAATACACTAGCATTTAGGTATGCAAAGCAGAATTTTCATTATTATCTTCGTGTTGGCTGTATTTGTGGTCGGCGGATTTTTGTATATTTACAATCCCGATCCGACAGAATACAAGAACCCAAAAGAACCGGAGCCAGTGGCTTGCACGATGGATGCCAAGTTGTGCCCCGATGGATCTTATGTCGGCCGCACCGGACCGAATTGCGAATTTGTTTGCCCGGAACAAAAAACTTTTCCGCCCGACGCCATATTTGAAGACGGCACGATAAATATCGAGAGTTCGCCAGAGCAATGATAATAAAAATTGACACTCCCCTTGAATTAATTTTTCGGCTCTCGCCTTTCCAAAAAAAAGCGCTCTTCAAGATGCGGCTCAAAAATGTTTCGGATATTTTGAGACATTTTCCGTCCAGATATGGCGAGGCTGGCGCCGTTAAAGCTATAGAATTTTTGGCGCCCGGAGAGAGCGCGGTAGTTTTCGGCAAAATATCAAAATTGAAAACAGCCAAGACTTTCAGATCGCGGGTGCCCATTTCCACAGCCGAGCTGGAAGACTCAACCGGCAAAATAAAAATCGTCTGGTTCAACCAACCCTATATCGCCAAAATGTTTTTTGAAGGATCTTTGGTACGCGTAGAGGGTCGAGTGAGCCAGAAGCGAACGAAGATCCCGAGCGATAGCGAGGGAGAACTTTATTTTTCAAATCCAAAGATTGAAAAGGTTTCTCAAATGCCGGAAGGCACAAGCGATTCGTTGTTCCCCGGAGAAGACGATCACAATCTCTCGCCGGTTTATCCGGAAAGCCGGGGCATTTCTTCAAACTGGATTTATCATGGCCTGCAAAAAATATTCCGCAGCGGTGTTTTGGAGAATGTGGTTGACCCCGTACCGGAAGATATTTTGAAAAAGTATAGTTTGCCTTCCCTCAAAACTTCCTTTATTTGGATTCACGCCCCTCGCAAAAAAGAAGATGCCGAAGTGGCGCGCAAAAGATTTGCCTTTGAAGAAATATTTTTGGTGCAGCTTGATCGCCAAAAAGAAAAGTACTTGGCCCAAAAAGAAAAAACTTTTGTTGTTTCAAAAGAAAAAAAGGAAATAGCAGATTTCATAAACACCTTTCCTTTCCCTCTCACAAACGCGCAAGAGAGAGTCATCGGAGCTATTCTTGACGACTTTAAAATGGGCCATCCGATGTCTCGGCTCTTGGAAGGAGATGTGGGCTCGGGCAAGACAGCGGTCGCGGCTACTGCCGCCTATGCCGCCGTTTCCACCCCGCCGCCTGATCGCAAATTTGGCAACCTTCAAGTTGCTTATATGGCGCCGACAGAAATATTGGCCGAGCAGCATTTTGAATCTTTCATAGAATATTTTGCCAAATACAAAATACCGGTCGGCTTGATTACGGGGAGCGGAGCCAAAAAATTCCCATCCAAATCCGCTAGAGATAAGTGGACCAAAATATCAAAACCCCAACTTTTGAAATGGGTGGCAAACGGCGAGATTCCGATTCTCATCGGCACCCATGCTCTCATTCAAAAAACTGTCAAATTTAAAAATCTGGCTTTTATTGTGATAGACGAACAGCATCGGTTTGGGGTGAAGCAGAGGAAGCAGCTTCGTCGTAAACCTGACATTGCTCCGCATTTGCTTTCCATGACCGCCACCCCTATCCCCCGCACTTTGGCTCTGACTATTTTTGGCGACTTGGATTTGTCGCTCTTGGACGAATTGCCCTCCGGGCGACAGCTGCCGGAAACCAAAATTGTTTTGCCTCATGAAAGAGAGGAAATTTATGAAAAAATAAGGAAAGAATTGAAGACCGGTAGACAAGCATACGTCATATGCCCCCGCATAAATGATCCGGATCCAGACAAAGAAAATGCTCTGAACGCCAAATCTGTAAAATCGGAAACTGAAAGATTGCAGCAAAAAATATTTCCCGAATTCAAAGTGGGGTCAATTACCGGCCAACTGAAACCAACAGAAAAAGAAAAAATAATGAGGGAATTCAAAGACGGCAAAACGAACATACTGGTAGCCACGTCAGTGATAGAAGTTGGAGTCAATGTGCCAAACGCTACGGTTATAATAATTGAAAATGCCGAAAGATTCGGCTTGGCCCAGCTTCATCAGCTTCGAGGCCGAGTTTTGCGCAGTTCCTACCAGCCGTACTGTTTTGTTTTTGCGGAGAGCAAATCAGAAAAAACTATCGCGAGATTAAAATCTTTTACTACGGCCAAAAATGGTTTTGAATTGGCCGAGGCCGATTTGCAGCAGAGAGGGTCTGGAGATTTGGCAGGAGGGAAGCAATGGGGCGTTTCCGACCTCGCCATGGAAGCCCTCAAAAATATAAAAATGGTTGAAGCTGCCCGCTTGGAGGCCAAAAATTTGA
>CAYQUJ010000003.1:36510-36747 GCA_964420745.1 uncultured Candidatus Saccharibacteria bacterium | reverse complement strand
GGATCTGCCGCTAGACGCTTCCCCTATTGATTTTGCTTACGCCATACACTCTGACATCGGCAATAGAATGTCCGGGGTCAAAATCAACGGCAAGCTCTCGGCCATAGACAGCACTTTGAAAGGCGGGGAAATAGTGGAAATCGTCACAAACAAAAACGCTCATCCAAACCGCAAGTGGCTGGAATACGCCAAAACAACTTTTGCCAAAAAACATATTAAGAATTTTTCATAAAACGA
>CAYQUJ010000003.1:12971-36500 GCA_964420745.1 uncultured Candidatus Saccharibacteria bacterium | reverse complement strand
TTTAATCCTGGTCTTTCCAATCTTTTAATAATTTCACCAATGAGAGTCCTCTGAACCCCATCTGGTTTTATGATAACGAGCGTTCTTTCTTGTTTTGGATGATTCATATTATTATGAGTCAAAAAATAGTTCTTGAGCGAGATTCCGGAAGCTGTGAAAAGCTGAGGACAAAGAAATTTTTAGCAAAAAATTTCTGTATCGAGCGAAAGAACTATTTTTTGTTATTAAATACTAAAATTTTTGATTGAGTAAAGATCGTCGTCGATTGGAGTATCTTCGGCTTTTTTGATTTCTTCCGGAGTTCGGTCGTCAATCGGTTCTTCTTTGGAATTTTGAAGCATTTTCAAAATATCAACCAAGTCATCGTTTGAGAAAAATTCAATCATCAGTTTGCCACCGTTTTCTTTTTTTTCAATCCTGACTCTGGTGCCAAGCGATTCAGCAAATTTTTCTTCCAGAGCGCAAATTTCCGGATCAACCGAAGCGTTAAATTTTCTAACTCTTTCTATAGCAATTTTGCGCGCCGCAAGTTCGGCTTCGCGCACGTTCATTTTGCGCAACATAATATCCTGGAAAAGCACCTTTTGTTCTTCCGGCCTATCAATCAACATCAAAAGCGGACGAGTGTGGCCTTCGTTTATTTTCCCTTCTGAAAGCGCCGTGAGCATTTCTTCCGGCAAATCCAAAATGCGCATAGTGTTGGTAACATAAACCCGGCTCTTACCTATCTTCTGGGCAATGTGATGATGCTTGAAACCGAATTGTTCTGCCAATTTTTTGAAAGCTCTGGCCCTTTCTACCGGGTTTAGATCTTCCCTCTGCACGTTTTCAATAATAGCCAACTCCAACTTCATCAAGTCATCTTTGTTTTCTTCGCCCTCACCCATACGGATAATTACCGGCACCTGAGAAAGCCCGGCCATTTTGGAAGCCCGCAGGCGGCGCTCACCAGCAATAAGTTCATATTCCACTCCCAACCCTCCGTCTTCTTTTTCATATTCTTTGCGAGTAACAACCAAAGCTTGCAGCACTCCATACTGTTTGATGGAATCAGCCAGCGCCCGCATGGCGTCAATGTCAAATTCCCGCCGCGGCTGAAAGGGATTGGGCTTGATTTTATCCACCTCTACCCAAAATATGGAGTTTTGATAAAAGTTTGAAGTGTTGGACATAGTGCTATTTTAGCATAAATATTGTTTACATTAATTTTACCATAATATATCATGAGTTATTACTAATTAATCAAATTATTATGGAAAATGCCCCCAATGGTCAAAATAACCAAGAAAAGGCCAAACCAGTCACGACAGAGCAAGTAGAAAAACAAAGAAAGATTTTGGAGTATGTTGGTGCTATTAAAGATGGGTCTTTTGTTTATAATCCTGAAAAATTTGAACTTAAAAACTTATCATGCGTTGATATAATTGAAAACGGAAAAATAATAGGACACGTATATACTTACTATACTCGTGATAATTTAGAACCGGAATCTGTTCTTTTATATAAATTTGGGGAACGGATAGAAAATATTGGTTATGAATCTTATGATATTTTTGGTAATCTACAATTTTCCAAAATAGATATTGAAAAAGAAGGCACCTTTCCAAAAGGTGAAAAATGTCTCAATGGTGATGGTCAAATCATTAGCATTAGTGGTGTAACCAAAGGTAATTATATTGATGGCGATCAAGAATACACTAAAGAATATTATGATCAGGAAAGTTAATAGGGAAATCTGTAACTACCTCAATTCCTGAGACAAATGGTGTGTCTAAAAAATATTTTGGTCCAGATGGAAATGAATTAGTAATGAAAGAAGATGAGGCCAGTGATTGGTACCACAAAATGCAAACTTTAGAACGTACTCAATTGGGAGGAAAGGAATAATGTGCCAGAGGGGAGACTTGAACTCCCAAGCCCTTGCGAGCGCTCGATTTTGAGTCGAGTTCGTTTACCAATTTCGACACTCTGGCTTTATTAAAATTATAGCTAAAACTGGCTAAAAATCAAATTTTCTGGTAGAAATGCAATATGCATAAACCTAAAATTATAGTCATACTGGGGCCAACAGCTTCGGGTAAAAGCGATCTGGCTGTCGCTTTGGCCAAGAAATACGGTGGTGAGATTATTTCAGCCGATTCAAGACAGGTGTACAAAGGGCTTGATATTGGCACCGGCAAAATTACCAAAAAAGAAATGAAGGGGGTGAAGCATTATTTGCTTGATGTTGTTTCTCCCAAGAAACGGTTTTCTGCTTCTGATTTTGTAAAATTAACAAATGAGACGATCGTCAAAATTGTTAATAGAAATAAAATTCCGATAGTTTGTGGGGGCACCGGATTTTACATTGACGCTTTGCTCGGAGACAAACAGATTCCGGAAGTGCCGCCGAATGAAAAGTTGAGGAAAGAATTGGAGGAAAAATCAGTTGAAGAGCTTTTTGCAATTTTGAAAAAATTGGACCCAGAGAGAGCAAAAACAATTGAGAGGCAAAACCCGAGAAGGCTGGTAAGGGCGATTGAAATTTGTAAAGCTTTGGGAAGTGTCCCAAAGTTAGTAGGCAGTAGCCAGCAGTTAGTAGACAGGAAATATGAAGCATTAAAAATAGGAATAAAAATTCCAGAGGCAGAATTAAAAAAGAGAATAAATAAAAGAATAGAAAAGTGGTTTGGGCAGGGACTTTTGAAGGAAGTGAAAACACTTCACCGAAAAGGCTTATCTTGGAAACGCATGTCAGAAATTGGCCTTGAATATAAAATGGTCGCGGAATATTACACCACACAAAAAAAGCCAAAGGCGGCCTTTGACACTTCACAACTCAAGAAAAAAATGGCAGAAAAAACTTGGCAATATGCCAAGCGTCAAATGACTTGGTTCAAACGCGATAAAAATATTATTTGGTTGCCGCCAAAAATAAGTTTGATACAAAAAGAAGTAAAGAGATTTTTATAGAAAATAATTACCCCAGATGCGCGTGATCGTTATAAATCCATAGACGCCAGTGCAGATCTCTCTCAAAGCCTGTTTGGTAACGCAACACCGTGATACCTGTATTCTCTGTGGCAGTTGATTTTTGGAACGCTTCAAATACTTCTCCAGAAAGCAACTTGCCAATCAGCACTCTAGCTACAATGGTACGCAAAAAGTAACCGTGAGTGACCACGACAATTGATTGTTCTGGTCTATTGGTAAGAAAAGTTAGAGCTTTGTCTGCACGTTCAACAAGATCATTGAAATTTTCACCGTCTTCAACGCGCATATCTGCCGTGTACAAACTTTTTTCCCATTCTCTCCAAATATTATTTGCCTCCATGTCATCATAAGATCTGCTATTTATACTTTTTGGTTTGACGCGCTCTATAAAGAGATCTGAGAATTCCGGTTTTTTGCCAGTAGCTTTTTCTATCGCTTCAGCGGTTTCTTTGGCGCGCTGAAAAGGACTTGCAATTAAAGTTTCAAACTGCAATTTGGCAACACGAGAAGCTACGCTTTCGGCTTGCTCCTTTCCTTTTTCATTTAAAGGAGAATTTGACGATTGAAACACCGGCGCGACATTTGCTTCGCTTTGACCATGTCTTACAAAATATACAATCTTTTCTATGTGTAAATCAGACATAAATTTATAAAGGTCGCCTTCGCTTCCCTTCTGGCGGGCTTCGCCACACCGAAGGTACGCTACTGCGTACCGAAGGCGGGCCCACGAGGATTTGAACCTCGGTCAACCGTTTTGGAGACGGTTATTCTACCACTGAACTATAGGCCCAACATGCAAAATATAACAGAAAACAGCAAAATTGTCCTGTGAGCGTGCCTTGCGCAGGATGACTGAGCCGAGCATAGCAAATTTTCAGCAGAAAATTATGCGTGGCTAAGCGAACAGGACAATTTTGCTGTTACTTCTTGGCTTCTTTGAAAACTACTCTTTTTCGGAGCTTTTTGGAGTACTTTTTGAGTTCGATTTTGCGCTCTACTTTGCGCTTATTTTTGCGCGTCCAATAAACCTCTCCAGTCCCTTTATTTACTAACCTTATAAGTTGATCTTGTGACATATTCTAGATGTTAACATTTAATTTATAAAAAATCAAAGGCGGGTCACTTTGCAGGAAAGTAGCCCGCCGGTTTGTGAGCGAACTGCGCTCAAACTGGCGCCTGGTCACCAGTCCCCATATAGGGAGCGGGAGTTGCCTCCAGGTAGCATTCCGCTCTCGGTTTTTAAGATACTATATTTGAATAATTTTTTCAAACTCCCCCATCAGGTCCTTAGTGATTGGCCCAACCTGTCCGCCCGCAACTTCAAAATCATCTATTTTTACGATCGGCACAATATCTTTATAAGAAGAGGTGATGAAGACTTCGTCGGCAGTTTTTAATTCTTCTTCCCGTACCGGTCTTTCTTCTATTTTATATTTTCCTTCGGCCAATTCCAAAATAACTTTGCGGGTGATGCCCTTCAAAATATTTTCAGCCGGAGTGATCAAGGTTTTATCTTTTACAATAAAAACATTGCTGGTGGCACACTCCAAAACTTCGCCATCGTAAGTATAAAGTATCTCTACTGCTTTTTCGGTTTTTCTAAAATCTTGCAGATTGGTGGCTCTGATGTAGTTTGTGGTTTTGTATTCCGGCAATTCCCGCATGTGCCGGTAAGTGATGAGTTTGGCGCCATCTGTGTAAAATTCTTGCGGTAACGACTCCCATTTTTCAGCAATCATATAAAAGGTCGGATTTTCAAATTCATATTCAATGCCAGCTATAGTTTTGCCGCCAGTCAAAATCAGTCTAATATTGGCGCGCTCTTTGAAATTATTTTTTGCTAAAAGTTCTATGATGGTTTTTTCCGCTGTTTCTTCCGTAATCGGCACATTCAAATTTAAAATATGGGCGCCGGAGAGAAATCGGTTCCAATGGTCGGCAAATCTAAACGGTTTGCCCCCGAATGCGGCCAGACCGTCATAAATACCGTAGCCCCGCAAAAGGCCTATATCTAGAACACTTACTTTGGCTTCGTCTAGCGGCAATATTTTGCCGTTCAAAAAACAATATTCGGTCATATAATTAATCTATTATTTAATGTATTAAAGTAGAAATAATCGCCACAGCCGAAGCTGTGGCGAAGTCTTACCGGCATGCTTAGCTCTCCCTTTTTCTCCGTGCCTCTTTGAGAAGCAGGCTACGGACTTGTTCATCTGCATTAAGGCTGAATACTTCCCGAGTGCGCAGGATCATCCCCCCGATGACAACGGCTCCATCTACCGCCAACAGAACCTGGTCTGAGTGGTTGACAGCACCTTGGTAATGAACGGCGCTGAATAAAAAATTCCGTACCGTTGGATCTTTCCCTGTTAGCCAATCACAGATTTGCAGCATGCATTTTCCCTCCAATATATATTTATCATATATATGATATATGTGCAAATAAACAATATCTCCCATATTGACTAAATAACGAATGTAAGTTATCATAACATGTAGAGGAGTTCCTTCATGCAACAGATTGCCGGTATGCAACTATTTTTGGTGTGCGAAGGGAAACTCCTTCTCATACTACGTGACGACAAACCCGATATCAGGATTGACCCAGTTAATGGGATCCATTTCCCCAACTGTTGGGCCTTGATGGGCGGCGGTGTCGAAGAGGGTGAGAATTTCTTCCAAACCGCTGCAAGAGAAGTGAAAGAAGAACTCGGAATTGAGTTTCAACTGCAAATTCTAGGGGTTTCCCCCAAAGGTAACTGTTATTTTTTTGCCGAGATTGATCGAGAGCTTGCCGACCAAATAATCCTTGGGGAAGGTCAGGATTTTCGGTTCTTCTATCCGCAAGAGCTTGACAGACTCAATTTGGGTGGAGCAATCCAGATCTACCTCGGCAAGTACCGGAAAGTTGTTGAGAAAATGATTTCCTCAGGCAAGCCTGCCAAAGGAAGTCATCTTGGACTGTTTATTTGGAACGGTGGGCGTTCAAACTGGCACGAGGGCGAAACGTAGGTTTCGCCCTTTTCCTTTTTGTGTATAATAAAAACTTACCTATGAAAAATATTGAGCCATATAAGAATAGGGTTATAAAAGTTCTCGGCCTTAGAAAGCGTTGCAAAATATCTATAAAACAATGCGGTGGATTTTCAAAAAATGTATACAAAATAAAATTTTTGAACAAAGCAAAAAAATTATCAGTAGCTATTAAGAAGTTATCACTTGATGATTTATTTTTTTATAAAAATATATTAGAAAAATATAAATTAAACGCTTTCAAGTTATCTGGGTCATATAAAGAAAAGGATGACGTTTGGATTATAAGTGAATGGGTCGATTCTAAAAAAATAGATGAAACAAAAATATACAAAATGATGGTTGCTTGGCTAATTAAAAAAGATAAAATATTTACAAAAAATCATAAGTTGGTTAAAAATACATTCAACAGAGGGGATAAATGGTGGGGAATGATAAGCAAAAACAAGCATAGCAAGATTCTACCACCAAAAATGTATAACAAAATATTGAGTCTAAACAAAAATTGGCACGAAATAAATTTGGTATTAAAAACCAGTCCTCAAACTATATGCCATAATGATTTTGAACCAAAAAATACACTGGTTTCAAAAAATGACAAATTTTATGTTTTTGATTGGTCCAAACCAAGCATTGGTTCTCTTTTTATAGACCTAGCGAGATTGGTAAATACAGCGCCATTAAGTCTAAAAGAAAATATTATCAATGGATACAGAAAAAATTTTAATACTGATAATTTTGATTTTTTATTGGAAACAGCAAGAAAAAGAGACTACCTGTCTGTATTCGCAGCCTTATGCAACCACATCAACAATGGCTATAAAAATGAAGTCAGTATGAAAAAATTTATAAAATATGCCAATATTATAAGTTGTTATTAAAAATCACCAGAATGCAAGCAGTAATATTAGCCGCAGGCAGAGGAGAAAGGATGGGTAATTTAACTTTGAACGTGCCCAAACCACTTCTAAAGTATAACGGCAAAAATCTATTGCAGTGGAAGTTGGATAATATACCAGAATCGGTATATGAAGTAATTATTGTCATTGGATATTTAGGAGAAAAAATTCAAGAGACTTTTGGTAATTCATATCAAAATAAAAAGATATCTTATGTCTGGGATAAAGAAATAAGAGGTACGGGTATGGCCTTATGGCAAACGAGGGATGTTTTGCAGGAAAATTTTTTGGTGATGATGGGAGACGACATATATAGTAAAACAGCGTTTATTAATGCCAGCAAAGAAATCTGGTCAATTACTGTAAAAAAAGTTGATCGGGAAAATAACAGTAGCAGGATAGAACTCGACGAAACTGGAAAGCTTAAAAAGTTTTTGACAGTTAAAGAATACAGAGAGAAATTTGATGATGGAGGTTATGCTTTTACTGGTTTATATAGTTTGAATAAAAAAATATTTGACTATCCCCTTATAAAAATGAGGACAAAAGATGAATGGAGCTTACCTTATACCCTTTTACAAGCAACTACTGACATTGATCTAAAAATTTTAGAAACAGATTTTTGGAAACAAATTACTGTTTCAGAAGATTTAAAATAAAATATGACAAAAACTAAAAAACAGGCGGTGATTTTTATGGATACTTATTTAGCAGTAGTAAGAAACAGTGTAGGCTCTAAAATGTTCCGCAACTTGTATGTCAGGATAGACGGCAAAAAGGAAGATATTACAGAAAACGGCAATTTGTCTTGCGCCATTTTCGTTTCTTCAATTTTATTTTTATTTAAACTGATTAAAGAAGTACATGCCACTGTAAACGGCACAACTAGAGATTTAAAAGAATTTGGCTGGCAGGAAATTAAAAAACCTAAAAATGGGTGTGTACTGGTGTGGGCAGAAAAGGATTTTGGTCAAGGTTCTAAACATAAACATATCGGCTTTTATGTCGGGAATAAAAAAGCCATCAGCAATAACTCGAAGTATGGATATCCAAAAGAACATGGTTGGAATATTTTTGATGGTAGAAAGATAGAGGCAATTTTTTGGCATCCAAACCTGAAAAATTAAACAAAAACATGATAATATCAGCCCATGATTATACTAGGCATCGAAACAAGTTGCGACGAAACGGCAGTCAGCGTTGTGGAAGCAAAGGGGGAGCTCAGCTCGCTTGATTTCAAAGTGCTTGGTAGCGCTGTGCATAGCCAAGTAGACATCCATAAGGAATATGGCGGCGTTTTCCCCACCCTAGCAAAAAGAGAACATATCAAAAACATGCCGCTTGTTTTGGAACAAGCTCTTAAACAAGCAAATTTTTCAGCGAATGGTGAGAACCCCGGTATAGATATGATTGCGGTAACAGTAGGCCCTGGGTTGGAGCCAGCGCTCTGGGTAGGTATCAAGTTTGCAGAAGAGCTTGGAAAAAAGTGGGGTGTGGCGGTTATACCAGCAAATCATATGGAAGGGCATATTGTTTCTGTCTTGTTCAATAAAACTGAGGAATCCAAAATAGAATTCCCGGCTTTGGCGTTATTGATATCAGGCGGGCATACCGAATTGGTTTTTTTGAAAAGCTGGCTAGAGAAAGAAAAAATTGGCGAGACTCAAGATGATGCCGTCGGTGAAGCGTTTGACAAAGTAGCCAGAATGTTGGGACTTCCATACCCGGGCGGTCCAGAGATCAGCCGCTTAGCCGAAGAGGCGCGTATCAAAAATATTCATAGTGAGAAAAAATTGCCCAGACCAATGCTACACTCCAAAGATTTTAATTTCTCTTTTTCCGGATTAAAAACAGCAGTACTTTATTATTTAAGAGAGTTGCCAAACATTTCGCAATCTCAAAAATTGGCGGTAGCGCGGGAATTTGAGGATGCTGTTATAGAAACTTTGATTTCCAAAACAAAATCCGCCATTCTAAAATATTTACCGGAAACTTTGATCATTGGCGGTGGTGTCATCGCCAATAAAGCTTTGCGAGAAAATTTTTTGAAATTAAAAGCAGATTATCAGGACCTAAAAATTCTAATACCAGAAAAATCTCTGACTACAGACAACGCGGTTATGATCGCCGCCGCTGGATTTATTGAGTATTTAAAAAATAAAACACATGGAGAACTGAGAGCCAAAGGAAACCTTGATGTGGGTTAATTTCGTTCTTCTTCGATAATCTCATCCTCTTCTATCACTATTTCTTCATCAGGCAAAACATCTGGTGTTTTTTCTTCCTTTTTGTCTTTGCCGGCGCCAGGCAATATTATGACTGGCGATGCTTTACTGGTTGGCGCGACAGATTTATCTGCAGCTCCCACCGATCGCACAGCATCTTCTGTAGTAGCACTGTCAAATAATTTCTTGATAATGATAGCAGCAATAATGAACAACACTATGAAGACCAATAGATATATCCAGTTGCCAAGTATTTTTTGTGGTAAAGCAAAGAGAGATACCGCTGCATTTCTGACAACAGACTTGTTCAAAAGGTCATCTGTAGTAGAACTGTCCTTTAGTTCTACTACAAGTGGGCTATCAGCGGTCACTCCACTCACAATGTCTGATAGATTCACTTTATCTGTTCCATATTCAGACCCGTATGAACCATTTACACCTGCTACAGAAAGAACATCGTAACTATCCATAAGCGCTTTGAAAGCTCTTATTTCATCTTGATCAGTTTGGCTTAAAGTAATAAGAGTATTGCAATATATTTCGTTTATCTTCTTCTTAGTTAAAATGTAAACGAAGCCAGTTGGAGCTTTGTGGCCCCAAGGAGCTAAGATATCGTCAAAATATTTGGCTTGGAATCTGGAAACCGCCTCAAAAGTTGGTTGATCAAAGACAGTTGTTAAGGACAGATTCTCTTTCTCAAAGACATTTAAGAACGATTTGAGTTTCAACATCTCTACAGGGTCATTATTCCAATCCCTTCTTAGATAATCTCTAAGATATGAGCAGCTGGTTGCCCCCAATATCTCGCCTCCGGTTGAAGTAGCGAACAAGTTGCTTACGTCACGTCTGTGCCCTCCTGGGTTTCCGCCCCCACCACCTCCACCGCCACCGCCACCACCTCCAGGGGGATTTACAGGAGGGTTAGTTGGGGTTGTTATCGTGACAGTAGTGGTAGCTGAGGCTGTCCCGTTAGCCCCGGTACAAGATATTGAATATTCTGTAGTTACTCTTGGTGCAACATCTTGTGAACCAACTGTAGAGCTGGCAGTAGTCCAAGTTGCAGAACAGGAATTGGCGTTTGTAGAAGTCCAGGAAAGAGTTGATGTGGCACCAACGGTAATAGTCGGAGGAGTGGCCGTAAGTGTGACAGACGGTAGAGTCGGGCCGCCACCACCACAGTTTTCGGTGCAGACCACCGGATTTACGTTAACGGTTCTGGTAGTAGTGGCATAAAGATTGCCCGAATCTTTGACGACGTAGGTGAGAGTATAAGTGCCAGTAGTGGAAGCGTTGACTGAACCGGTTCTGACAATTTGTGAGGTTAGGTTGCCATCTTCCGTATCGGTAGCTGTAGCGCCCGGATCAACAAATGGAGTGTTGACGGTGAGATTGAATGGGTTGGCACCGAGAAGAGTGATGACGGGGGGAGTATTGGTTCTAATACCATTACAATTTTCATCATGTGTACGGATAGAAAGTTTATAGAGAAGTCCGGCGGGGTTGGTCTCTGACGTCGAACTTGCAACACCCCAATTTTTTACAGTAAACGAAATCGTATTAGTGCCGTTATTAAGATTGGAGATAACATTATAGATGTCCTTGTCAGAATCAAAATAATTAAGTTCTGTATTGTCAGCTCCTATTTGAACGCCATTTATAGATACCGCGTAAGAGTTGTCAGCCGCCACCGCAAGTGAAGCGGAATCTATTGTAGATTTTGAAGTTATATTAAAGGTTTTTGTAAATGTTTGGGTTTCATCTTGTGTAGGAGCTGGAACAAAAAATGTTTTCCATATCCAAGTAGCACCAGGAATCGATGCTGTCCAGCGAGGATTTTGGTTGTATGTGGCAACTGCAAAACCATCTCCGACTATTTGATTTGTAGTGTCGCTTACAACATCGATTACGCATTGGTTGGCAACAAGATTTACATTGATAGTTGTCGTCGCAGTTTTTGACCCACCATTGCCAGTGCAAGTAATGGCATAATCAGTGGTGGTGGCCGGAGAAACTATTTTGGATCCAGATGTTGAAGTGGCAGTAGTCCAAACAGCCGAACATGAATTAGTGTTTGTAGAATTCCAAGATAGCGTTGAGGTCGCTCCCGCAAGAATGCTGCTCGGATTGGCAGACAGAGAAACCGTTGGTGAGTTTGATCCACCTCCACAATTTTCGGTGCAGACCACCGGATTTACGTTAACGGTTCTGGTAGTAGTGGCATAAAGATTGCCCGAATCTTTGACGACGTAGGTGAGAGTATAAGTGCCAGTAGTGGAAGCGTTGACTGAACCGGTTCTGACAATTTGTGAGGTTAGGTTGCCATCTTCCGTATCGGTAGCTGTAGCGCCCGGATCAACAAATGGAGTGTTGACGGTGAGATTGAATGGGTTGGCACCAATCAAAGTGATGGTGGGAGGATGATTAATGGCGACGGCATTTACAGTAATCGTAGTGGTGGCGCTTTGAGTTCCACCATTTCCGGTGCAAGCAATTGAGTAGCTGGTAGTAGTAGCCGGAGATACAACCTTCGATCCAGATGTTGAAGTGGCAGTAGTCCAAGTTGCAGAACAGGAATTGGCGTTTGTAGAAGTCCAAGAAAGAGTTGATGTGGCACCAACGGTAATAGTCGGAGGAGTGGCCGTAAGTGTGACAGACGGCAGAGTCGGGCCGCCACCACCGGAGCTAACTACAACTGTTCTGGTTGTAGAAGCGCTCAGTCCGCCGGAGTCAGTAACAGTGTAAGTCAGGATATATGAACCAACGGCGGAAGTATTAACCGAACCTGTTTTGACAATAGCCGAAGTGAGGTTGCCGTCTTCTTGGTCAGTTGCAGTAGCGCCTGGATCGGTGAAGGTGTTGCCGACGGTGAGATTGAATGGGTTAGCGCCAACCAAAGTAATAACCGGCGGATGGTTTACGGGCAGCGGGCAGAAGTAGTTTGTATTATTCAAAAGAAAATTGTTGGCCTTGACGAAAATTCTTGCCGCTTCTCCCCTATCTATTGTCGCACCTTGACAGAATCTATTTTGATCCGAAGTGCAGACGCCAATAATGCCTTTTTGTATCATCAATTGAATATATGGAAAATACGAATTATTTTGTTCATCGCTGTAATACGGAGTGGTCGGAGCATCAGCAGGATCTAGACCAAGCACTCTGACCAAAAGCATAGACAATCGCTCACGGGTAACCGACTGATAAGGACAGAACGAAAGCGGATTTGTTGAGCAAAAATCGGCAAAACCCATTCGGTACATGGCTTCAACGTATGGCCTTTCAATATTATCAATAGCCACATCAGCAAAAGTTGCGGTGCTCGGAAGATTTGAAATGTCCCAGCGGAGCATTCGTGTCAACACCACTGCAGTTTGAGCGCGGCTTAAATTGTCTTCTACACCAAACATACCCGTGGTGTATCCCATCATCAAACATTGTGACGAAGCGCTTTGGACATCTGAAAAATATTGGTGGCTTCCAGGCACATCAGGAAAAGATGTTGGCGGCGTGATCGCCGGTCGGCCGTTGCCACCACTACAAATATCGTTTCTTACGACACAAGCATTTAAAGCAACGATAACTTCTCTTTCAACCGAAGCGGTCAGTCCGCCAGAGTCAGTGACAGAATAGTTGAGATTGTATGAACCGGCAGTGTGAATATCAACGGAACCAGTTTTGACGATTTGTGAAGTTAAATTTCCATCTTCTGCATCATTGGCAGTGGCACCCGGATCAATGAAAATGCTACCTAGAGTGACATAAAAAGGGTTGGTCCCGATAAGAGCGATAGTAGGTGCATTGTTTGTGGGCGGTGTTACCGGCGGTTCCACTGGCGGTTCAACAGGCGGCTCCACCGGCGCTTCTGCAAGCGTCAAGTTAACAATAAGAATTTTTTCCGGAGCAGAAGTTTCCGAATTATCCCAGTTGTACATTTTGTAAGCGAGTTGATCCGTATGCAGACCGGCGGCCAAGCCGTTTGGGTCAATGCAAACCTGGCTTTCCAGTGTTGAATTATCTGTTTCGTAAAAGAAATAACCCCCTGTTTGCTGGACCGTCTGATCCCATACTCTTATAGAACTGCCATATACGTTTTTGACAACGATAGTTTTCGCACCATCGCCATTTGAAGTGGTATTCTGAACATTCATTTTGCCACAAATCGGATCGGTCTGACCGACAATGCCGCTTAATGAAATGCTTTCTGGGTTGATGGTAAAACCATAATTAACCAAGACTTGATCGGCAGAAACAACCATCGGGGAGACGCTAGAAAGCAGCGTTGTTAAAGTGAATAACGTAGAAAGAAATGTTTTTATCTTTTGATATTTATAGTTTCTCAAAAACATGAATTTTGTATTACGTCCGCAATTCTACATGTTTGACAAAAAAAGTCAATGAGGGTCTATTTTTTATTTTTCAAATATATCCATATTCTTAGCCATTTATTAGAATATGTCTTTTATAGCTAAATAATGTCTTTAAAAAATATTTAAAGTCAATAAAACTATATATAAAATCTAAAGGACATTATTATATTAATAAATATTGTCCTTTAAAAATCTATCCGTAAAAGAAGCCGTGATAATAGGCGCCTTATGACAAACCAATGTTTTGATGTATTATTATAAAAACAAACACAAACATGAATGAAGAATTAAAAAAACCGTATAATCCGACAGAAACCGAAAACCTCATTTATAAAAAATGGGAAGAGAGCGGATTTTTCAATCCAGATAATTCAAAAAATACAAAAGAAACTTTCACCATCATAATGCCCCCCACCAATGCAAACGGTAACCTGCATGCCGGGCATGGATTGGTAATGACGATTGAAGATATCATGACACGATTCAACCGCATGAGAGGCAGAAAAACTTTGTGGCTACCAGGCAATGACCATGCTGGATTTGAGACTCAAGTAGTTTATGAAAAAAAACTTGAAAAAGAGGGGCGTTCCAGATTTGAAATTCCGCCGGAAAAACTTTACAAAGAAATATGGGACTTCACCCAAAACAACCGTTCCAATATAAATTCCCAAGTCAGAACCATGGGAGCGTCTTGCGACTGGTCACGGGAAAAATTTACACTTGATGACGATATTGTGAAAACCGTTTATCAAACCTTTAAAAAACTTTTTGAGGATAAATTGGTGTACAGAGGAAATCGGATTGTGAGTTGGTGCCCCAAACACCAAACTTCTTTTTCTGATTTGGAAATCATGGACGAGGAAAGAGTTGATAAGTTTTATTATTTAAAATACGGACCGTTTGTGATCGGCACTTCCAGGCCGGAAACCAAATTCGGAGATAAATATGTGGTCATGCATCCGCAAGACAAGAGGTATGAAAATTACAAAGACGGGCAAACTTTGGAGTTGGAGTGGATAAACGGCCCCATCACAGCCACTGTAATAAAAGATGAAAGCATTGATATGGATTTTGGCACCGGAGTAATGACCATTACTCCTTGGCACGACAATACTGATTTTGAAATAGCCGAAAGGCATCATTTGGACAAAGAGCAAATTATAGACGAGAGAGGCAAGCTTTTACCCATAGCCGGAGAATTTGCCGGCATGAAAATCGGTGAAGCTCGAGAGAAAATAATTGAAAAATTAAAGCAAAAAGGTCTGGTGGAAAAAATTGATGATAATTACAAACATATCGTCCGCACTTGCTACAAATGCGGCACAGTTATTGAACCTCAAATAAAAAGCCAGTGGTTTGTAAAGATGAGGCCGTTGGCGGATAAGGCCTTGGAGAAAATAGAAAACGGAGAAATAGAATACTTGCCGGAACATTACAAAAAAATCACCATTCATTGGTTGCAGAACATTATAGATTGGAATATCTCGCGCCAAATCGTTTGGGGCATCCCAATACCGGCCAAACTCTGCACAAAGTGCGACAATGGCGTAGTTGACTTGGAGGATAAAGTTTCAAAATGCGATAAATGTGGCGGTGAGATGAAAAAAGATAACGACACTTTTGATACTTGGTTTTCATCAGGTCAGTGGCCGTTTGCTTCTTTGGGTTTCCCCGATTCAAAAGATTTCAAAACATTTTACCCGACCACCGTCATGGAAACTGCCGGCGAAATTATCTTTTTTTGGGTAGCCAGAATGATAATGTTGGGGCTTTATGTAACCGGCAAAGTACCATTCAAAAAAGTTTACCTGCACGGCTTGGTGCTTGATGCCCAAGGCCGGAAGATGAGCAAAAGTAAAGGCAATGTCATAAATCCGCTTGACCTTACAGAAAAATACGGCACCGACGCCTTGCGGATGTCGCTAGTTGTCGGCAACACACCCGGCACTTCTCTGGCTCTGGCTGAAAACAAAATAAAGGCCTACAAGCATTTTGCCAATAAAATCTGGAACGCTTCCCGTTTTGTTTTGGAAAATCTTTCGGAAGCTTCCGGAGATTTGATCCCAGAAGATCAAAAAATAATGGAAGAATTTGGGGAGTTAGTTAAAGATATTACCGCCGATATGGAAGGTTACCGTTTCTACCTGGCGGCCGAAAAAATCTATCACTACTTCTGGCACACCTTTGCTGATATAATAATAGAAAAGAAAAAGAAAGAAGAAGATAAAAGAATTCTGAAAATATTGCTGGAAGAACAATTAAAACTTCTCCACCCTTTTATGCCTTTTATAACCGAAAAAATCTGGAGCATGATGGGAGACCGCGACGGCTTGCTATTGGTTGAAAAGTGGCCTGTTTAATTTTCGTATATATGAATGCATTCAATACCGTATTTTTGTCCCTGATGGGCGGAGTCCTTCCGGCTTTATTTTGGTTATGGTTTTGGCTCAAAGAAGATCGGCTTCATCCAGAGCCAAGAAGTAAAATTATAATAGTTTTTCTGTGCGGTATGGCGTCTGTTTTTCTGGTACTGCCTATTGAGAAGTTTATATTCACGGCTACTCTGCCGGGCATCTCGCTCATCACCGTCCTGTTGTGGGCCGGCACAGAAGAATTGTTTAAATACGCGGTCGCCTATTGGAGCGCCTTAAAATATAAGGAGATGGATGAGCCGATTGATGCTGTTATCTACATGATCACAGCCGCTTTGGGTTTTTCCGCCTTGGAAAATGCTCTGTTCCTTTCCAACCTTATTGATTTAGGTCTGGTGTCCGATAGTATAATAACCGGCAATTCGCGATTTTTGGGAGCCACGCTTTTGCATATCGCTTCTTCCGCTTCTGTCGGAGTCATGATTGGTCTGGCTTATTACAAAAAATCTTGGCTGAAAAAAATTTTCTTATTCACAGGGCTGGGGTTGGCTATCGCATTGCATACTATCTTCAATTTGCTTATAATTAAGTTTGGCAGTGACACATTTTTGGTATTCACCGGAGTTTGGATTCTGATTATTTTCCTGATTGTCCTCCTTGAAAAAGTTAAAAATATAAATCATTAAATATGGCAAAAGAAAAAAGATCTTTTTTTGAAAGAATAACCGGTTCCATTGCCCTACCCAGAGAAACAGAAGAAATAGAGATGGAGATTTCTAAGGACAATTGGATGAATAACACACCGGAAGAAGGCGAGCTTTCTGTTGACGTCTATCAGAGTCCAAATGAAATCATAATCAAAACCATGGTTGCCGGAGTGAAGCCGGAAGATTTGGATGTTTCCATTTCCAGAGACATGGTGACCCTGAAAGGCAGAAGAGAAAGCGAAAGGACCGTGGCCGATGATGATTATTTTCACAAAGAACTTTATTGGGGCACCTTTTCCCGCACTATAGTGTTGCCGCAAGAAATAGATGTAGACGCCGCCGAAGCCATAGAAAAGCACGGCCTGCTCATTATCCGCCTGCCAAAACTAGACAAAAACCGCCAAACTCGCCTCAAAGTCAGAGGCAATTAAAAGCGGACTATTTCTTTCAGATAAGCTAGAGCGCCATATAAGCCGCCGAAATCTCCGAGCTCGCCTTTTTTGATGGGTGGAATCTCGGGGAAAATTTTCAAAATTTCTTTCAGATGTTCTCTCGTCTTATCGAGTGGGATGCAAGGGTTGCCAGTAATCATTGAGCCGCCCAACACCACACAACTAGGAGACCACTCAACAATAATATTATTGAGGCCAATAGCCAAAATTTTGGCATGCTCATCCCAAACGGCCTCGTCGGTTATTTCTTTCGGATGTTTACCGGTTTTAGCTTGCAGAGCTCTGCCGGAAATCATATCTTCCAAGGTTTTGCCTGAATCAATATCCATGATTTGCTTGCCCGGTTCAAAACCGATGGTTGTTTCGTCAATCTTGCCGTTCACAATGCGGACACCACCCACTCCGGTTGAAACTGTAATATAGGCCACGATTTCAAATCCCCTGCCGGCGCCAAAATTGGCCTCGCCTAAGCCGACCATCGCCGCATCGTTTTCTACAGCCACTTCCGCGCTAAACGCCATCTTCAAATCTTCTTTAAATTTCTCATAAGGAAGCCCTTTTACACTCCTGCTCATTCCGCCGACAACTTTTTTTATTTTTCTGTCCCCTGCCAAAATTTTTGCCGTTTCAACAAACATTTTTAAGGCCTCATCATAGTTTTCGGAAGTTTTGAAAACTTTTGGCTCTTCAAAAAATTCTCCGTTTTCTGAAAAGGCCATTCTTGTCTTAGTTGCGCCTATGTCAAATAAAATTGAGTGCATATTTTAGTGAGTTATTGATTTTTTATATTCTTCCACCGCCGGCTGATCATACGGATCAACACCCAGCAATCGGGCAAGTTCAAGAGTTATCGCCATCATCAAAGCCATAAATTTTCCCAGCTCATGCTCGTTTATTTCCTGCATTTCATATTTTTCGAATGGTAAGTTGGCTTCGCCGTACGCCTTTACCACATTTTCATATGCTGATTCATTGACACTGTTATCGATCTCTCTCTGCGACTTTATAAAAATAGTGAACCGGTTTTTTGGGCCGCCCAAATAAAGCTCCAACATTGAATGCAAATCGGTTGGACCCATGGAAACCGTCGGGGTAAGAGTGGACAAACTCTCAGCAATAAGCTGGCGGCACCACTTGCCCAAATCTTCCAGCTCCGAATTGAAAATAAAAAAATCCAAAATATCTTTTCCGTCACTGTAATTGTTAAAAATTTTTTCCGCCAACTGTTTGGCCCTGTCCAAGTCCGCAATTTTGCCGCCCTCCACAAACGCATTCGTATCTAAACCCGCAATAGACAATGGAGTGGTATGAGCTACAGTAAAAGCGCTCCATCTACCACCCACATCATCTTGCCACGGAAAACATTCTATATTTTTGGTTTGCGCCAATTGCCAAAGCGGCGTTTCCGGCGTGGATATAACAAGCGTCCTCTCCGTCATCGGCTGGCCAAACTTCTCCGACAAAATATCAAATATTTTGTGAAAGGCTTCCAGAGTCTCGGCTGTCGCGCCTGATTTACTGATCGCAATTAGGACTGTTTCTTCTGGACTTACGATTTCATTCCGGACAAAATCATTCACTTCTTCATATTCGCGCGCATCCGGCGACTCCAGAAAAAACATCTTTTTCTTTACCTCTGTCTTATGCAAAGTCATGGCGCGCCAAACTGCCTTCCCGGCCAAGTCCGAGCCGCCGATGCCAATTACAAAAATATATTTCGCGTTTTGGTACTTTTGCATAATGGTATTATAACACATTTCATATCACCCCCTACCCCCTCTTACCTTAAGAGGGGAAAAGAAAAACCCTGCGGCAGACGCGCGCAGGGCTTGATTCCCTCAAATGACAATGAGGAGATAATTTCGCTACTCCTCCCGCCCCTCCTTTTTCGTTATCGGTCGGTGGCAGTAATGACACAGACCGTGCACGACGTCGTTTGGATGATTTTTCATCCAGCACGACATACATAGAATCATAGCAACAACAACCTTTGGTTGTTTGACAGCGGTTGGGACCGCCACTTGAGCTTGTGCCATAATTTCCTTTCGCTTGGGGGAGGTGGACTTCCACCTATTTTATACACCTAACCAAAAAATAATGCAAGCGAAAGGCCGCTCCGATGAATATCAGAGCGGCCTCGACCCCTAACCCAACCCCCACCAAGCTAACAATGAATAATGGCCAGTTCGTTCGGATGGCCCAGCCTCCTTCTGCTAAGGAGCCAGCGCCTTTTCTTTCGCCGATATGCTCTTCCTTCACTATGCGCCTGTTTTGGAACTTTCTTTTTTGGAAGTGCGCGGTACTGAACCATTACCAAAATCCTTTCTGCCTAAAGTGGGATTAACAGCTTCTAAAATAGAATACTACACTCTCGCCAACCAAAAAGTCAAGCAAGGAAAATTGTGGATATTTTTATTTGAGATCCGTAAAAGTGACCCAACTTGGAGCTTCAAAAAGAGAAGCATCTTTATATTGCCATGGTTCGCATTTATATTCCACCTTATCCCGAGTGCCGACGATCTGGGTTTGCTCTAGCGGCGAGGCGTTTCGTGAGGCGCTTTTGGCAGCAACAGATTTGTAGCCGACATTTTGCAGGGAAGTCCAGGTATAAGCCTCACCGCCTTTTATCAAAAGAAAACTGTTAAATTCTTCGCTCATGAGACCGGTTCTTATTCTAAATTCCACGTAAGCATTTTCTCCCTGGACGCGCATCACTCCCAAAATACTGGAGGTGCCGTCAGTTTTTTCAAAAGTGCATCGATAAGGCTTGTTTAACCCCATAATACCTTCTATCGTATAACTGCCGCTTATCTTGCCATCTTCCCCAACTTCCGGCACTGTAGGCCGGCTTCCATAGACATAGACTAAGACACCAACAGCAACGAGACCGACTATAATCAACCATGATGTTATTTGATTTTTCATGCCTCCATTCTAACATTTTTTTGCCACTCTGTCACACTGGCTCCTTTTATTTCTGTTTTACCCGCTTTCCTAACTAATTTGCGATTTTCCTTGGGCACAAAATCAATATGGGGTGAGGCGTCAAAAGCCTCGGCTATTTCGTCCAGATCTTCTTCTTTTGTAATCCAACCCTCACCAAATTTTTTCCAAATATCAAACGGCTTTGAAAAAGACAGCAAAGTTTTTTCTCCCGAATCCAAAAAGTATTCATGGAAATACGACATGGCAAGCTCACGCGGACTCCTGTAAATCGGATCGCGCCATCTCAAAACAGCGTGATTCGTTTTTGATATAGCTCCCCAAAATTTGTTAATTCTGAAAATGCAAAGAGTGTGGTCAAAGTCCTTTTTCAAATTTTTTACCTTCAAATCCATCAGATAATTTTCTATGTGGTGCCGTTTCAAGCAAAGACAGGCAAATACCGCTCCCTCAAAACAATGCATTTTGTTTGCGAGAAGAGCCCGCAAAGGTGACATGTAAGTTTCTGCCTCTTCCTCAAAATTAAAAGGAACTTTATCCAAAAAATCCTGCACTTTTTGGGGAGTGTTGAGTTTTTTGATAGTTCTATTAAGGACTGGAAAATTTTTCATATTTTGATTATACTATGAAATATGAACAAAAAAATACTTATAGTTATTGGGGTTTTGGCTGTTGTTGTGGCCTTGTTTTTTGCCTTGAAAAATATTTCTTTTGCTCCAACCACAGAAATAAATGAGGAACAAAGTCCAGAGACTAACATTGAAAAAGTGAAAATTAATCCAAATATTACCAAGCAAACTCTGCCTCTTTCAAATGATCCCAAGGACGTGGCTTGGGCCGTTTTTCAAAAATATCTCATATATAACAAAAGCAAAGATATCGAGGGTGTTAGAAGTGTGGTTTATAAGATCGCTCCGGTCTGTGAAGACCCTAAGCTTAGGATTGACTGCGAAGGGAGAATGGGCTCAGCTTATTCTTACGGCAGTACTTTGAAAAAAGAAGATTTTACAAATGTTTGGAGTGATGAAAAGCAGATAATTTTGTCTACTGATTTTTGGCTGGAATCATCGGAAGATATGGACCAATACGGCCGATTTAGAAGCATTATATTTTTTGTAAAAAGCGAGACTGGTTGGAAACTGCTCTCCTTCAGCCCAACCAAAGGCGGAGCTACCAACAAGGGAGCCGCCAGCCAAGAAGAAATTGATGCAAGGTTAATACGCTACACAGAGGACAAAGACGAAGACGGCGCGGAAGATTATATTGAAGAATGCATTCCGGCTGAAACCAAAGATACTTGCGTAGCGACCAATCCAAAAATCCGCGACACCGATGGCGACGGCCTCTGGGACGGTGTGGAGGCACTGATGAGATAACGCTTCTTTTTCTACCTCATCCCTTACCCTTCTCCTTGCAAAGGAGAAGGGAATCATCTGCCACATGTGGTAAAATATAGAAATTATGCCGATGGTGCATGATAATAAAATTCTAAAAGACAGAAGGATAGAATTAAGGAAAAATCAAACTCCTGCTGAAGAAAAACTCTGGTCTTATTTGAGAAATAATGGGTTAAAAGTAAAATTCAAAAGGCAACACGGCATTGGTGGTTATATTGCCGATTTTTATTGCGCCAACAAAAAGTTGGTAATTGAATTGGATGGAAACGTTCACGAATCGAAGGAAGCGAGAGAATACGATGAAGTCAGAGACAAACATTTTAAAGAGCTCGGTTTTACCACTATAAGATTTTGGAATGATGAAGTTGAAAATAATATCAGAGAAGTTTTGGAAAAAATAAAAAATTATTTAAACAAATAAAAAGTCAAGCAGTGCTCGCAAAATGGCATATGATTCCCCTCTCCCTTGTAGGGAGAGGGGTAAGGGGTGAGGAAGAAAATAAAAATGAGTGAGGTAGCTTCTAATTACTTCTTCCCTGCTTTGACGCGTTCCAGCTCCGTCAAAAGTTTTTTGCGCAGGCGCACGGATTTGGGAGTGATTTCCAGATACTCGTCTTCGGCCATGATTTCTAAACCGCTTTCAATTGATATAGGGGTGGGTGGCGCCAAGTAAATTTTGTCGTCAGAGCCCGAGGCGCGCATATTGGTCAGTTGTTTGCCTTTAGTCGGATTGACTGAAAGTTCGTCTCCTTTGGCCGTATTGCCGATGACCATGCCTTCATAAACTTCTGTTGCCGGACCGATATAGAGAGTGCCCCTCTGTTGCAAATTATCAAGAGCAAAAGCCAAAACTTTACCACTCACCATAGAAATCATGGAGCCAGTCGGCTTTTTTTGGATTTCTCCGGCATAAGGTTTGAACCCGATGACGCGACTACTAAAAATACCTTCGCCTTTGGTGTCAATTATAAACTGGTTGCGATAACCCAAAAGCCCGCGGGTCGGCCCTTCAAAAATAAGACGCACATGGTCGCCATGATGTTTGGAACTTGCGAGTACAGCGCCGCGCCGGCCGAGCTTTTCTATCACCACTCCCTGCATTTCTTCGGGAATGTCGACAACAATTTCCTCAAATGGTTCGACAAGCTCACCATCATTTTGCTTACGCAAAATGACTTGCGGCTGCGAGACCTGCATCTCAAATCCTTCACGGCGCATATTTTCCAAAAGAATGGCGATGTGCAGTTCGCCGCGGCCGTAAACTTTCATTTCTTCACCGTCAAAATCCACCTTCAATCCGACATTTACTTCCAACTCCTTTTCCAACCTTTCCCGGATTTGCCGGCCGGTCACAAACTTGCCCTCTCTGCCGCCAAAAGGAGAATTGTTAACCAAAAAATTTAGAGCAATGGTCGGTTCATCCACGCTTATCGCCGGCAAATTTTCTGTATTCGGATCATCAACGATAGTATCGCCGATATAAATATTGGGCAGGCCGGCGATCATGACAATATCGCCGGCTTCAACTTCTTCTTTTTCTTTTCTCACGATACCTTCAAAAGTAAACAGTTTGGTTATTTTGCCTTCTGTGATTTCGCCGCTGGATTTTTTCACAAAAACTTTTTGGCCATCTTTTATTGTGCCTTCATAAATCCTAGCTATAGCCATACGGCCCAAAAAATTATCATAAGCCAAATTAAACGGCTGGGCTCTGAGAGGTGCCTCTTTATCGTTTTTGGCAACCGGCACTTTTTCCAAAATAGTGTCGAGCAGAGGTGTTACGTCTTTACTTTCATCTCCTAAATTTTTCATCACTACTCCTTCCCTAGCTACCGCGTAAACCGTCGTGAAATTGAGCTGTTCCTCGCTGGCGCCCAAGTCAAAAAATAATTCAAAAACTTCATCATGGGCCTTTTTTGGATCGGCCGCTTTTTTGTCTATTTTATTCAAAACTACGATCGGCTTATGGCCAATTTCCAATGATTTCTTCAAGACAAAACGGGTTTGAGGCATCGGCCCTTCTTGGGCATCAACCACCAAAAGCACTGAGTCAATGGAACGCAAAATGCGTTCCACTTCCGAACCAAAATCGGCGTGCCCGGGCGTGTCCACGATATTGATCTTGGTGCCTTTATACACCACAGATGCATTTTTGGAATAAATA
>CAYQUJ010000003.1:0-12961 GCA_964420745.1 uncultured Candidatus Saccharibacteria bacterium | reverse complement strand
TTTTTCGAGCGCGTTTGAATCCATGGAAAACCCTTCCTCGCCAAAACCAGTTTGCTTCAAAATAGCGTCAGTAAGCGCCGTCTTGCCGTGGTCCACGTGAGCAATGATTGCAATGTTTCTTATTTCCATTCTGTTATAAATCCAACAATTAAAAATCCCGTTCGGGAAATTTAATTTCACTATACATCATTCGCGGCCACAAAACAAATCCGACTTAAGTTTGGGTATGAGCTATTTCGGTGAACCGGCAGATGCACGGGGCTTTATGGCAAACGTGGCAATTATTGTTGTAAACTTTTTCCAGCTCTTTGGCCATATTTATTTTTGCCGAGTTGGCCACACCAAAAATACACGATATAAAATCGGCCATTTCCAATTTTATATTATCAAATTGTTTCTGTTGGTGTTGGCCCAAATAATTATGGATAGCTTCGCTCACTTCCCCCATCTCTTCCGCCAAATGCACACCGGCATCAGCCAAAGTCCGCTTGCCTTCCGGATAAATTTCTTCGAACATGTTTTGAAATTCAGATAAAGTTTTGGGACGTAAGCTATCATCTACTTTCACTTTCGCTCTTTCAGTCGGTTTTATCTTTTTGCAAGCGCAAGGTTTATGCCCGCAATATGAACATAGCATTGGAAACCGTTTCCAAACTTCTTCTTCCACGTCAACATGAAGGCGGTTCACAATAGCCATGAGCCAAGAAAAAGAAATGATGAGATTGGTCGTCAACTTTTCCTTGTTGTTTTTTCTAATACCTTTGAGCGCCCGCATAACAAATCTTTGCTGTTGAGTCAAAAGATCCCAGATTGAATAAATCCTGTCATCAGGGACAGCATAAACGCATTCTATAAATTTTTGAAAATCAGCCAGGGTTCCATTTCCCTTAAAACTGGCCATGTACGCATTATACCATTCTCGGCGTGCAAAATGCTATACTTAAGGGACCAATTTAATTTTGAGCATGGAGGCCTATTTTTATTCAATTATAAGCGTTGTCATAGTCGGCCTCATATCGCTTGTGGGCGTGTTTGCTTTGTCATTGCGGGAAGATTTGTTGCGAAAATATGTTTCCGTCCTGGTCAGTTTGGCTGTCGGCGCTTTGATTGCTGATGCTTTTGTCCATCTTATACCGGAGGCGTTTGCTGAAATTTCAAACACTCGCAATGTCTCCCTGCTCATTATCGCCGGCATTTTTATATTTTTTATTTTGGAAAAAGCGCTGCACTGGCACCACCATGATTCCGAATGCAAAAATCCGCATCCGATAGGCAAGCTTATACTTGTCTCCGACGGAGTGCACAACTTTATTGATGGGGTGATTATCGGAGCCAGTTATTTGGTCAGCATCCCGATCGGCCTTTCTACCACTATCGCCATCATCTTGCATGAAATACCGCAAGAGATCGGAGACTTCGGCGTTTTGATCCATGCCGGCTACAGCAGGCGGCGGGCATTGTGGTGGAATTTTATTTCCGCTCTTTTTGCCGCGCTTGGCCTGTTGGTGGTTTTCCTGTTCGGCAGTTTTATTCAAACATTGGCTCTTTGGTTTTTGCCGCTCACCGCCGGCGGATTTATTTACATCGCCCTCTCAGACCTTATCCCGGAACTGCGTAAGACAAAATCGCCAGTTTATTCAATCTGGCAATTTGCCGCCATCCTTGTCGGAGTCGGGTCTATGATTTTATTGCTTGGCCTGGAGTAATTAAGAAACAATTAAGAAAGGTGCCCGGAGATGTGTTTGCCCATTTTCATCATATGAACACTGCTCTCGCCGCCAAAAACTTTCTTTAGCTTTTCATCAGTATTGATTATTCGCTTGTCCTTTGAATCTTGAAGATTGTGGGCTTTGATATATACCCAAAGCTTCGAAACAACCTCTGATCGAGGCATCGGACCTGCGCCCACTACCGCTTCAAGCTCAGGGCTCAAAGTGTGCGGCTTCATAAACGCTGAATTAGTTTTCGCCATATTTTATTGCTAATAATAATACCTGCAATTATACCATAGCTAGTTTTTAGAGCCAGCCATATTTGGGTATGTTAATAAGCATTACTTAATTCTGACCTTTTTCGGTTTCCTCTTTTCTTTTTTGTGTCCGTCTCCTTTTGCCATGTGATTTAGCTAAATTATTAAGCTCGTTTTTTGGCGCGTTTTGCGAGAAGCATCAATCGCTTGATCTCAAGCCTCTTTTTTGTTTTTCTGGAGCGCGAGGTTTTTCTCTTTGTATTTGTTGCTTCTCTCTTTGCCATATATTGAAAGTATACACCAGCGCAAACCAAAAAGAAAGCCGCGATATGATGTGGAAAACCAAAGTGTATTGATTTTTTATAAAATTATGATATCATACAGGTTATGAAGAATAATCCAAAAGAACTCAAATTGAACGAGATACTGCTTTCTCTTTCTGAATTTTTAGAATCTTTCAACCAAAATATGCCTGCCAATTTTCCGCAAGTGTCGGCAGAGCAGTTGGTAATGTTCAAAAAAGAACACGAGGTTTTGTTTCGGAAAAATAACATGTGGTCGCTCGACCAGCATAGGAAGAAAGTCATGGACTGGCTCCCCAGAAACGTCAACATTGCGTGAGTGTCTTACCTTTCTTTATTTTTCATATTCTTATATATTCAAAAAAGTGACGGTAAGTTGGAGAATGGTGGCAAAGGCAACCCAAAGCAAATAAGGAGCTTGAGCATAAGCGACCCAACGCATATGCGGCCAAATAGCGATTATCGCCCAAACCAGTGTCCCAAGAACCAATAAAATGTCAGCCGCCGCCAGTAAATTATTTTTGAGGCCAAACTGGATTGATGTGAAAGCAAGATTGAAAATTAAATTTAAAACGAAAGGCAATAAAACAATGAAAGGAATTTTCTTTTGGAAAAACATGATGAAAACTTTGCCGAATGAAATCGCGATTAAACAATAAAGCACCGTCCACACCGGCCCAAAAACCCACCCCGGCGGCGCCCACGTCGGCTTGATTAATGTTTGATACCAGTTGTATGAGTTATTTTCCACTCTTCTATTATATCTTATTTTTTATCATCCGGTTCTCCCCACTGCCATCGCGGTTTTTCTCCTTTCCAAAAACCGAAAAATAATATAAGTCCGATCATTAGCAAAACTCCCAACAACGCTGCGCCAGGCGCATCATCGCTGTCCCCGACATAAATACCGAGAGCAACAATAACCAAGCCGGCAGCTATGACAAGCCATCCTTGCCACCGCACTGGCACCCAGCCCCAGCCGTAAAGCTTCCTCTTAAACCAATACCCCTCCGGGTTGTCTTTCAAATAATTTATATATTTTTTAATCATGTCCTCATTTTACCACTTTTTGGCGATTGTACCTGCCCATCAATCCCCCTGAAGCGATAATATGGCCTTGCATTGCCCTTTCAACTTCTTTTTGGCTTGCCCCTTCCTTCAAACCCAGCTCAGAATCCAGAGCATAAATTTTGAAAAAATACCTGTGTTCCCTGTCAGGCGGACAAGGGCCATGATAAGAAAGCTCACCAGAAGAATTTTTGCCGGAAACTCCCGAGGGTTCCTGTCCTTCTTCAAAAATCATTGTGTCTCCGGTAACCGGGATATCCCATTTCACCCAATGGTCAAAAACATCAATGCCTCTGGACTGTTTTACCGAATCCGGAATATCCGGATCGTCCATAATCAAAACCAAAGTCTTGGCTTTTTCGGGAATACCTTGGATTCGGAGAAGTGGGCTTACATCGTCCCCATCGCAAGTATATCTCGGCGGAATATTGCCACCTTCTTCAAAAGCTTTGCTTGAAATTTTTAGTGTCTCCATACTAAATAATTTTACCACTTTTTAATTTTTGTGTGATGGAATAAGCCATTATACCATTCGTACGAATTAGATAATGGAGAGAACGGAGGAAACGGCTTTGTGCGGTTTGAGGGATAAGGAATAATACATGCTCAATCCGTCCTGTTCCCTATCGACAAGATCGGCGGCATACAAAATGGAAAAATGTTTTGAGGTGGACCGGAATGATAATTTTATAATATTGGCCATAGTGCCCATGGAAACCCTCCTCCGGCTTTTCAAAATTTTCAGCATCAAAAGCCGGCGTTTGTTCGCCAGGGCTTTCAGTATTTTTTCCAATTCTTTTTCGTCCATATTTTATATTATACCATTCGTACGAATAAGATAATAGGGGTTGTGTATATACGGGTATATACATCCGGACTGACGGCCGATAGTTGTATAAACTAAAACGGGGGTCATAAAACACCCCACACCCCGTATGAGGTGATTTCAAACCGCCTAAACCTTCAATTTATAAACCACTCCCCGGCCCGTTTCCCCGACTTGCTCTATTTTGCCCCTCCCCTCCAATTCATCCAGATATCTCTCGGCACTGGTGTTGGAGACTCCAAGCGCTTTCTCAACATCATTGTTTGTAATATGGTTATCAGAATTAAACAAATCCAAAGTTCTGGTCAAATTCACCTCCTTCTCCTCCACCCTTTCTTCATTCGTTACGTTATCGCCTCCCTCGCCACGCCGTAGCTCTTCTCCAGAGCGAAGGCGGGTTTTATCGTGGTTAGGAATAAAATACAAAAACCACAGAAACCACAAGAGCCACAATGACCCCAGCCAATCCTGAGTCAAAACTTCCGGCACTCCCAAAAACCCCAGAAACCCCAACATCCCCCAATACCATCTTTTGTTTTTAGTTTTATTCTTTTCCATAAATTTATTTTATATGATTTTAAAGATATTGTTCAAAAAATTTTATTGCATCTTTTGGTGTTTTCATTTTTAACCCAGATAATTTTTTAAAAAGTTTATCATTTTCTTTTTTGTTATTAGACTGGCTTATTTTTATTACTTTAGTATCACATCCCACTAATTCATAATGGTCTATCACTTTAGCTACTCTGGTAACAAAAACATCCCCAATATCCAAATCCATTGTGGCTGACATCTCTGATACATCAAAAATTTTTTTATCCTCTAATCTTTTTAAAGTCAAACCCTCAAATCTTCGAACTTCTAAAACTTCAAAGAAACCATAATAATTTTCCATCAAAGTTTTGTATATTTCTCTTCTATACAACGGAATACTCAAAGGATTTTCGTTATAAAATTTTTCCAACATTCCTTTTTTGTCAGAAAATTTAAAATCATACATCATCCACTCATTAAAATATGGATTATCATTATCAGTAATAGAGTCACCAAAAAATTCTTTAATTCCGCGTAAAATTTCTTTCTTATATTTAGGATCATTTCTAAAATATTGACCCATTTTTCTGATTGTTCCTTTTTCTATCATTTTTATATTACTTTTTAATAATCTCAACTAGCGCTTCTTCAAATACTTTTTGAAAATCTTTTATATGATCGCTAAAAATAGCAACGTCGTTTCTCATCCTTTCTCCATTTTCTTGAAGCCTCGTCTCACTAATCTTCAGATATTTTTGCTTCGACTTCGTCTCCTTCACATCAAAAAAGTATGTCTTATTCCCCGCTATTAATTTTTTTGAGTAGGCTGTTTCTGACATAGTTATTTTTGATTATTTTCTATTAAAAATTTATATAATTCTACAACTTGACAAAGAATTTGCAAGATTGTTTATCACAGATCTGTGGATAACTTTCGGTTTTCTTTCGGTCTTAATAGTATAATAAACATATGACAAAAAGTTTAACACCACAAAAAAAGAAAATTTTGGATTTTATAAACTTTTATTCTAACCAAAAAGGTTATTCCCCTTCCCTAGAAGAAATAAAGAAAAAACTAAAACTCCGCTCCGTATCGACTATCCACCAACATTTAGAAGAAATGAAAAAATCTGGCTACCTCAAAAAAACAAAAAATCAAAAGAGATCCATCGATGTTAAAAATGTTAGTTCCATGACAAAAATTTCTCTCATAGGATTTATAGCTGCAGGTGGTCCAATTGAAGCAATTAGAAATCCACAAAATATTGATGTCCCAAGAAATATGCTCTCTGTCGGATCAAATTATTATGCTTTAAGAATTGCTGGCACAAGCATGATTGATGACGGAATCTTTAATAACGACATTGTGATAGTAAGGGAACAACCAACAGTTGAGGACGGCGAAAAAGCTGTCGCTTATTTACCAGATAAAAACGCAGTAACATTAAAAAGAATTTACCACGAGAAAAACCGTATTAAATTAGTCCCCGCAAATCCAAAAATGAAACCCCTCTACGAAACAAATGTCGAGATTCAGGGCAAAGTTGTTGGTGTATTAAGAAAAGAAGTTTAATAAATGATAAAATAATTTTATGTCATTAGTAACTATTTCAAAAGCATCAGAATGGGCAACCAATCATCTCAAAAAAGAGGTGTCCCCTACTAATATTTCCTATCTTGTTCAATATGGCAAGGTAAAAAAACTTGGAGAAAACGGTTCAACTTTGGTTGATTTGGCTGATCTAGAAAAATATTATGAATCTTATAACGGTCAACGCGAGATCAGTTGGAAAAAGAATCTTGGTGATGATTTGAACTGGACACTTTCCTTTGATAATTTGCGCGAGAAAGACACTACAAAACATGTGCACAGGCTTCATCCGTATAAAGGTAAGTATATTCCTCAACTCGTTGAGTATTTTATAGATACACACACAGATGACTTCAAAAAAGAAGTGTATTTCAAGGCTGGCGATATTATCCTTGATCCATTTTTGGGTTCCGGGACAACAATTATTCAGTCACTAGAAATGGGTGTTCATTCTGTTGGTATAGATGTATCGGAGTTCAACTGTATGATATCAAGCTGCAAAACTGCACGATATGATAATGTATATTTGCAAAACGCCATAAGAAAAATGCTCCATGTGCTTGGTACATTCGAACATGATAACAAAATCGAAGAATTTGAAAACGAACTTTTGGCAGAGCTCGCAAAGTTTAATGGTACACATTTTCCAGGTTATAATTTTAGATACAAAATCAATCAAGGGAATTTTGACGAAAATAAGTTTGCCACAGAAAAAGAACAGGAATTTTTACCTATTTATCAAAAACTACTAAAAAGATACTCAATCAAAATAAGGCAAGACAAATCGGGATCATTTCTTGATATTTGGTTTATGGATAATGTTCGCAAAGAAATAGATTATGTTTTTCAGACAATCAAACAAGAAAAAGACGTCAAAACGCGTAAGATTCTTGCGCTCATTTTAAGCCGAACAATTAGATCATGTCGTGCAACAACACACAGTGATTTAGCTACTCTTAAAGAACCTCAGCTGGCTACCTATTATTGCTACAAACACAAGAAGATATGCAAACCTCTTTTTTCTATAAAATCAATGCTCAATCGTTACGCTCTGGACACACTTGATCGTATTAAAGAATTTGATTATTTGCGCAAACCTGTTCACTACTCTGTGATAACAGGTGACTCCAGAACCGTAAATATATTTGAAAAAGCGGAAAAACAAAACCCAGAATTTTATAAAATTCTCAAAAAACAGAAAATATCTGGAATTTTTAGCTCACCTCCCTATGTTGGACAGATTGATTATCATGAACAACATGCTTACGCCTATGACTTACTTGGATTTAAACGAAAAGATGATTTGGAGATTGGTCCTCTTTATAAAGGCCAGGGCATGGAGGCCAGAAGGTCTTACGCACAAGGGATTGCAGATGTCTTAAATAATTGTAAAAAATATTTAACAAATGACCCCGATGTTTTTCTAGTAGCAAATGATAAATATAATCTTTACCCAGAAATTGCCGACAGATCAGGCATGGAAATTGTAAATCAATTCAAACGACCAGTACTAAACCGGACGGAAAGAGATCGAACTCCTTATTCGGAAATAATTTTTCATTTAAAATTAAAATAATTTTATGGCATTAAACCAAGATCAGAAAAATAGAATCAGTGAAGTCGTTAAAGATATACTATTAAGGAGGATTGAAAATTTTCCAGAAATTGGTGCGCAAATACGTAATGCACCTTTTCATGATGCTTTCTTAGAGTGCTTCAAGGACAAACTTAAGCCTTTGAATATTGAAACACCATACTTGATTGCTATAGCAAGTTGGTTGCATGGTTTGAACACAACACTTGGAACAGGATTCGAAAACATATCTTATATATTATCTGGGGGATATAAAAGAAAGTTTACTGGCGCATATGCACTAAAAGTAAAATCGCTACAAGCTTCAAATATAGAAAATATAATTCGTGACTTAAAATCTGGTAGTCAGAAGCCAGATTTAAAACGTGAAGATGATTTAATCTTTGATTACTCATCATCCGATACGGAAATTGATTCTTTGGGATTCACCGTAGACACTTTTATTGAAGCAAGAGACGAAATTATAGCTATAGAGCTGAAATCTGTACGCCCTAATTCTGGAGAGGGTCGAGGAGAAAAACAAAAGATATTATACGGAAAAGCTTCACTTAAATTATTGTACCCCAATAAAAAAATAAGATTCTTTGTTGGTTTTCCATTTGATCCAACCTCTCCAACATCGACAGAATATGATAAAAATAGATTTTTTAATTACCTTATAGAATTCAAAAAGTTCTTTGCTCATGAGGAAATACTCATTGCCGGTGAACTGTGGGACTTTTTAAGTAACGGCAAAAAGACAATGGAAGAAATTTTGGATATTATTGCCGAAACTGTTTTAAAAGTTAGGGGCTAAACATAGCTCTACCGCCATTTTTACTCATGTTTTTCAACATTTTAAACGCACCAGGCGGGGTGTGGGGCGTTTTTGATTTTCCTAGCTTTTATAAGATTTCATTTTTTCAAAATCATCAGCCGAAACAATAACTGCATACGGCTTACCATGCTTAGTTAAAACAAAGTGATTATTTTTTTCTTGTACCTCTTCTGAAATTTCAAATAAACGCTTGCGTGTTTCTGTTAGTGATATTATGTTTCGTAATCTCATATGTACATTATAGCGTACACATTATTTTAAAGCAAATTTTTCGCGAGGCAAATCGATCTTTTCAAGATCTTTCAATTTCATACCTCAAACTTTACTCCATTTCCGCCAAAAAACAAAGGCAAAAAATAAATTTGGTATAAAACAAATTCAAAAAACGAAAGAAAAGTAGCTGGTTACTTCATGAGAAGTATCTTTGAGTATTTCACCTGCATTAGTGTGGTAAATCAGATTAAACTCATTTTTACCTTTTTTCTCCATTATCATAAGCAAAGTAATAATTGAAGGCGGTGAATCGACGTAAGCGCTGTTCAATCTCATAATTTGCGGGTAGTCCTTCATTTGCATCAGTCTAAGAGTGATTTCATCATTGGCTTCAGCTTGGCTTTTAATTTGATAGTGCGAAAAATCCACCGAAGCAATCACAACAGTTTTTTTGTTTATTTTTGGAGCTACAGCTTCCACAAGACTCCTTATTTGATCCATTGTAAGATTGCCGGATAGAATGATGGGAACGATTTTGGCATTAGGAATATAGTATTTTAGAAAAGGTACGATACCACCCACAGAATGCTCCCGATCAAGTACTTTTTCATCAAAGCTTATTATATTTTTATCATGCAGGTCCTTAAGAATTTTCTGGTCAGGTTCTACCAATCCAAAAGGAGTTTCCCATCCTTCAACGCTCGATAATATTGGTTTTTCACCTAATTCATAATGGTTAGGCCCAATAAGAATAACCGTATCTGGCTTTTGATTTGCCAAATTTTTAAACAAATCGGCAATAATAAAGCTTGGCAGAAGATGATGAGGGATCACCCCACCCAAAATCGGTTCAGGATATTTTTTATCACTTTGTTTGACTCTTTCAATCGCATCAGTAAAAGTATCTGATTCAAAAAAGTAAGCAGGGTGGGTAGAAGTAGCAGTAAAAATTTCGGCTGAATCGTTTTTGTTTTGAGTTTTTGTAGCTGAATAAAGTAGGAAAGATATTACAGCTAAGGCAATAAGACTAAACAGTATTTTGTGTAGGAGGTTGTTGTGATTTTTTCCTTCTTCTGTATTCGACATATCCATAAATTATAGCAGCAATAGCCATGACTCCTAAGATATAAATGTATTTCGTACTACCAGTTTTGACTTTTTCGGCAATACTCAATTCATCTCCTTGGTTGAATGTTGAATTGGATTTTTCACCAGTAATAGTAATCACATTAGTACCCGTTCGCCCGTTAACTTCCGGTTCATACATAAGACTGGCTTGAGCTGGCGGAGTATTGAAGACGCCTCGGGAGACCACTCTCGCCTGATACAAAACCACAATATCACTTGGAACATAGCTGAATGAAGCAACGATGCCATTTTCCGTATACTCTCTGTCTCCTCCCCAGTAATAATACGAGTAGTAGTCATTGTAGTAGGATGAGCGTTCATTCTCAAAACTTTTGTTTACAGGCACCAATCCTGCCGGCAATTCATCTTCTACTACCAAATATCGGCTTTCCGGCGGAATATTGGAAACTCTGATATTAACATCAACAACATCGCCTATGCCGAATTTGCTGCTATAGGTTCTAGTAACATTCAGACCATTGCTCTTTGGAAGAGTATTTTTGTCGGTCCTAAATTGATCAAGAACGAATGTTGAATAAATTTTTCCACTCTCGGATGGTTCTATCCTAAGTTTGCTTCCTTGAGTGATCAAATTAGGGTCTACTGATATTGTTTTGGTGTCAAAAACTCCTTGGAGTGTACCACTGTTTATGACTTTTTCTCCAAGCCAAACTTTGTAAGAAACAGAGTCTCCCTTGGCATATTTTTTGCTAAACTCCAGGAGGGCATCAATTGCCTGAGCTGTACCAAAAGTATTACTCCAGTATTCAGATTTTCTTCCTGAGGCAAGATATCTTGCGGCTCCTGTAGTCACATTTTCCGGCGCACCCGCATTGAGCAATGCTCTCAAAGCCAAAGCAGTGGAGGCCTCGTTGGAACCGAAGAACATCCAGGTTCCTGAATCCCAATATGTTCTACCGCTTTCTTCGTGTGCAATTTTAAGCAGTAAATCATATCCATTAGTGTTTCTGTTAGTAAATCCATTTCTTATGTTAGCCATAAGTCCCAAGGCTATTATGTCGGGAGTAGAAGTGCCAAAATTCTTTATTTCCTCTCTACCAAGAGAAGAGCCGAGAAGAGACAGTGTATTAATGTATGCGATTCTGCGAGCCGGGTCTGCAAGATTGGGTAATTCCCGTTCAAATCTTAGTTTGGTTGATTCATAAAGATCACTTGGAACCACTGCTCCAGCCCGTTCAGCTCTCTTCAGATATTCAATGACGTAAGAAGTTATAAATGGATTTACCTCGCCATACCACCAACCCCAACCTCCGGCATTATCTTTAAGATTTGAAAGCTTGTCCACGCCTTTTTTAATAATATCGCCAAGGTTTTTGTCTCCTATCTGATCCTTAAATAAGGATTCATTCTCTTTGATGATAACTGCCGGTACGAAACGGCTTGTGGTCTGTTCTACGCACCCATATGGGTATTGAAGAAGATAATTTATTGCTGGAGACAGAGTACCGAACAATGAGGCTGAGAGATGAAGAGTGGCTTTTGAAGAAGAAATGTCGGTATCCGGATACCTGATCAGATCGAAAGTTGCTGCTCCGTCGCTAACAAATGAAGATTTGTCACTATACCCGAATCTTTTAATTGGTATTTTTACATTAATTACATCTTTTTCTTCTGAGTTTCCAGTTGATAAGGTAGCGCCAATTGTGGCAGTTCCCGGAGTAAGCGGCTGTAATCTCCACAAAGTCTCAGCAAAAGAATTGTCAGCTAAATTAATAGAAGCTGATTTGTTCCCAATTACATCACCTCCGTCAAAGGTTAAAGTGCTTTCAAACTGTTTACTGGCTCCTGTAAAATTGTGAGCCAGAGTTGATACGGTTATATCATCGCCAACCCTTAAAATATTTGGCAGTATCGGACGTACTATGACAGGCTTAGTAACCAAAATGTCTGCGGCATTTTCGCCTACTTTGGTATCATGAGTGACAGCAACACCTTGTGCCAACCATGTTGTCAGGTTATCCGGCAGAATAAATCTAACCGTAGCGTTACCACTTGCGTCTGTTTGAACGTATGGATTCCAATATGCGACATCGGCAAAATTATCTCTTATGCCACCACCATCTCCTTTATCATTATGTACGTAAACATTACCGGCAAAATAGGTTGATTTACCTTCTATAGTAAGATTATAAACTGAAACTTTTTCGGCTTGCCATTCTATAGATTCAACTTTCACTTCTTTGCCATCTTTATCAAGCAGATAATCTCCAACTTGGATATCTCCGGCATCTTTCCAATTGTTATTCACCCACATCATGTGTTCAGCGGTTACTTTTATGTTTCCGTTTAGAATAAGGTATCCATTGGTAGAAATTGAGTGGACATTTTTTACTTTGGCTTCTACTAACGCCTGATCAGACTCGCTTTTTCTGGTCAAAACGTAATCTCCCGCCTTTATATCTTTTATTTGTCTTAACCCACTGGGTGTCAAAACCTTGGTATCACCGATAAAACAACCTTTCTCCGCACCATAAGACACAATACCTTCAAAAGAGTTTTTGTAATTGGTTGCGTTGTATCTCTTTGACCAAAAAGCATCCATTATGGAAATCCTTTGATCACTCATAAGCTCATATAAGGATTTATCTACCACCCATACCGCAACCTCAGCCGATAGTGGATTTCCGGAAGAACCCGTTGTCTTGATACTAAGTTCTGCTGTATCTCCCGGAGCATACTTTTCGGAGTTGGGTGTAATCGAAACATTTATTTCTTTGCTGTCTTTCAATAAGGAAATTTCTTCCGAAGAATTATTAAACAGATAACCTTTGGTTAAGAACGTGGAAGCCGATACAAAAACATTGGGAAGATCAGAATTATAAGTGGGGATGTAAACAGTGGAAGCATAACCTGGCACAGAAGCCACAAAAAATCTCCTGACCCTTTCGCGTTCAACAG
>CAYQUJ010000002.1:24003-37451 GCA_964420745.1 uncultured Candidatus Saccharibacteria bacterium | reverse complement strand
GGGGGAGGAGGGGGAGGGGGAGCAGTAGGAGGGGGCGGAAGTCTTGGGGGTGGTGGTGGCGGAGGAGGTGGATATGCTATTAAATCAATCGATCCAACAACTTTGGGTTCTACGGTTGTTGTAAAAGTGGGACAAGGAGGAGGTGCTCCGAGTATATCGGATGGGGGTTCTGGAGGTGCTGGTTATTATCCCGGAGGTGCTGGTGGAGGTGGCAACGGAGGAGGTGCTGGTGGTGGTGGCAGTATAGCTGCTGGTTCCAATGGTGGAAGTGGTAATGGAGTTGGTGGAAGTGGCGGGGCTAATGGGGGAGGCGGAGGTGGAGGTTCAAATGGTGGAAATGGTGGAAACGCTGGATCTGGGGGCGGTACTGGTGGGGTAGGCAGTAATGGTGGAGGTCAGGGAGGGGGCGGAGGTGGAGGTGCGGCTAATGGTCCGACATATGGGTCGGCAGCTGGAGGTGGAGGCGGGCTTGGTGTAAATGGGGATACAAATAATTATGGTGCCGGAGGGGCCGCAAATGGAGGGGATGATAATCCGAGTGCTGGGGGTGGTGGTGGTAATTCGCCTGGTGGCAATGGAGGAAATAAGCAGGGGGGTAACGGAGGTAATGGTAATAACGGAGGAAATGGAGGCGATGCTTCATATATCGGTTCAGGTCAGAATGGCAATGGTGTGGCTGGTGCAGGTGGCGGGACTTATTCTGGAATATACGGGATGGGTGGAGTTGCTGGTAATGCGGGTTCTGCGGGCGCGGTGATTATTACCTACACAGCACAGTTTTAGGTAGGAAGATGTGCTAATAAACAAAAATCCATCAAGGTGGATTTTTGTTTATTACCAAAACGTTTATACAGGATTGATTATTTACATTAAATTTGGTATAATGGTTAGATATAAATGAATATTTTTGAGAAAATATATAATAAAATTGCATTTACATTAGGGCTACTTCTTATTGGGAAGAGAATTAAAGATAAAATTACGCTTATAAAATGGCTGTATTTTCCTGCTACAGACCAGGAAATTAGCTTTGAAATTAAAGTGTTTGACAATTCAATCATTCTTGTATTGCCTAACACAAGAGACCAGTTAATGACTGTAAAAAGTGTTTTTTTGGATGAGGACTGGTATACGAAATCGGATAATTTAAAAGTAATTTTCGATCTTGGGGGCTACACGGGAATATCAGTTGCTTATTTTCTTTTGAAATATCCAAAAGCAACAGTGTATGTTTTTGAACCAAATCCTTACAACGTTGCTTATTTAATAAAAAATTATTCCAATAATCCAAAGGTGATTATTAGTGATGTGGCTGTTGGTTCAACGGATGGAGAAATGGAGTTGTATACCACTAATGATCGATCTCTATCTTCCTCGCTATCATCTAACCACTCGAATTTAGCTCAAGTTCAGATGGTTAAAACCAAAATGTTTGACACTATTTGCAGAGAAATTGAAAATATAGATTTGTTGAAATTTAACATAGAAGGAGCAGAAGAAAATATATTTGAATCAAAAGCAATTTACACAAAAGTTGACATGTTCATTGGCGAAGTTCATGGAGATCTTATTTCCAAAAAATATAGTCTTGGCGAATTCAAAAAAAATCTTTCACAAGTTTTTTTTATCGCTGAACAAATTTTTACTCAAAAGAGCCAGCGGGGTATTTGGTTTGGTAAGCGTCTGAATTAGAGATTTTTAACCTTTTCATCAGATCTGTTCAACGGTAAATAAGCACTTATGGAAATTGTCAACAACAAAAAACTAACTTCTGAACAAATGTCTCAGGAAAGTCAATATGTAAATCCATATCATTATTTTATCGAGAGGGGTTCATTCAGAGGAAATGAATATTTTTCCTATGTCGATAAGTGTATTCAGATAGTAAATAATTATTCCGACAAAAAAATATTAGACATAGGATGCGGAGATGGTTTTTTTGTTGGCCAGTTGAACTATAAGTGTAACAAGATATTTGCATTGGACTATTCGAAAAGAGCACTGGAGTTTGCTAAAATTTTCAACAAAGAAAGGAAAATAAATTTTGTACACGGTGAGATGGAAAATATGCCATTTCCGGACAATTCTTTTGATGTTGTTACAAATATAGCGGTTCTGGAACATATAAAAAGGGAAAATGTACCAACCTGCGTGAAAGAGATTACACGAGTGCTTAAAAATAATGGAATATTGATACTAGCTATACCAACTGATGTAACCACCCCCCCAAAAAAACATTTCCAACATTTCAGCATCGAAGAAATTAAAAACATTACTGGCGAGTATTTCAATGTGAAAGAAACTTATGGAATATATAACAATTTATATCGATTTCTATTAAAATTATTTGATAACAGGTTTTACGAAATAAGGCCAATTTCAAAATTTTTGAAAAGAACAGCATTTTATAAGTATTTTGCCAATTCGCCAATAAAATTTGCAGAAATGATAGTTTTTGTTTTAGAAAAGAAATTTTAGGAAAGTTTTAATCTTTAAATTTAAAACGGCGGTGGATTTTTTGCTTAAGCAATTTCATAAAATAAATTTTCGTACCTATCGATCATTTTCTTTAAAGGAAAAACATCTTTTATTCTCTTAGCACATTTGGCGCTAATCAAATCATATTCTCTTTTGTCAATGCTCAGCATTTTATTGAGGCCATTATCTAAATCTTCCAAATTTTCATATTTAGCGATGTACCCCAAATCAGAGATAATGCCAGGTATGCCGCCGGTGTCGAATGACACCACCGGAAGCCCGCAAGCCATTGCCTCGGCCACTACTAGCCCAAAACTGTCGGCCAGGGACGGATACAAAAAGACATCCGCTGCGCTATAGTACTTGGCCATAGTTAGACGGTCGGAGATGCGACCAATATCTAGAATATTTTCTATTTTAATTTTGTCCCGATGGCGCTCATTCCCAATAGCCACAAAAAGCCAGTCTTTTTTGTGGGTGTATTTTTTTGCAAGTTTTTTAAAATAATCAGCGCCTTTTAACTTGGCGTTGATGCCTTTTGGCGCCACGAATAAGATTATTTTTTTATCAATAGGCAGGTCGAGCTCTTTTCTTGTTTGAATTTTGTTATATGGTTTGAAGGTCTTGGTATCAACACTGTTGTAAATCAGTCTGCATGGCAAATGGCCAAGAACACTTTGTCTAATTTCCTCTCTGATATAATCTGATACCGCAACTGTATAAAAAAAAGAATTTTTGTAAAGTTTTTCTTTTTCTTCCAACAACTTGGGCCTATTGTCCCACAGAAATCCAAAGAATCTTTTTGGTTCATCTATTTTTTTTCTGTAAGTATCAGTATAGCCGGAAGTCATTGGCCACAGATCATGGATGGTCCAGACCACTTTCTTTTCTTTCACTATCCTCTGAAAATCAGACCAATTGAAAAATCCGCTATGTATATTGTGACAATTGATCACATCTGCCCCTTTGTATTCTTTTGTATTGAAAATACAACTGCTTCTAGCAAATCTCAAGTCGGTGGCAAAAAATTTTGATAGCCGGTAATAAAGCGGATTAAGAGGTATTTTGTGGACATCGGGATCGTTAGAATTTTTATACCCAACAAACATTGAAACTTTATGGCCTTTTTCTTTGAGTCCAGCCATTATATTCCATGGAATTCTCGCTCCGCCTCCACCGGTGTCTATGGTGCTTATTATTAGTATGTTCATTTTATAAATACGACCAAATTTTTTTGGGTAAACGAATCAATCTCTCTAGGAAATTTCTAAAATACTCCATGTATACCGAGGAAAGGACATATAATTTTTGGGGTAACGGATACCGAGATCGTAGAAGCACCCTTGCTTGATCAAATCTTATCTGGCACACGTTTACAAACAAAATATACCTCTTAACCAACGCAGATTTTTTGTTGATGATTAATGATTCTGCTCTGCAGGTTGATTCATTGTACAATCTAAACTTTCTTAAAATACCTGGCACAGAAACGATCTGTCCTGCCTCGGCGATGCGGCAAAGTAGTGGCATCTCAGACCCTTTAATCATTTTGATCATAAATATATCAGGGTGCACTTTTTTTATCATTTCTGTCCTCATAAGACCGTACATGAGGACGTATATCTTGGAAGTTGTTGGATATTTGAACAGTTCGCGGCAACGATATTTCCAAGCTAGAGTTTCTCTTGTTTTGCTTAGTTGCAGGTTGTACATATGTGAACTAGATTCATCTATAAATTCAAAATCGCCGGAAGCCAGAACGCACTCATCATGCTTGGATAAATAGTCAGCCATTTCTTCTAGAAAACGTTTCTCCAAAATATCGTCATGGGCAAGCCATGTGAAATACACACCCCGGGCCTTTTGGACACAGTAGCCAAAATTGAAATAACCGCCGCGATTCTGGTCGTGCCGAACATATTGGATCCGAGGATCCCTTTTTTGGTATTCTCTGCAGATTGCTTCCGTTTTGTCTGTCGAGGCGTTGTCAGAGATGATCAATTCAAAATTGGTGCAGGTTTGCGCAAGAACAGAATCTAGCGCCTCCTTAATAAATTTTTCCCCGTTATAGACCGGAAGGCCTATACTTACTAATATTTCTTTATTTTCCATTTTATCCGATTTATTTTATTTTCTTTAAATATCCGTCGGGTGCTCCGGTAAGTATGAGCTTTGCCTCAAAATCTTTATCTATCTTGAAATCATTGTTTTCTTTAAGGAACGCCCAAACCGCTGTTTTGGGATTGTTGCCTTTGCCAAAGGCTTTGCCTTGATTATTTTCCGCCGGGTCATCTTCTATCCCCGTGTCCTCAACGATGCAATAACTGCCTTTGGTCACCAGGGGAGCGTAAGCCCGGAGTTCTGCCAATACATGATCGTGGGTGTGGTTGCTGTCTAAATGCACTAGTATTCTCTTTTTGCCCTTGGCCAGTATCTTAACTTTTTTTACGATTTCTGGATCAATGCTTGAACCTTCTATCATGGTAATTTTTTTGGTCATGGGGTGCAAGGCCAGGTTCTTTTTATTGTGTGGCCTGATTTCTATGTCTATGCCTATAACTCTCCCGTTTTTTATGTAGCCGCATGCCTCAAGCAGCTTAATTTGGGAAGCGGCAAAGATGATGGAGCCTCCCCACGCTATACCGGTTTCAATTATAAGGTCCGGCTTAACTTGCCAAATAAGCTCGTGATAGGCTTGGGTTTCCGCTGGCGTCTGGATTATGGGGACCCCCATCCAATAGAAATTGTAAGCATATTTAAATTTTGTAAGTTTGTCATGAAAAGCTTGTTTAGCATTTTGGAACTCCTTGTCATTTTGACAGGATCTGGTTCTTTCAATTATATCGGTCCGGAACTGTTCGAACGGATTTTTTTTCATATTACTGCTTATTATATATTAAATTAAAATACTCGGCATATTCTCTCCAGCTAACGTCATTTTTTAAAATTTCTTTATACTTGCTCATGGCCTTATGCGATTCCTTTTCTTTTTTTAAAACTTTCAGTGCTTTTGACAAATAATAATAGGCGAAAGCGTGATTTGGGTATCTAGCCGCAACATTCCTGAAAGCGTCCGCCGCTATTTTGTATTCTTTGTTTTTCATCCTGTAATTATTGACAAAATTTACATCCAAATTCATAAGGTATGTTTTTTTAACGACGTAATCAGCGCTATATTCTGCGGTATTTATAATAAACTTGTTAAAATCAAATTCGCCTATTTTGATGCCTTTTTGAATATAATTATTTTCGGCACAAATTTTAAATAAGTCGCTGCCCCTAAGTGGCGCTGCCAGGCTAAAGCTACTCCAATCCAAGCCGACTTCTTTTATAAACTTTACAGTTTCGTCTCGGTGCTCGTCCCTTTCTCCCGGCAATCCGCTGACAAAAAATCCCTGAATCCAAAAACCGTGTTTTCTCAAATTTTGCACCACGGGTTTTACCATCCCTATCTTTAATGGTTTGTGTATGATTTCGTTGAGAACATAGGGCGATCCCGATTCGATGGCCAAAAAGACGGTATCCATACCAGCTTTTCTCATAAGCCCTATTAATTCTTCATCCATAAATGCGACAGATAGGCCGCTCGGAACTTCAATTTTCAGATTAAACTTTGCCAACCTGCGGAATATTTCTTTTGCTCTTTCTTTGTTCAACAGTATCTGGTCGTCGTATATAGTTAACACATTCATTCCATATTTCGATACTAGAAATTTGACGTGTTTGATGACCGCCTCCACGCTAGCGTAACGCATGCTCTTATCTTTGTCACCGGAGTGGGTGCAGAATACGCAATTGAATGGGCAACCGCGCGATGTTATCAAAAAGAATTGTTTCCTCTGCTTTATCTTATCGGCAAATGGAGAAAATGCTTCTCTCATGGCATAGTTTGAAACGTCGACAAAACTGTAGTCAATATTTACCACTTCATCCAAATTTTTAATCAGTGATTTCTGGGGAAGTCTGCCCTCCCTTAAGGATTTTCTGGTAACCCATGAAATATCATTTTCCAAAAAATCAAGCATTTTCTCGCTGTTTACCAAGTTTAGCAAAGGAATTTCCCCTTCATAAAAACAAACCCCGTCAACATTTTTCTGCTCTTTTAGAATGGTGGCGCAAGATGATGTCGCGGCTATTCCGCCCACTACCACGACTGTTTTCTTATTGCTTTTTTTTATCAGGGCGGATATTTTTTTAAGATGTCTGTAAGAATTATCAAACATCATGGATATGGCGACCACTTCAGGTTTAAACTGCTTCAATTTTTTATTCAACTCTGAAATAAAGCCGTCTTCATTTAAGTTGCAATCTAGAAACTGCAGATCGGTTTTATTTCCCGCTTTTATTTTTAGATAGGTGGCGATGGAAAGCAGGCCGCAAGGAAACGCTTTAAAAGTGCTTGATCTGGAAAATTTAGACTTTTTCAAAGTCTTGCCTTTGGGTAGGTTTGGCAGGACAACGAGGAGGATATTTTTTTTGGCGTTAAGTTTCATTTTTTACTCATTAATTTTACCCATTCAGCAAGATATTTGTCGCTTGGCAAAAACGCGTTATATTGGTGTACGGTACCCTTTGATTTTGACTGCCAATTTGGAGATTGCGCCAGTTTTTTTATTTTTTCTTTAGCTTTGTCGCCAGCGAAATTTTTGCTGTATTTCCCGATTGATTCTAAAAATACGTCTTTGGACGATATATTTTTTTTAGTTTTTCCAACACTCCACTCTCGTTCGGTTTTATCAATCTTCAATGTTTCTTTAAATATTTTATTCCACTCTCTTTCCATATTTTTCAAAGAGAATGTTTTTGTTGCGTATTTTTTGGCGTTCTTTGATAAACGGCTTCTTAATTTTTTATCACGGTACAATTTTTCCAACCCTCTCACATATTCTTTTTTACTTTTAGAGACAATCCCGGTTTTTAGGTTTTTCACCATATAACTCTCCATCAAGTTGTTCATCACTACCGGTGCCACTCCTGCTCCCATTGCTTCCTGCAAAGCCTGATCGCTAGAACCATAATGGTGAGGCGCCAATGGATAGCCGAAAACATCAAATGTGGAAAGATAATCCCATTTTTCTTCTTCCGATACAAAACCGGTAAATTTAAATTTATGCCCAATACCACGCCTATCAGCCTCTTGTTCAAGCAATTTTGCGTTCGGTCCTCCCACCACGATAAATTTCACATCTGGAATATTGACTTGGTTGCACATTTCCAGAAAGTCGGGATGCATTTTTGTGTAATCAACTGTGCCGATGTACCCCACGTTAAACCCAATGTGTTTTTTTGGTTTAACGGATTTAATGCGTTCTAGTCCGCCGGTGGACCAAACATCACGCAAACGTTTTTTGTATTTAAGTGGCAGACATCGCACCTCACCAACCTTGCGGCTTATGGGTGTGGTGAAGGCAAATATGTCGGGATATTTAAGAGCTTTGTCTGTAAAGTTGTTTGGGGGAACGGAACCTGATACATGGCTCCAAAAAATTACACGGCTTGGGGGTAGTGTTTCTTTGACTAGAAAATCATAAAGCAGGGGATGGTTCCACCAGTGGATCAGGACGATGTCGGATTCGGCAATCATTCTGAGAACCTCGGGCTTGTTTTTTGACATGTCGCCCAAAAGGACAAAGCCGACTTTTTTGGAAACTTCGATAGAGTTTTGGTTCGCGTAATCAAGGCAAATCACCTTGTGCTCAAAAGGAGTTCTATTACCGACTTTTGCCAGATAATTTAAAACCACTGTGCCGACACCGGTGCCTAGATGGGGAGTGATATGCAAAATTTTAATTTTTTTTATCATAAATTTACTTAAAATTTACGACCTGCCCTTTATAACCCATTTTTCTCAGCTCATTTTTTATTGGTTTTGTATGGGCTATAGCACTTATGACCAACGCTGAATCTTTGGTTGCTTTATCTAAAATAAACTTACTCTCTATTTTCCTGCCGCCAACTGAATAATTTTGCTGTTTATAAGGATTGGCGTCAATCAAACCTGCGATATTACATTTTTTTAATCCGGCTGACTCATAGATGTACATAAACTCTCTGCCTATTCCCCAAGCGTACATCGACAATTTGCTTTTCGCCAGACGCTCAAATATTCCCTTTTTGTTTTTAAGTTTTTTCAAATCTCTTTTGATATATTTAATCGTTTGCCTTTTCAGAAGGAAATGTTTTTGGTTTGTCTTAATCTTGTCTTTCTTATCTTCACTGGTAGAGCGAAAGATCGCGGTTAAAATAGGTAAAATCATTTTTTCAGTCATCATTGGCGTATCGTATCTTGCAAAAGTTACTAACTCAAAACCTTCCAGAGCTGCCAGCAGTTTGAGGTGTTCGATGTCGAAATGGCAGATATGTTCTCGGAGTAAAAACCAATAAAAATCAAAAAAATAATTTTTGCTGTACCTGAGAGCGTCAGGGACACTGATGCAAAAAAAACCGCCATTGCCCAGGACTCTCCTGGCTTCTTTGAAAGCTTGGCGCGGTTTAGAAAGATGTTCTATGACCTGGTCGGCCACTAGAAAATCCGCTGAGGAATCGGGAAAAGGAATGGAAAGATCCATATCGCCAACTTTTATTTTTTCTTTCCACTTTGCGGCCTGATCTCTGTAAGTCGCGCTTATTTCAAATCCGGCCAATTTATCAAATCCTTTGCGAGACAAATATTCCAAAAATCCGCCAGTGGCGCAGCCGCAATCTAAAACCCTGTCGTTTTTTTTAGTGTAAGGAGAAATTAATTTATAGAGTTGGTTGTAACGCATTAAAGTGAAGGGGCTCATGTTTCCCGTCTTGTCTCCCACTTTGTCCGGAGATCCTATGTTTACCGGAGCCGACTCCTCATCGTAATATTTTTTTAGATTGGAAATTTCTTTTGGAGAAAGGATATTAAAAATATGGCCGCATTTCCGGCAAGCCGTTATTTTGGCGGTTGGGTAAAGGATGGAGCCGTCTATATTGCCGCAATTTAAATTAAGCAGTCTGCTACTTTTATTAAAATGACAGATGGGGCAGATCATATTGAATTTAAAAATTGAAAATAAGATTGCAGCCCCTCTTGCCAAGAGGGAAGAACCACGCCCAATTTTTTTGCCTTAGTATTTTTCAAAACGGAAAATTTGGGCCTTCGCACCTTGCCGACTGTTGCGCCTCCTTTGGCGGATACACCCCCCCTGTCAATCGGAGATAATTTTGTTTTGATTTCAGCCAACCTGAAAATTTCTTTTGTAAATTCATACCAGCTGCACTGCCCTTCGTTTACCAAATGGTATATTCCTGGATCAGCCCTCTCTGCTAATAATCTAAGCGTTGCTTCGCTTAAATCTCCGGCATAGGTGGGGCTCACCACTTGTTCGCTACTTACTTCCATTGCTTCCTTCTCGCTAGCTTCTTTTGTAATATTCAAAACGAAATTTCCTTTTTCGGGACTGCCATTTTTGCCTCCATAAAGAGCGGAAGTTCTAATGACAAAAGATTTTTCTGGATAAACACTAAGCGCTGCATGCTCTCCGGCTAGTTTGGAAAGCCCGTATATTTGCAGGGGATTGGGGGTGTCGCTTTCTTCATAAGTTCCACCTTTTTCTCCATCAAACACATAGTCAGAACTATAGGTGACGAAAATGATATTCTCTTTTTTACAAACTCTGGCCAAATTTTGAACGGCCAAAAAATTTATCGCCATCGCTTGGAGCGGGTTTTCCTCGCACTGCTGGACCACTTGATAAGCGGAGGTGTTTATCAAAATATCCGGCTTTACCAGAGCCAGTTTTTCCGCCACTTGGGACCAATTCGTAACATCCATTTCTGTCCTGTCATAAGCCATGACTGCAAACCCAAAATTCTCAGCGTTAGCCTGAAGCGCTCCTGCCAGTTGCCCGTTTTTGCCTATAAGTAATATTGTTTTTTTCTTCATTTTATTGTCCAAGACTAACAAAAAACCCCCTAAAATTCAACTAAAAATTATCAAAAAAAGAGGAGCCACTTTCGCAGCTCCTCGCTCTAGAAAACACTAGACTTTGACGATCTTCACTTTCTCAATCGCCAAGTATCCTATTTGTTGCAAGAACTCTTGGTGTTGCGGGTTGGCAAGCATACCCACGACTTCCCGATAGAAATCCCACTGAAGCAGTGCTGCCGCTCCGGAACGAATCGCTCCCCGCCAGATATTTTCTTGCACCATTCCCCCGGTCATGGCGAAGACTTGGAGCCCGCCGTCGGTTTCCACATGGTCGGCGTGGATACTGCTTGAAAGAAACACGACACTCAGGAATTGTCCTCCGATAATCTCCGAACCGGATACATGGATCGGTGGCACTCTGGTATAGCAGATTGCGGTCTGCTCTACTACTCCGGTCTCTTCAAAAAGTTCTTGGAGTAGAGCGGACTTGACGCTTTTCCCAGGATCGATGGCCCCGCCGGGGAACTCCAAAGAACTGTACGGTCCGTATTGGCCCAGATCTACCTCTACCCCGTTGATTTTGGGATTAATTGGGGAGTGATAGACATATTGGGCCGGTCGTTGTTCCACTACCATGATGAGCTTGCCGTTCGGGAGCACCGGGACGATACTCGCTCCGCCCCGAATTGGGTCGCCGCTACCGGCGATGAGTTCAAGGTAGCAGAAGTAGGGGTGAGTGCCGTTGGCAAACTGGGCCCTCTGTCTGCCCAGTTTTGTGCAATGGACCATGATGCGGTAACGGTAAGGCCCCTCGAGCAGCGGGAACACTTTGCCATCATCCCAAACATACCCTCTGAGCATTTCTTTAGCTTGCTCTTTATTGAACATCAGGACTCCTTTCTTCCGAACAGGATTTTATGTTATTTGTTATGAAAAGTCAATAGATACCAAGATGTCTACTTGGCAGAAACAATTTTTTTGACTATCTGAAGTAGGGAATTTTTGGGGGATACTATGTAAGTTTTGCAACCGGTTTCTTCGCCAATAATCAACCCTCGCTTGTCATGGTCTATAAAAATAGTTTTCCTTAGGTCTATATGATAATCACCGGTAGCCCGAAAGAACATGCCGGCTTTTGGCATACGACACTCGCATTGGTCTTTGTGTCCATGTGGGCAGGAGTAAATTTTCTGGATATGAATGTTGTGCTTAAGGAGAGAACTTTTAATATATAAAGGGGTGATAGATTTATGAGAGAGGTTTGCCATGACAAAAATTTGATAGTCTTTATCTTCAAGCAGACGTAACGCCTCTATTGCTTGGTGCGAAAACTTAGATTTGGTTGATTTGTTTACCAAGACATCATGATTAATAAAAATCACTTTTTTAGACGCCAAAAATTTTTCCGCTTTTTTTAAAAAATCTACGTTTGTTAAGGTGCAATAATACTGATCTGTCCCAAACCCGAGTAATTCTTTGTTTGCTATAAGCTTCCCTGACACCAAACCACCCTGGAATTCAAAATCTTCCTCCGGCATCAAGCCCACAACTTTTTTGTTTAAAATATAATAGCCGATATCAATCCCTTGGAATGTCGGCAAGTATACAATGTGATCTTCAAACGGCCCATATTGGTTTATATAGCCAGAAGTGGTTATTTGCACAAGATTCTTTTTTCCGTACTCGCCACGATGATCTTTGTTGTTGTACACCGTCATCATTCCTAGGGCGTTGTATTTATTATAAAAATTAACATGCTTCTCCAAATCTAGTGGCCAGTATATATCGCCATAGATGAACAAAAAATGTTTCTGCAAAAGGTGAGCTGCATTTCTTAAACGCGTTCCGTTATTTTCCTCAACTATTCCTATTGAATATTTAATTTTAATGCCAAACTTAGAGCCATCTCCGAAATGTTCCACTATTTTCTCCCCTTTATAACCTACAAGTAGCAGAACCTCTGTTATGCCGTTTTCTCTCAACATCTCTATCAAGTATTCCAGAAACGGGCGCCCATTAACCAGAACCATAGGTTTGGGCTTATCATTTGTAAGCGGCCTCAAACGTTCTCCTTTTCCTCCAGCCACTATTACGGCTTGTTTAACGGTTGCTTTTTTACTCATATCTATTTTAATTAAAATGGATACTATCATAAACTTTTCGGCTTGTCTCGACGGTAGAAAAAAGCGGCGCGACCGAATGGTTGCGCCGCCGAATTGGCCGGTATGGGAGCATGGCTTCCGGCTATCGAATTTGCACTAAGCTCTAGAATTTTTCCAGCAACATTTCTCTGTGAATATCAACATTGTCCTGTGGCACCACGCCATGAGTCATCTGGCCGCAGTTGGCGCAGATGGGGTGGTTCTTGCGTTCACCTCGGAGCATCATTAGCTGATGTGTTCGCAGTGACGCTCCGTCCCAGATTTCTTTCACGCTCTGGGTCCGTACATCACCAATCAGGAGCTTCCGGCCCCAATCAAGAAAGCAAGCACTTGCCGTGCCTTCAGGGTGGATGGTGAAGGAGTAGAGAACATACGGGCAAACCTGCACGTTCTGGATTTGCTGCCCGTGGATACCCAAGAGGGGATTGGGCATCAGGCCTTTTTCTGAAAGATTGAACTCCGGAGTTTGCACCCAACAAGCCATCACGTGCTCCACGTTTACTCCATCGGCAATCGGTTCAAATATTTCATAGAACCGCGCTTCATCTGCTTTGGAAATCACGTCGCCGTTAATTTTGACTTTCATCTCGCATTGCCCGCGGTGTTCAAAGAGATGGCGGACATTGCCTACCAATCTGTCAAAATCCACTTTGGCCTTGGCAAAGTTGAAGTACTGCTCTGCGTTCATGCCGTAAATCGAGATGTTAATTTGGTCCAACCCGGCTTCAACGATGTGAAGGTTGAGTTCCGGCGAGAGGCGAGAGGCGTTGGTAGTGGTGGTGATTTTCTTCACCACCCCGCTCTCTTTGGCGTAGCGAACCATGTCGGCAAAGCGCGGATTGAGCAACGGCTCGCCATCGCAGTAGAGTTTCAGTTTGTGAACCGGCCGATCAAATTCTTGCAAGTTG
>CAYQUJ010000002.1:0-23993 GCA_964420745.1 uncultured Candidatus Saccharibacteria bacterium | reverse complement strand
AGTTGTCAATAATCTTGCGGTAGAGGTCGAAATTCATAAACCCCACGTATCGGACCCGCTTCATCAAATCGCGGTCCGCCGTCGGGCAAAAACCGCATTGAAGGTTGCAAGCGCTCGATGGGTCAACGTAGATGGAAAGCGGGGTAGAAAGCGGGACGACCGTTTCCAACGCCGCCCGATCGCTGTCATATCTCGGTATTCTCATTCATGCTCCTTGTTGAAAGAATTTCCCGATTAGGGGAGTCCTCCCTTATACTGCTCAAAATTTACTTTTGTGTCAATGTTGTGCTGACTTAGTTGGCTTTGAGTGATAATATATAAACTATGAGGTATAAAGAATATTTGGAATCCATGGGTTTGTGTCCGTTCTGTGATATTGCTATAAATACCCAGAAAATAACAGAAAACAAAACCTGTATATTGACCGTCTGTTTGGCCCCATATCATCAACACCATCTTTTGGTTATACCCAAGAGACATGTTGAGAAAATTATAGATTTAACAAAAGAAGAGTCCGACGATAGTGCCGAACTTCAAAAAGTAGCCATTAGTCTAATGAACAAATTAGGCCATGATAACCTGTCGCTTTTCACAAAAGAAGGCTTAAGTTCAGCAAAAACAGTAAACCATGTTCATTTTCATGTTGTACCAGAAATACATCTTACTAATACCGAAAATACGATGATTGAAAATAGGGAAGTAATAACACCTTATCAAATGTCCCATTCAGTGGCTAAATTTAAAAATATATTAGTTAATTAAAAAAAGTCTGTGCAAGACACGATTGTCTCACACAGACTCGAAGTTGCCAGTTAAATATCCTCAGTCGATGCAGCCCAACTTCTTGAGCTCTACTGTAAAGGCCTTGAGCCGATCTTGCAGTTGGGGGTTTTGCTGAACAATGCTCTTCGCGTAATCAGCCCAGGTGGCAGTCACGGTTCGCCCAATCTTACTTGGGTTGTTATCAAAGCAAGATAAACGATCGTTGCTGCCATCTTTAAAATGCATGTTGCCCTCGCTGACCACCTTAATGGTACTTATGGTCTGTAAGAGCACCACACTCTTTTCATCGAAGAACCCGTGATTGTGCTCCTTGTTGGAGCACACCAGATAGTAAACCGCGTATTTGTGGTCCAGACACGGTCTGCGCTGGCCTACGCCTTGTGTCGGCATACGAAACAAGATATCTAGAATTTGTCCTGTGTAGGTGTTGTAATATCCACCGTCTCGGTCCGAGCCGGCACATACCGTGTATTTGGCAACGTCACCGATTTTGAAGTACGGAAGTATGAGACCTTTCGCCTCGCATTCCTTCGCTTCACTCTGGGTGTCGTATATTTTCCCACAGATCCAACATTCAAAACTCGCAATCTCTTTCACTACGATACCTCCTCTTCAGAGGATAGCATGCAAGCTTTCTATTGTCAACTGGCAGCGCGTGAATTCGCACCCTATAATTGCATGGCACTGAGACTGGCTTGTTTTTTCCTGCCATTTTTCATTTCTTTATCAACGGCCAATCAGGCCAGCTTTTGTCTTTGTCGGAGAGAATAGGATTTTGGATCGGCCATTCTATTTTGAAAAACGGATCGTTGAAGCGAATGCCACCTTCGCATTCCGGAGAATAAAATTCCGAGACCCAGTATTGAACCCCGCAATTGTTAGTCAATGTCTGATAGCCGCTGCCAAATCCTTTTGGCACTAGTATCATCTTTTTATTTTCCTCGGATAATTCTTCGCCAACCCATTTCCCGAAGGTTTTCGAATTTGCGCGCAAATCAACGGCCACATAAAACATGGCGCCCCGCAAACATTGGAAAATTTTGGCCTCCTCTTTTGGTGCCTTTTGGAAATGCATTCCCCTTATAGTGCCTTTTTTATTAGTGAATGATCGGTTGATTTGGGCGATATCATAATCAATGCCTGCTGCTGCCAATTCTTTTTTGCAGAAGTTTCTGGCGAAATAACCTCTCTCGTCAACTCTTGGTTCAAGTTCAATTACATGAACTCCCTCAATTTTTGTTTTTACAAACTTCATTTTTTTATTTAAAAAATAATTTTATTTGTTCATCGGTAATATGAGCAATATTTTCTTTATTATAAAAACTCTGATACCAATCGAAGGTTAACCGCAGAGTTTGGTCGATACCCAATTTTTGCCGCCAGCCCAACTCTTTTTGCGCCTTGCTTGAGTTTAGGGTCAATAATTTATCTTCATGCCGACTATGAAGATCTCTCTCCGTCACATAAGTCCCTTTACCGAGTATTTTTAAAACCGATTCTGTGAATTCTTGCACGGTCAAGAAATTTTTGCTGCTTGGCCCAAAGTTCCAACCTCCGGAAAATTCTTTTTTGCCGTCGTAAAGTTTGGTGGAGAGCAGCACATAGCCATAAAGGGCTTCAAGTACGTGTTGCCACGGCCTAACCGCTTCGGGATTTCTTATAATCACGTTTTTGTTTCTAAAAATCGCTTTAACCATATCTGGCACCAGGCGGTCGCTGCTCCAATCTCCGCCGCCTATTACATTGCCGGCCCTAACCGAAGCCACTAAGGTCTCGTGCTCTTTTTTATAATCAATCGGGTTAAAAAACGATTTTATATAAGAACCAATTACAATCTCAGCCGCGGCCTTGCTAGCACTGTAAGGGTCATGACCTCCCAAATGATCTTCCTCTTTGAAAGGGCGACCCGATTCGTTGTTTCTATAAACTTTGTCGGTGGTAATCATAACGGCGGCTTTGACCGTACCTGCTTCTTTGATGGCATGAAGAATATTGGCGGTGCCGACAATATTGGTTTCAAAAGTGTACAGGGGATTCTCATAACTTTCTCTTACTATGGGCTGGGCGGCCAGATGAAATACTATCTCCGGTTTTTCTCTCACGATTATTCTTCTGATCTTATCGAAGTCCCTTATATCTGCGAAATAATTTTTTATCTCGCCTTTTATCTTAAGCGCATCAAATAAACTCGGGCTGGTGTGAGGTTTCAAAGCGATGCCGGAGACCTCGGCGCCCCAATTTAATAATATTTTGGAAAGCCAAGAACCTTTAAAACCGGTGTGCCCGGTAATCAAAACTTTCTTATTCTTGAATTTTTTTACCAAATTTTCCATTTTGCGTTTCCTTCATTCCACAGCTTGTTTAAATACTCCGTGTCTCTCAGAGTGTCCATGCATCCCCAAAACCCATTATGCTTGTGTACCTTCACTTGTTTTTGTTTGGAGAGCTTTTCCAGGATCCCCGCTTCCAAGTCGCAATTATCGTCCTCATCCAGATATTTGAAAACCTTTTTGTTGAACACGAAAAATCCCCCGTTGATAAAAGATTCTTCCGGAGGCTTCTCCATAAAAAAAGCGCTGTTATTTTGGTGTATTTTAAGCTTGCCAAAACGAGACATCGGAGGCATAACTCCGGTCACCGTTACCATTTTGCCGTGGTTTTTGTGGAACTTAAGCAGGGCGGGAATATTTATATTTCCGACCCCGTCTCCGTAAGTGACCATGAAGTCATCTCCGTCTATATATTTTTCTATCTTTTTTAATCGGCCACCCTTCAGAGTTTTCTCGCCGGTATCAGCTAGCGTAATGCGCCAGCCGCACTCGTTGTGATTCTGGTGGACAATATTATTTTCCGGCTTGCCCAGTTCTATGGTCATGTCGTTATTCATCAGTTCATAGTGGTTAAAGTATTCTTTTATCATCTCTCCTTTATAACCCAGGGCCAGAACGAAATCTTTGAAACCATAATAGGCGTAAATCTTCATAATGTGCCAAAGTATCGGTCTATTGCCTACATAGACCATAGGTTTTGGTCTGAACTCGGTTTCTTCTTTGAGGCGAGTGCCCAGGCCTCCGCATAATATGACTACTTTCATAATTTTGCCTTAATCTTTGCTAAGAATCTCCTTATATCTATCACCGCATGCTTGATTTTTTGGAAGTTTTTCTCGGGCTTCAAAGTAACTCTTTCCTTCGAATTATAAGCCGTATTACCATATTCTTTTTTTATAAAATTTGCAATAAGCGGCGTTATAAAACGCTCTTCCAAGTATTTGTTTTTTGTCGCAATCAAATGCTTCAAATGTTCGTTATAATGGTTCTGGTCTCGGATAATTTTTTCTATCATGCTGCACGACTTTTTAAAATCGTCAATATCTATCAATTGGTAAGAATTTTTATCATAGTAGTCCCCGACATTCGGGCAACCATAATAGAAGGGGAACGTCAAACAGACGAAATTATCAGTCAATTTTTCCGAAATATAATCTTGCTCAACACTATTTTCAATTGCGACCGAATACTTATACGGGGCGAGCACGTCCCATTTATCGTCAAACGGCTGAGTGCCTCTGCCGAAAATGTCTATTTTATCTCCAAAATAATTTTTCAGATTTTTACAAAATGCCAGCCTTTTTTTGTGCCCTTCTGTCTGAGATCTGTTGGAAACGACGATTGAAATCAACTTGCTTTTTTCCACTTCATTGTGGCCGTATAATTCGTCAAAACTTTTCTTGGGCCACCACCCATGGCCTGAGGGCATGTGATAAACATGGGGGTGCTGCACATCTGGTTGGGTGGTAATGACTTTGGAAAACTGGTTTAGAAATTTTCTTTCATATTTTTTTATAGCAGTAGGTTCGCACGTAATAAAAATAATATTATTTTTTGGGCACAGCACAGATTCTTTTTTTGGTATGCTATCAATGATTATCCAATAGTCACATTCACTCACTGGCTCGTTAAAAAAAAACTGTAAATCTCCCCATTTGCCGGAGCCGCCGGGGGTCTGCCTCAGGAATTCCTCTCTGATCTCGGGGGAGTAATTATGAGTGGTTAATTTTATTTTGATCATGTTTGCATTTCAAGCGCTATTTTGGGACTCAAAAAAATAGCATCTCCGGTCGCAGGATTGTTATTCTTATCATTATACAGATTATAATTTTTATAAAATTTATAGTCATATTGCTTCAAAAATTTTTCAATGTCTTCGAATAAAGGTTGGTTCTCGTATAGAGCTACAAACTCAACTTCGGCATAAATAAGATCAATCGCTCCTTTGACCAACATTTTTTTTGCCCCTTCCAAAACTAAGAGTTCTCCTCCTTGCACGTCGATTTTTAAGATACCAATGTTTTGTATTTTTTTTCTTTCGCAAAATGAATCGATTGTTTCCGTCGGTACCTCAACTTGGAGGATGGTCTTGTAATTATTCATCGGCCCCATCTTGTCGATTGGCAGCAGGGAATTGGTGGGATGATTATCATTTACGAAAAAGTTTGCCTTCCCGTTTTTATTTGAAAGAGCCACATTGACGCCGGATATTCTCTTGTCTCCTCTGAAATGATTGGCATATTTTTCAAACGCTCTTCTAAAGGGTTCAAATCCGTAAATTTGGGCTTTGGGAAACATTTTTTTGTATTTGGTGGTTGTCTGTCCAACATTCGCTCCAACATCAAAAATGACATGCACTGCGCGACCTTCCAAAATTTGCTTTTGATCCAGATAATCTTCTTTTAAGTTTATTCTAAATGATCTTAAGTCATAACCGAAATATTTTCTGACAAAATATTTTACGGCTTCTTTTGATTTCTTATACATACGTTCGGTTTTGTGGCGCCATGGTTCGCTGTAAGAAACATCTTTTTTACCGGGATATATTCTTATGATATCGTCTTCCACTTTTACATTTAAATTATTATTCAATTTGGAAACAAAAGCTAACAATTCTTTTATTGTGGGATAATCATTTTCACCGACGAAACACCTGGCATCATCAATGAGAATTACGTGATTTTTGATGTGATGATTAAGTATTAATCCAAGTTCTTTGATTATGGGCGTATCCAGTTCGCCTCTGGCCGTTATCCCTCCAGAATAATGTCCGTCAAGCCAGAACAAAGCAGGTTCTTTGAGGGAGTCCAAAATGGATCCCATAAGCGCCCCACTGTCGCCCTGAAGTATTGAAATGTGCTTATCATTTGCAAATCTCCGCCTGGCTTTATTGCAAAGATCTGAGCTCAATTCCACCGAAATTATTTTTTTGAAATTATTTCTCAAAGCGTATACGGTATCTCCCAAAAATGTCCCGGTTTCAATGAACGTGTCAAGAGAGTATTTCTTGGCATACTCTTTGAGTGTATTCACCTTTATTTCATGTGTGGGCTCTACAAAGGGTTTTTCTGCAATCAGTTTGTTGATGAAATTGTCAACTGAACCCACAATTTTGTTTGCCAATGTTCCCATAGTTTTTATGCTGACAATCTAAACTATTTTTTCAGTTTTATATTCAAGAGGTAAGGCGATTTTGCCTATGGCTTGATTGCGGATTAGCGCAGCTCTCGGATTGTCAACGTTTATAATTTCGAACGCCACTGTCTTCAAATCAAGGTGCTCTATAAAAGGCCTCATAATGGATATGCGCATATGATAGTCTCCGAAATTGAAAAGAGAAGCGGGAATCGTAACCACTGTCGCGTATTTTCCAACTTTATATGTTTCCAGCTTAGCTTCTTTGTCCGCTGATAAAAAATTTAACAAAATATCTTCGCCTGCCAAAAAACTGACGCACAATGTAACCCATTCTATTTCTTTAAATACCTCATATTCCACGGTCACATGAAATTGCTCATTGATTGGAATTTGAGCAGTTGGTTTTTTGTTTTTATCAAGAATTGATATTCTGGTTATCTGAACATCACTGCTGGGATGGGGAGTATACTCAACGACAGGGTTCAAACTTCTGTCATTGTTCAGATAATAGTCGACAACTTCCCTTGTATTACCGCTCTTTACGATTTCTCCGGCGCGAAGGAGGATGCAACGATTACACAAGCGTTTTATCGCTTCCAAATTATGGCTGACAAAAAGAATGGTTCTGCCTTCGCCTTTCGTTATCTCTTCCATTTTGCCGAGGCATTTTTTTTGAAACTCTGCGTCGCCAACCGCAAGCACTTCGTCTATAATCAAAATATCTGGTTCCATGTGGGCGGCTACAGAAAAAGCTAACCGCACATACATTCCGGAAGAATAATATTTAACTGGTGTGTCCAGAAATTTTTCTATGCCCGCAAACTCCACTATTTCATCAAACTTTTTGGCTATTTCTTTCCTTTTCATGCCCAAAATTGCTCCATTCAAAAATATATTTTCTCTGCCTGTCAATTCCGGATGGAAACCAGTGCCAACTTCCAAAAGGGAGCCGACTCTGCCGCGCAACACAATTTCACCTTCTGTAGGAGGGGTAATTTGAGATAATATCTTGAGCAGAGTTGATTTACCGGCGCCGTTTGCTCCAATAATCCCCACTACCTCTCCTTCCTTTACGTTGAAGGAAATGCCTTTCAGGGCCCAGAAATCTTCTTTGGTTGCAAGACCGGCCACTTGCTTGACTTTGGTTTTCAAAAAAGAAAATGGAGATCTTAATACGTTCATTAAAACATCACGTAAGGCAACATAGCCGCCTCTTTGATGAGTGATGTTGTATCTTTTGCCTATATTTTTTGCTTCGATAATATGTTTCTCCATGATTTTATTCTATATTATGTCAGCAAAATATCTTTCGGTTTTTTTGAAAACGTATATGCCAAATATCAAAAGAGCAAAAGTCCCTATGAGCGAAATATTTATCAGCAGCCAGTTTATTGGCGCTGTGCCGAGTATGGCTGCTCTAGCGCTCTGGATCACGCCCATCATCGGGTTTGCCGCCAAAAGATACGAGTATTTTCCAGCAATACTGGCTGGGTAAATAACAGGGGTGATAAACAACATTATTTGTATAAAAAAAGGCAGAGCGTATCTCACATCCCTATATTTAACATTGATGGATGCTAAGAAAAGCCCGAAGCCGACAGAAGCCATAAATGTAATGAGAAGCAGCAATGGCAATATCAAAAGACCGGAAATATGCGGCATGTATCCATAATAAAACATTAGGCCTATCAGAACTATGGTAGCGATAAAAAAATCCACAAGTTTTGTGATCACGGAAGAAACCGGCAAAATGAGTCTGGGAAAATAAACTTTGGTTATGATGGCCTGGTTATTTATGAGAGCCATGCTGGTATCTGAAAGAGCGCTGGAAAAAAATTGCCAAAATAAAAGGCCGACATAGACGAAAATAGGGTAGGGTACTCCATCAGAAGGCATTTTGGCCAGTCCTCCGAAGAAGATCGAAAAAACCACCATAGTAATAAAGGGCTGAAATATGGCCCAAGCGATGCCTATAAATGTCTGCTTGTAGCGCACCTTCAAATCCCGCCAGACGAAAAAATACAGAAGCTCTCTGTATTGCCAGAGTTCCTTCACATCTTTCAAACCAAAAGTCTTGCGCGGCCTAATGACCGTTAATTCCATAATACGAAATATAATAACAGAAATAACAGATTTTTTCTATAAGAGGGCATCTATCAGTACTCTCTTATATAAGGCTCTATATCCACTGTGTTCGGGTTTTTTAGGAACTTGTCCCTGTTTTTTTGCTATCAAACACATACAAAGCATAACCGCCATGCCCGCCGCCACTGTATTTTTTTGCCATTTCGCCGAATTTTGGCAACTTTTGCATGCCTTCCGATAGTTGAATTTTATAAGAGGCATCGATGCTTTTGCATATTTTTTTAATATCCTTTTTGGCCACTCCGTCAAAAGCGATTTTGCCTGCTATCTCTACTTTATTATAATCCCTGGCGCGGTCAACATGTCCCGGCGTGTAATGGTCTTTATTTGTCCACAGCAAGGCCATTTTATGGTTCAAAATGTCCGGATTAATTTTCATCTCCAATACAGGTTTTTTGCCGCTTCGCCAAACGCACAAACCTGTTTCCAATATGACTGCTGGGTCCTGCCAGCCGACTCCCATTTTTAATTCTGTTAAAACAGAATTGTGGCCCATAAGTATTGAATGAGCGGCTGAACCACCCAGGCCGGACCCTTTTTTGTATGGCCAATTATTCAAACTTACCTTTGGAGTAATTGTGCAATTGACGATATAAGCTCCTTTTCTTGAAAGTTTTGGGACATCTAGCCAACCTCCGGCGAAATCTACACGCAAAGGCAATTCATCGGGACGATCGAAAACATGCACTTTTTTCATTATTTGGGAATAATACTAGAAGGAAAAAGTTTTTTCCACCTCTTTATTTCGTTTTCATTTTTGCTATACTGGTATCCATGTCCAACAATCAACTTAAATACATCATATTGGCTGGGATTTTTGCGGTGCCGTTTGTGCCGCTTGTTATTGCGTCTTCGCTTTTCTTCCCGTTTATCACTGGCAAGGCCTTTATTTTCAGGATTATTGTTGAAATCATTTTTGCTTGCTATCTGGCGCTGGCGGTGAGAGATGAGACATACCGGCCCAAATTTTCCTGGATACTGGGCGCCATTTTCGCGTTCCTCTTGGTAATGGGTGTGGCAGATTTTTTCGCTGTAAATCCGTTCAAAGCTTTTTGGAGCAATTATGAAAGAATGGAAGGATACATCACTCTTTTGCATCTTGGGGCATTGTTTTTGGTGATGAGCTCGGTCTTGAAAACTCAAGAATTATGGAACAGACTTTTGGCCACCAGCCTTGGTGCCTCGGCTATCATGGCAACTTATTCTTTTTTGCAATTGGCCGGCAAGATTACTATCAATCAGGGCGGAGTAAGAGTAGACGGCACACTCGGCAACGCTTCTTATCTCGGCATCTACATGGTCTTCCACGTATTTTTTGCCGCTTTGCTTTTCTTAAGATTTCGGCATAAGTGGCAGAGAATTTTATTGGGCCTAGTGGCTTTCTCGGATTTGATCGTTCTATATTATTCTGCTACCAGAGGAGCGATACTCGGTCTCATCGGCGGCGCTTTGGTTGCTTTTTTGTTTTTACTTTTTAAATCGGAAAAAGGCGACGGTATAAGGAAAATAGCTGGAACCGGCATCATTACTCTCATTGTTTTCGTCGGCTTGTTTTTGGCTGTGAAAAACACCAGTTTTATAAAATCCAGTCCCGTGCTCAGCCGCTTTTCTTCTTTGTCTTTTTCGGAAATCAAAACTCAAGGCCGCTATTTCGTTTGGCCGATGGCAGCCAAAGGTTTTTTGGAAAAGCCGATATTGGGTTGGGGCCAGGAAGGTTTCAATTTTGTGTTCAACAAATACTACGATCCGCGGATGTACAATCAGGAACCGTGGTTTGATCGGGCCCACAACACTTATTTGGATTGGCTCGTAGCCGGAGGCCTCTTGGGTTTGCTTTCCTATCTCTCCATAATATTTTTCTTGGTTTATTACACCCTCAAAGCCAAGGATGATTTTTTGAAAAAAGAAGACAAAGCCGTTATTTTGGGAGTTTTGTCTGCCTACCTCTTCCATAATTTATTTGTTTTTGACCAAATAAGCAGTTACATATTATTCTTTACGATTTTGGCTTATGTCCATGCCCATACTTCTGATACCAGCTCGTCTTTGTGGGATAAAATATCCGCAAAATTCAGAAGTATTTTTGAACAGCAAAAATGGCATCCGGTGGCGGAGTCTCTCATTCTCATAATTTTGATTCTAATTTTGTACTTCGGCGATTTTTTGCCTTGGCGGCAAAACAAAAATCTGCTGGAAGTTTTGCGGTTAAACAATGAAGGGAAAATAGGCACAATTGATATTTATGCTAAACCGTTTTCTGGATACGGTGTTGGTTTTGCTGAAAGTTTGGAGCATATTTCCCAAACTGCTATCAATATTGCAGCCAATCCCAACGCTCCGGCCGAACTGAAACAAAGTCTTTTTGACACAGTGGACAAAGCTTTTGTAAAACACGTAGAAAAAGTGCCGAGTGATACCCGCTATCGGCTTTTTTACGGCCTCTTTCTTTCAAGGTTCGGTTGGTATGGCCGGGCGGTGGAACAGTTGGAAGAAGCCAAAAAGTTTTCTCCCGCAAAGCAACAAGTATATTTTGAACTCATAAGCAATTTGTTGCTTGACGGCAAAACAGAAGAAGCGGTTGAAGCTGCCAAAACCGTCTACGAACTGAACCCATCATTCGAAGAAGCGAAATTTATTTACGGTTTGACTCTAATGGCAGGTGGCGATCAATCTCTCGCACAAAAAATATTTGCCGATACACCACCGGAAAAAATAATTTTTGATGATCGATACCTTAGCATGCTGGCTTTGCTCAAACAAAATGACAAACTGATCGAAGTAGCCAAACAAAGAGTGCAACTGGACCCCACCAATTTACAGCATCGCATCACACTCACAGCCGCCTACTTACAAGCAAACAGAAGGACAGAAGCTGTTCAAACTCTGGAGGAAATTATAAAACTGGACCCTTCTTTCAAGGAAAAAGGGGAATACTATATAAAGGAGATACAAGCGGGGCGAAATCCATAACTCACCCCAACCCCTCTCTTACTACAAGAGAGGGGCTTTCTCCGATTTCCCCCTTGTTGTAAGGGGGATTAAGGGGGTTATGCACAGAAAATTTGCATTATTTCTATAATATGCTATACTTGCAGGGTGAGTGCTAGAAAGTAATTTTCAGCACAAATGAATGTCTGCGAAAATGCCCTAGAAATAGGGCTTTTTCGTTGGCTGTTTTCTCCCCCTCTTAGGGTAAGAGGGGGTAGGGGGGTGATATTTTAATTGGAAAGAATAAAAAACTGATGTATTATAAATATGTGTCGTGGCGTGACCGGCGGTTCGCACTCACATAGACATTTGTTTTGGAGATCGCTTCCGCCGGTCGCGCGACGACATAAAAATAAAAAAAATAATTTTTGAAAATAAAAAATTTCTAAAAGAAATTTTTTAGTTATCCACACTTTTGTGCAAAAAATCATTTACTAAAAATTTTTTTAGAGCGATAATTAACGCAGGTCGATTACTTGCGAAAGTTTTTACAAAAAATTTTCTCACAAGTGCGCACTTAAAAATAATCTACCCGCTAAATTTTTTAAAAGAATTTATTCGGGTCTCAACTAAAATGGCAGCAAAGAAAAAGAAAGGTGGAGCAAAGAAGAAAAGAGCATAGTTTCTTTTCCCACTTAAACAAAAACCGCTCTCGTAGTGGTTTTTGTTTTGTCTAAAGTAAGGGGGACTAAGGGGGTTTTTTATGCTAAAATGGCCCCATTATGTCATTTTTGAACAAAATATTTGGCGATCCGAGCGCTCGCTATATAAAGGAAATATCGCCTTTAATCCCTAAAATAAACAGTTTTGAGGAGGCTCTAAAAGCTTTATCTGCCGATGGATTGAGTAATAAAACTGTTGAATTTAAACAAAGATTGGCCAAAGGCGAAACTCTGGATGAAATTTTGCCGGAAAGCTTTGCTTGCGTGCGCGAAGCGTCCAGAAGAACTTTGGGTGAGAGGCATTTTGATGTGCAAATGCTTGGCGGCATTGTGATGCACAAAGGCGGCATCGTTGAGATGCGCACCGGCGAAGGCAAAACTTTGGTGGCCACTCTGCCTGTTTATTTAAACGCGCTTACAGGAGAGGGAGTGCACGTGGTCACGGTTAACGATTATCTCTCGCGCCGCGACGCGGTTTGGATGGGGCAAATTTACAACGCGCTCGGTTTGTCCGTCGCCGTTATTGCTCACGAATCATCTTTTATTTACGATCCGACTCATTCCGAAAAAGACAAAGAGAGAGACGAAAAAGGATCTTTCAAGGTGGTGCATGAATTTTTGAAACCAGTGAGCCGAGTGGAAGCTTATGAAGCTGACATCACTTATGGCACCAACAGCGAATTTGGTTTTGATTATTTGCGCGACAATCTTGAATATAAATATGAAAAAGTCAGGCAGAAAAAACATCACTTCGCCATCGTTGACGAAATTGATTCAATTTTGATAGATGAGGCGCGCACCCCGCTTATTATTTCCGCGCCGGCAGGCGATTCCGATCTTCTGTACAAAAAATTCGCGGCGGTGGCAGACAAGCTCAAAGAAAATACCGACTATACTTTGGAAGAAAAAATGCACTCAGTACTTTTGACTGACGAGGGCATTAGCAAAGCTGAAGAGATTTTGGGCATAGGGAATATTTATGCCGAAGGCGGCATCAAAATGGTGCATCATTTGGAAACCGCTATCAAAGCCAAAGCTTTGTACCACAAAGATAAGGAATATGTAGTCAAAGATGATGAAGTAATTATCGTTGATCCATACACCGGCCGGCTGCAGCCTGGGCGGCGCTGGTCGGAAGGCCTGCATCAGGCCATTGAGGCCAAAGAAGGCGTCTCTGTCCAAAAAGAATCCAGAACTTTTGCTTCCATCACTTACCAAAATTATTTCAGAATGTATGGCAAACTCTCCGGCATGACCGGTACGGCGGTCACTTCGTCCGAGGAATTTTATAAAGTTTATGGGTTAAATACAGTGGCGGTGCCAACCAACAAACCGGGAGCCAGAGCCGACAAAAACGATCTGATTTTCCAGACAGAAAACGGCAAGCTCTTGGCCATCGCGAGAAAAGTAAAAGAACTTCAGAATAAAGGCCAACCGGTGCTCATCGGCACTATTTCCATTGAAAAAAACGAACTGCTCGGCGAATATTTGCAAAGAGCTGGCGTAAAATTTGAAATGTTGAATGCCAAAAATCACGAGAGGGAAGGAGAAATTATCGCTCAAGCCGGCCGGGAGAGCGCTGTCACTGTGGCCACCAACATGGCTGGCCGCGGTGTGGACATCAAACTCGGCGGCGCGCCTCTCAACAAAGAGGCCTACGAAAAAGTTAAAAGTTTGGGCGGACTTTTTGTTCTGGGCACCGAACGGCATGACGCGAGGCGTATTGACAACCAGTTGCGCGGCCGATCAGGCAGGCAAGGCGATCCGGGAGAGACCCAGTTTTTTGTGTCTATGGAAGACCATATCATGAGGGTTTTTGCGGCCGATACTGTCAAAAATATGATGGGGCGCTTGGGCATTCCTGAAGATGAAGCTATTGAAAACAAACTCATCACTCGCTCCTTGGAGAGCGCCCAGGAAAAAATAGAAGGCCTCAATTTTGACGCCCGCAAACACGTGCTTGAATATGACGATGTTTTGAATTTTCAGAGAAAAGTTTTTTACGAGCGCCGGGGCAATATTTTGGCAGGGGACGATAAGACGGTTTTGGATTATTTGGATAAAATATCTGAAAACGCTTTGCTGGAAATCAAAGAAACTATCTCCAAAAAAAGAACGGAATTGGGAGAAGAAAATTTTATAAAAGCTTTCCGGGAACTTAGTTTGCAAACTTTTGATATGTTTTGGGTGGAGCATTTGGAGATGATGGATTATTTGCGCAGCTCGGTCAACTTGCGGGCTTACGGTCAGAGAGACCCCTTGGTGGAATACAAAAGAGAGGGCTTAAAACTTTTCAAAGAAATGGAAGAGAGTATTGAAAATGCTATTTTAGGAACTATCACTCGAGTTAATGAATCGGCTGTCAACGCCGATTTGGCTGCTCAAAAAGAAATTGAAAACCAGGCGCTCAAAATTACGGGTGTCACTGATTCCAATATCACCCCCCAACCCCCCTCTTATATTAAGAGGGGGGAAGATGGAGAGAAACTTGGCCGCAACGATCCCTGTTGGTGCGGTTCGGGTTTGAAGTTTAAAAAATGCCATGGGAAATAAAAAACCATATCACCCCTGTAGTCCCCTCTTATCTTAAGAGGGGACAGGGGGTGATATAATAAACTTATGGAAAATAAAAATTTGCATGAAGTGGCGATTACGGCGATTGTGGTAAAGGAGGGGAAATATTTGATTACCAGAAGATCGCCAAACAAAAAAAGATTTCCGGGGATGTGGACGGTGCCCGGCGGAAAAATGGAAACCAGCGACTATTTGCAACTTCCAAAAGACACAGAACATTACTGGTACAACGTTTTGGAACGGACACTGAGAAGGGAAGTAAAAGAAGAGGTTGGCATTGATATAGAAAATATTGAATATGTCACAAGTTTGGCGACGGTGCATGCCGACAAAAATCCGTCCCTGGTCATTTCTTGCATGGCTGATTATGTTTCGGGAGAAGTACAACTGCAGGAAGGGGAAACGGACGACTTCGCCTGGGTCAGTTTGGAGGAAGCCAAAAAATACAAGCTCATTGACGGCATTTACGACGAACTCGTCATGGTAGAAAACAAAAGGGCTGGCAGGCGCTCCGAGTGGCAGAGGGCCGAATAAAAATAAATAATGTCAAAGGTCGCCTTTGACACTTGGAGGTGTGGTGTAATGAGAGCTTTCTTTTTTGACTGATTTTGATTAAACTGATCTTATGTCTGAAAGCATCCCAGAATTTGGCATGAAAAGGGAAAATGAAGAACGCCGGGATGGCGGGTGCGGGGTGGTGTTTGATCCAAAAACTCAAAAATATGCGATAGGAGAAAGAAAAGAAACCGGATTATTTATTTTGTTTTCTGGCGGCGTTGATGAAAACGAAGATATTAAAGAGGGCATCCTGAGGGAAGTCACTGAAGAAAGTGGCTTGCACGATTTTTTGCATGTGGAAAAGATTGCCGAGGCGATGACTCACTACTATCACACAGCCAAGCATTTGAACCGAGTTGCCAAAGCCACTTGTTTTCTGGTGATACTAAAAAGCGCTGATTTGGTGCCGACTCAGCTTGAAGCCCACGAAACTTTTGTCTTGAAATGGAAAAGCCTGGCCGAAATTTTTGAAAATTGGCAGGCGCATAACGCAAACCATGACCACGACCACTGGTTTTATTTTATGAAAAAAGCTGTAGTGAGAGCAAAAGAATTGAGTTATGACACGACAAGCAATATTTAAAATATGAAAGTTTATCCTCTGGAAAAATTTTATATCTACTTTTCACCTTACACGGCTCATGCCATTTATGTTGATGGGATTTTGTATCAAACTGTTGAACATGCTTACCAATGTCAGAGATATACAGATCCAAAAATTATTGAAGAGATCAGAAATGCCAGGAGTCCAGTTAAAGCTTGGGAAACTTCAACTAAATACAAACATTTGCAAATTCCGGAATTTAAAAATGATAAATATAAGTTAGCAATTATGAAAAAGTTGATGAGATTGAAGGCGGAACAACATGAAGAAATTCGTAAAGCTTTGGAAGACTCTGGCAATCTAAAAATCGCAAAACACATTACTACTTATCCTCCTGGGGACGGATTTTGGGATGATGGGGCAGATGGTAAAGGTTTGAATCATATGGGCAGAATGTGGATGGAAATCAGGGCAGAATTAAAAAATGAAAAATAATTATATAAAGTGTCAAAGATGCCCTTTGACATTTGTGGGTGTGGTGTAATTAGAGCTTTCTTTTTTGCTTGAAAAGGAGTAAAACTTATGCAGGGGAGTTTATTATGGATCTGAGAAGAAAAAATTTGGTAGGCAATCTGATCTTTCCTATGCAGGGAGACAGAGTTCTTCTTGGCTTCAAGACCAAGAAGTTGACTATTGGGTGTTGGAATGGCTGGGGTGGCGGACAAAAAGATGGAGAAACGATACGTCAAGCGGCTCAGAGGGAGCTCGAGGAAGAATCTGGTTTCTTGGCTCGGCTAGAGGATTTGGAATATGTGGGGAAAGTAACCTTTCATAATCAAAAATCAGGCGGCAGGGAATTTCATGTGGAGGTCCACATGTTCCTTGTTTGGAAATGGGAAGGGGAACTCAAGCCGAATGCTGAAATGAAAAATCCGACGTGGTGGCCCATCAATAGTTTTCCTCCTATTTCTGAGTTGATGCCGTCTGATCCAGATTGGCTCCCGCTTGTTCTGCGGGGGGTACGGATTGATGGTGACGCTTGGCAAAAGTGGATAGAAGAACCTGGTAAGCCTGTCCGGGTCGTTAAGACCAAACTGTCAGAAATCCGAAAAGTGGAGAAACTTGGCGACGTTGATTGACTTCAGCGCCGCTTTCTTTTTTGGCGGATTTTAATTAGAATATAAAGATGACGGAAATAAGAATAATCAAAAGCCCAATAACAAAAATCGAGCTGAAAAAAATAGCCGAAGAAAGATTTGGTGATCTGGCTAAAGCGGTAGTTGACATAGGGCAGGAAATTATGGCAGTAGGCGGCGAATTGCATGTAGATATGGAATCTTTGTTAATGGAAAACGAAAATTCTCTAAGAAAAGACACTTGGGGCATAAACCTGTATCCAGAAAATTCGGAAGAAGATTTTGTTGAATTCGACTCAATGATAAATTTAAAACCAGCTCTCGGAAATAGGACCAGAAATGTTGGCGACAAGGAAGTGCAAGAAAAAATAAAAAAGATTGTAAGCAAATTAATCATTAAATAATGAATCAGCCAATACATAAAGATTTAGCAAACGGCAGGTGGTCAACTTTTTCTCTGTCTGAACAAATGGGTAATATTGGAAGTGAAGTGTCGCGAGCCAGCAAACAAGAAAATAAAAATCCGGAACTTTTTCAAAAAGCAACAGACAGGGCTTTGGAACTTTTTGACCTGACTCTCTCTGATAAGCGTTGGCGCGGCAGGCTTAAAGAAATAGGCCGTGCCAGAGAAGTGTTTTGCGATGCGATTTTGGGCGGCAAAGAATACGGCACTCACCTTCAAGACCTCCAAAAATATTTTGATTATTTCGGTATAGCCGCCCGGTTAAATGTATGATCGAAACTTTGGTGCATTTTTTGCAAGTAAATGTTTTGCCTCTGGGGGCACTGGGGGTCTTTTTGGCGTCGGTCATTGAAGAGGTGATAGCGCCCATACCTTCGGCTTTGGTAATGACCATGTCCGGTTTTCTTTTGATTTCCGGGCCGCTTTCTTGGGGTGTTTTTTATGCTCTGATTTTTAAGGTGGCTATACCGGCGGCTTTGGGGGTAACTCTCGGATCTTACGCGGTGTATTTTGTGGCCAGATTTGGTGGCCGGTTTGCGATAGAGAAGTGGGGCAAATATGTGGGGTTGTTTTGGAATGATATAGAAAAATTGCAAAGCCGTCTGAGTGGCACCAGAAAAGACGAACTTGTGATAGCTGGCGCCAGAATTTTACCTTTCGTACCTAGCGTAGCCATATCGGCTTTTTGCGGCATTTTGGAAATGCACCCGATCAAATATTTCATCATTTCCTTCATCGGAGTTTTCTTAAGGGGCATTATTTTGGGTGTTTTGGGGTGGCAAGCCGGTAATGTTTACATAAAATATGCGGATTTCATTTCTTCTGTAGAAAACATAGTCTTATTATCCACTATTTTAACTCTGGGAATTTTTATTGTGTTAAAATATAGGAGCAGGCGACAAGGATAAAAAATTATCCTGGTTTGTCTGTGTTTGATGTCTCAAAAAACTATACAACTGTCTTTTTTCATAGGGCTTACCTTGTGCCTTTTGGTGCTGTTGTTTTTTGTATTCAAACCATACCTAGGTGTTATTTTTCTGTCATCAGTATTAGCGGTAGTTTTTTATCCGTTTTACCAGAAATTACTATCCAAATTTAATGGCAGCCAAAGCTTGGCTTCGCTCGCTGCTGTACTCACTATATTTATAGGCATACTTATCCCAGCCATATTGCTTTCCATCAGTTTATTGAGAGAGGCGATCGGTCTTTATAATTCTCTGGCTCTGGGTGGCGCTGACAAACTTATACTGCAGCTCAACGCCGTGCTTAGCCGTTTTGGAAGTCTTTCCTCAGACGGCGCCCTCTCTCCATACTTGGCCATAGACACTTATGCGCGCGATTTGCTCGGTTGGATTATAGGCCATTTTGATTCTGTTTTCAGTGTTGTGTTTGGCAGCATGTTCAACTTCATCCTGATGCTTTTGTCTTTGTATTATTTTTTTATTTTTGGCGAGAAAATCAAAAAAAGTTTTGTGTTTTGGAGCCCGCTGCCGGATGCTTATGATGAAAATATTATTTCAGTGCTGCATTCTTCGGTAGATGCTGTCATGCGTGGCCGGCTCTTGGTTTCTGTTGCCCAGGGATTATTTTTGGGTGTCGGTTTTTATATATTCGGCGTTGGCAATCCGGTTTTGTGGGGTTTCATTGGCGGCTTTGCGTCTTTAATACCTATTGTTGGCACCTCCCTCATTACCATACCGGCGGTGGCGTATCTCTTTGTTAGCGGCCACATCGGCGCCGGCATCGGCCTGCTCTTGTGGGGGGCTCTGTGTGTCGGCCTGGTGGACAATGTGCTTTCTTTCTTCTTTTTGCGGAACAAGATCGGCGTGCACCCTCTCGTCATTCTTTTTTCTATTCTTGGCGGAGTGGAGTTTTTTGGGCCGATCGGATTTTTGGTCGGGCCGCTTTCAGTGAGCGCCTTTTTTGCTTTTCTGAAGATTTATCCATTTATCATGTCTTACAAGGGGGAACATCCGTCGGTTGACGGGCAAACATAAACAATGATGGCCAGCGCCAAATCACCAAGTGTCTTAATGTTCGGTTGGGAATTTCCGCCATTTAACAGTGGCGGTCTCGGTGTGGCTTGCGAAGGTCTTTCCAAGGCGCTCTCGGCAAGCGGGGTGGATCTGACTTTTGTATTGCCGCTCAAGGTTCCTCTATCGGTGCCCTGGTGCAAATTTGTTTTTGCCAACGAAACAGAAGAGGTGATGGATGATGCCCAAATGAAAAGTTTGTTCTCCGGTTACCAGAGCCACAGCTATTCTTCCGGCGAAGCCAGAAAATATGGCTTGCCCGCATTTATTTCCGGCAGTTTGATGCAGAGGGTGAAGGCCTACGCCCTGAAAGCTCCGTCAATCGCTAGAAAAAACAAACACTCGGTTATCCACGCTCATGATTGGTTGACTTATCCGGCCGGCATTGCTGCCAAAGAAGCGTCGGGCAAACCTTTGGTGGTCCATGTGCACGCTACCCAATTTGACCAAAGCGCTGGAGACAATGTAAATAGGGAAGTTTATGAAATAGAAAGAGCGGGTATGCACGCGGCTGACATGGTAGTCACTGTGTCGGGCAGAACCAGAAACAGGGTTATAGAAAAATATGGCGTGCCGCCGGAAAAAGTGAAAGTGGTCCACAACGGTGTGGAGTTTCAAAAAAGTGGCGATGCTTCCCCGGCCATTATTGAAAGAATAAAGAGAGCCGGAGGCAATATAGTATTGTTTGCCGGCCGCATCACGGTCCAAAAAGGACCGGACTATTTTGTGTCTATGGCCAAAAAAGTTTTGGCATACGAGCCCAACACTTTTTTCATCGTTTCGGGTAGTGGCGACATGGAAGGGCAGATGATAAGGGAAGTATCAAGATTGGGCATTGCCAATCATTTTATTTTCTGCGGTTTTTTGAGAGGCAAAGAATTGGCGGCGGTGTATAGGGATGCTGATATGTATGTCATGCCTTCGGTCTCCGAGCCGTTCGGCCTCTTGCCGCTTGAATGCATGATTTCTGATACTCCGGTTTTGATTTCCAAAGAATCGGGCGTGAGCGAAGTGGTGAGTTGCGCTCTCAAATCTCATTTTTGGGATATTGATGATATGACGGACAAAGTAGTCAGCGTCTTGCGCCACAAAAAATTAAAAAATCATTTAGAAGTCAATGGCCGCGAAGAAGTAAAAACAATCCACTGGCATAAGGCGGCGAAGTCGCTAATAGATTTGTACGGCAGTCTTGTACCCGATTTCCACCCAGTTCTATGTCCCGCCTATTGCTATGCTGCTTAAATCCAAATGACATAAATTCAAATCTGTCAATGGTTTGCAGTTTTGTTTTTAATATGATTTAATCAAAAACAGGAGAAAAACATGTTTGACATCAGCGGATTTATTGGAAAAGTAGCGACCCTTACCGTTACCGATACCACCACCGAAGGAAACGTCATCATCCTTGGTGGCATCTTAGAAGGTCGTTACCTAAGGTTCATTGTTGTATTCAGTAGCGGAAAACGTAAAGGAGAGGTTCACTTCATACCATCGGAAAATGTGAGATTAACCTCACTGTAACTAGAACTGTGGCCCCGTACATTATGAGTGTTCGGGGTCATTTACTTTTTTATGATGTCTGGTTTTGTGACAAATTTGACGATCGTCAAATTTGTCCTAGGGTTTGTAAGTGGGACAATTACCTTAAATTACGAGCATCATAATGAAAATATTGGAAGATTTTTAAATTTACTTCGGATTTGCACACAAACATTTATCTTTCTATGCTAAAATGTTTGTGTGCCATCAGTTTGTTTTTATTTCCAAGTTCACCAGCCGTTGCGTGTGCGCAAGTACCGCATTTTTGATGTTGGCCAAAACAGTTCTTATTTCAACGACGAGAGCGGCACTAGTTTGGACAACAAAGCCATCATTGCAAAAGTGGCAGGCAAATGTTATTTGCCGGCCAATGCCACTTTACTTGAAAATATAAAAAATAATCCTGAATTCAAAGCCAGTTTCAGTATTTCCGGCGTGGCCTTGGAACAGTTTGAAAAGTTTGCGCCGGAAGTCATTGATTCTTTTAAGGCGCTAGTGGACACCGGCAATGTGGAACTTTTGTCGGAAACTTATTACCACTCCCTTTCTTCTGTTTATTCCGAAGAAGAATTTGTAAACCAGGTCAAACTGCACCGCCGCAAAATTCGCGATTTGTTTGGAGTCACCCCGACAGTCTTTCGCAACACCGAGCTTATCTATTCAAACGAAATCGGGAAGATGGCCGAGAACATGGGCTACAAAGGCATTTTGGCCGAAGGGGCCGATCATGTTTTGGGTTGGCGCAGTCCGGCCTTTCTTTATCGGCCGGTCAATACCGACCACATCAAACTTTTGCTCAAACATTATCGCCTTTCCGACGATATCGCTTTTCGTTTTAGCGAAAGAAGCTGGAAAGAATTTCCGCTGACGGCGCCGAAGTTTGCCGACTGGGTCGCTTCCCACAACGGCAACGGCAACGTCATTTATCTTTTTATGGATTACGAAACTTTTGGCGAGCACCAGTGGGCGGACACCGGCATCTTTGAATTTTTGAGGCATTTGCCCGGCGAGATTTTGAAAAATCCGGACAACGACTTTGGCACCCCGTCGGAATCCATTGATCGCTATGAAGCCAAAGGGGAGCTGGACGTGCCTTATCATGTTTCTTGGGCCGACACGGAGAGAGATCTTTCCGCTTGGATGTCCAATGATCTGCAAAAAGAAGCGCTAGATACTGTTTACGCTTTGGGCAAAGAAATAGTTCATGTTGATGACCCTCAACTTTTGGAAGACTGGCGCCGGCTGCAAACTTCCGACCACTTCTATTATATGTGCACCAAGTGGTGGAACGATGGCGATGTCCACAAATATTTTTCGCCTTACGAATCGCCCTACGAAGCTTTTATCGCTTATATGAATGTGATGCAAGACATGCGCTTGCGTTTGGAAGAAGCCAAAAAGCGCGAATCGCACGGCGTGAACCTACACCGAGTCAAACCCTTGCGATTTAGTGAGGTTTAATGTAAACAGTTTTGTTTGCTATTTAATATAAAGTTATCTATTGTATGTACAGGTGTCTGCGTTCGCTACGGGTATGCCTCCTTGTAGCGCGAACTGGAGAAGCACGGCTCCCTGCCTTTGGGGGAGCCTTTTTTATTTAAAAAATTATTTTAACAAAAAAGCGCAGCCCCAGTGGGGTCTGCGCTCGCGATGTTTCGGTTTTTGACAACCGGAATTCTCTTTTATGGCGGACTGGTTCTCGGAAATCCTTTGGTCCTTTTTATGACCTTTTGTATGCCAGACATGATATCTTTTTCTGCGTTGTTTACCGTGACATAGAAAAAGAACATGCAGGGCTGGGCTCGGGCTAAAAACTCTTGGTCTGTGTCTCTCCAGAACCTCCGGTAAATAACCTCTATTCTGATGGGTTTTGTCTCGGAGAGACGGGATACTACGAAAAACAATTGCTCCTCGCCTAGCCATTCTTGCAATTTTTCCTTCGCCACCGCTTCCTTCAGCCAGGCCACTGCCTGTAAGGCCAGCGCGTCGCTCCTTTTCACCGGATTCAGGTAATGAATACCGGGTGGGTATTGGTCCGGGTAAATCCGAATGTATACGTCGGCGTTTTGCGACAAGAGGATGCTCGCAAAAAGCAAAAAAACTGCTACCATCTGCATGTTATACTCCCTTCTGATTTAACTATCGCATTTTATATATCGTAAGTCAAATTTGATGGGCTATATAAGTTTCTATTGGAACCTTCTGCTCAAATTTAAATTTCATTCTCATAAAAAAGAAAGCGGCCGCCGGTTGAGCCTGCCGCAATATTTTTCTCCTGCCGAATCAAACATCAAATCTCATATTCCAGATTTCCGGACCAACTTTTTTGGCGTCTTCCAATTTTTTGAGAGCGTCGCGTAACTGCAAATAGCTACGCTTCATATCTTTCTTTTTGGAAAACAAGCCGCCTTTCCGAAAATCCTTTTTGACCATCTCTTCAATTTGTTGATCGGTAGTGTTGTGTTCTATGGCCATACTTACTCCTTCCAAAACAAAACTACCATGATTAAAACCAATAATCAATTAAAAAAAAGCGGATGTTTTGACCCCAAAAATTATGATGTGGACTACGGTGGGTTTAGTTGGAACTTATTATTGGCAGAATTGAATTTGTGGCATGAGTTGCAGGAATTTGAAAAATCAATAAACAATAGTTTTTAGAATAAAAAAGAAGCCACTGATTTCTCAGGGCTTCAAAAAAACCTTTTGCAAGTTGTTCTAACAAAACAAGCGTCGTAACCACCTGCGCACAGACGAGCTGTCAGTAATAACACCAACTATCTCTCCGTTACCAAACATTCCCCGCAACTCAGCTTTCAGTGTTCTATGCCCCCAAAACGAATCGATTGCTTTGAGAATGTCCTCGTTTTCAGTGGAAAGAACACCGTTGTGAACGTTGCTTTTTGCGAATGAGAGTACGGTTTCTGCTGATTCCCCGAACCTGAGTAGCAAAAGACCACGCCTAGTCTCTATGTAGAAATGCTTAAACGGTCTGGGGAAGCGATACCTAATTCCCCAGCATGGAGCACTACTTATGTACATATCGTTGATCTAGATACCTTTAAATACGAACTTTGGATACTATGTTTGTATGGCGAAA
>CAYQUJ010000001.1:39629-40895 GCA_964420745.1 uncultured Candidatus Saccharibacteria bacterium | reverse complement strand
CAGGGGTTGATGTTTGACGGGGTGAATAGCTCTATTAACATAGCCAGTCCAACCACAATTACTACGCCTTTTTCAGTTTCTGTTTGGACAAAATATCAAGGTAATGGTACTCGCGGCACAATTTTTGATTATGAACCGTCAGGTCTTAAGGCTTGGTCGTTAGGAATAAAAAATAATACCGAAGCGATTTTTACTAAAAGAAATATTGCTGACTTAAGTTTAAATATAGGTAGCTGGCCAACTGGTTGGTTTCAAACAGTTTGGGTTGTCGGTAGCGATAACGACATTGAATTATTTATTAACGGTGTTTCAAAAGGAAAATTTGGGAATACTACAGCATTCGCAACTAATGGCGATAATATTGTCAAAATTGGTATTGGCAATTCTAGTACAAATCCATTTAATGGATCCATCGACGACGTACGGATATACAGCCGGGCGCTGACGGCGAGTGAAATCAAACAACTTTATAATTTGGGCGGGGATAAAATAAATACTTCGCCGACGACAAAACTTACCAGCGGGCTGGTGGGGTATTGGACCTTTGACGGCAAGGATACCAATTGGACTGGCCAGACCACCGGCACAGTGGCTGACAAAAGCGGCCTCGGCAACACCGGCACCCTCACCAACATGTCCCGCACTTCTTCTCCCACTATTGGGAAAATTGGACAAGGGTTGAAATTTGACGGGGTGGATGATTACATAAACACCGCCTCCACCGTAAACTTTGGGGGAACAAAAGTCGTTACCGTGTCTTTTTGGATGTATAAGACCGCTTTCACAAACACTGATCTTCTGACTATGGAACTAAGTTCTAATTATAATGACAATGACGGAACATTTTTCATTGATCCAAATGCGTCTGGCGGGTATTTTAATGTAGGATTGCAAGATAGCGCAAGTACTAATAGGTTTAGAGTGGAAAGATTCACAAGGCCGTCTACAAATAATTGGCATTATTATACTATCGTTTTTGACAATAGCACCGTAACGGGAGATATTACTTCCTATGTTGACGGCGTCCCTCAGGCAGAAAATCTGAGTACAAACAATAAAGATCAAAGTAGTAATGTTAAAACTGATACCCTTTATTTCATGAGCCGCGGAGGTACAAGTTTGTTTAATTCTGGTCTTCTTGACGAAGTCCGCATATACAATAGGGCACTAAGCGCAAGTGAGGTGAAGCAGTTGTATAATATGGGTAGGTAAAACTAACATAAATTTAGTTCACGCAAAATGCAAACTCTACAACAAATCCTTTCT
>CAYQUJ010000001.1:32905-39619 GCA_964420745.1 uncultured Candidatus Saccharibacteria bacterium | reverse complement strand
TCTTCCATCACCGCTATAGTTATGGCTCTCTCCGCCCAAGTGGGAAATTTGAGCCAAACGGTTAATCCAGCGAGCCAGCTGGCACAGGCCTATCAAACTCCAGCGTTTGTGCAAGGCAAAGCTAGCGCAGACCATATTGGCTCCACGAATACTCTCACTTTCACTTCCGGCGTGACTACAGGGAATGCCATAATAATTTTTGTTGGCTGGTGGAGTACATCTGTGACTTTAAATAGCGTTTCGGATTCTCGTGGTAATACTTATACATTGATTGATAACCCAACTAATTTTAATGGTGCAAGGGGGGCAATGGCTTATGCTCTTAATGCCACGGGCGGGACAAACACCATTACTGTGACATTTTCTGGAAGTGTGGACAGTATATTTGAAGCCCATGAAGTCAGCGGCATAGCCACAAATAATGCACTTGATCAACATGCTATAGGTACTGTAAGTTTTGATACTGCTTATGTTGGCCCGTCAATAATTACAACCGTAGATGGTGATTATATTTTTGCTGGTATGTTTGATTCTACGGGTAGCGGTATTGGATTGTCTTCAGTGAGTAATCCTTTTGCTTTAAGGTTAAATTCTGGCGGGATATCTAGCGCAGATGCAGTACAAACAAATCAAGGGGCTGCTCAAGCTATAGGAATCACCTCGGCTAACTCTAATATGATTACCAGTATTGCTGCATTTAGGGCAGTCTCCGCTACTTCACCTTCTCTGCCGCCGACAGGAGATACCCAATCTCCCTCCGCCCCTTTGGGTTTTTCAGTCATTGCAATTTCAACTTCTCAAATAAATCTCTCTTGGGCAGCTTCCACAGATAATGTTGGCGTGGCTGGCTATAAGATATTCAGAAACGACTCACAAGTCGCAACCTCGGCAACTAATAATTATTCTGATTCTGGATTATCCGCGAATACGTTATATTCCTACACCTTAGCCGCGTTTGACGCGGCGGGCAATACCTCATCGCAAAGTTCATCGGCATCTGCGACAACTCAAGCTCAACAAACCGGTACTTGTTCAGCTACTAATATTCGTTGTGTTGGTAGTGGACAAGAATATACAACCATACAAGCTTGCGCCAATGCCGCTGTCGCTGGGGATACTTGCTTAATCTACAGAGGAAGCTACGCAGGCTGGACACAATCTATAAACGGAAGTAGCGGAAGCCCTATAACATTTAAAGCAAATTCTGGTGATACGGTAACAATTACCGGCGGTATTAACTTATCTGGCCGTAGCTTTATTACGATTGGCGGACCGGCAACAAATGAAGGTTTTCGGATTACGGGAGGCATAACATTTAGTAGCAATAACAATATTATCATTCAGAATAATATGATCTCCCGCGCGTCCGGAAGTTGCATGTCGGCTTCGTGGTCATTATCTAACACAAGTGACTACATATATTTTTTGAATAACACCATCGGACCATGTAGCAATGGTTCTGGCGAAACTATTTTAGGAGCCCAAGGTGATCATTGGCTATGGGACGGCAATACTTTTACTCGGGTGGGTAATGGACCAATGGTTTATGGTTCCTATCATGTATTTCGCAACAACCACTTTGGGCCGCTGGTAGCGGGGGAGGCGGGATCGGAACATCCCGATGCGGTTGAACATACTTGCTGGGATTCTCTCGCGTTGAAGCACATGTTGTACGAGAACAACATAACACAGGAATGGTTGGGAGACAACGCGCACGGCTTTCTTTTGCGCAACACGCAAAACAGCGGAAACTGTACTAATTCTGGGTTCAATATAATACGTCTGAGTCGGTTTATAAATCTCGGTTCTGGTTTTGCTGTTATTGAAAGTAATATGCCAGGGATCTATGTTTACAACAACTCAATCTCCAATACTCAAGTTAGCATTATCCCTAAGCCAAGGCAGGATGTGGCCTGGTATGACAACTCGCCGGGTGGCAGGGCCATAAATAATATTATTACAAACACTACATCGGCGACTGCACCGTGGTGTATTGATGTCGGTAGTGATTCCAAGAATGGGTTCATAGAACATAATAATTTGTGTTACCTTACTGGCTATTCCGGCTCATGGTCGGCACCTGCTTCCGGGCTGTACTCTACCAGCGATAAGTTCAACCAAAACTCGTTATTTATCAGCGACACAAGCAACTTAAACCTCCAAACTACATCGCCGGCAATCAATGCGGGCGGTGCTCTCACAACTGTGGCAAGCGGAGATGTCGGTTCCGGAACAAGTCTCAAAGTTAATGACGCTGGTTTCTTCCAGGACGGCTATGGTCTCACCGGTGTTCAACCTGATTGGATTGCCGTAGGTTCTGTAAGCAACGTTGCCCAAATCAGTTCAATAAATTACTCAACCAATGTTATCACGCTTGCTACGCCTTTGACCCGTTCTGCCGGAGCGCCAGTATATCTCTACAAAAATTCCAGTGGTCAGCAAGTTTTATACGGCTCTGCCCCAGACATCGGCGCGTATGAATATGTTGGTTCGCAATCGCAACTGCCTTCTCCGCCAGCTGGCGGATCCGGCGTGTCAATGGGGGATTTGAATTTAGACCATATTGTTAACTATTTGGATTTCTCGTTATTAAACTCTCGCTGGAATCAAAATTATTCCGCTTATGATTTGAACGGTGACAGCTACATCAACTCGCTGGACTACGCAATCATGTCCTTCAACTGGCTGAAAACATGGTGAAAAAATATATGAGAAAATCAAAAAAGATTACTACCATAGTTCCTAATAACAGCTTTACAGAATTTCTACTCTACACTACTCCAAACGGCAAAGTGAAAGTGGAGATATTTTTGCGTGATGAAAATGTTTGGCTTACCCAGGCAAAAATTGGCGAACTTTTTGGGGTTGACAGAAGCGTGGTGACAAAGCATTTGCAAAATATTTATGCTGATGGCGAATTGGGCAAAGATTCAACAAGTGCAAAAATTGCACAAGTTCAAATTGAAGGGGGAAGGCAAGTAACACGGGATGTTGAATTTTATAACCTTGATGCCATTCTCTCTGTCGGCTACAGGGTAAACAGCGCGCAAGCGACGCAATTTCGCATCTGGGCAACGGAACGGCTTAAGGAATACATCATCAAGGGCTTTACTATGGACGATGAAAGGCTTAAAGATCCCCGTAACATTTTTGGAAAGGACTATTTTGAGGAGCAACTTGCCCGCATACGGAACATTCGGTCAAGCGAAAGGCGAATGTATCAGAAAATCACGGATATATACTCGCAGTGCAGTGCGGACTATACTCCTGACAGTGATATAACCAAGCAGTTTTTTGCAACTGTTCAAAACAAACTTCATTTTGCCATGACTGGCAAAACTGCCGCAGAGATAATACACGAGAGAGTAGACAGTGCAAAACCACACATGGGACTGACCGTTTGGAAAAATTCTCCCAAAGGCGCTATACGAGAGTCCGATGTTGTAATTGCCAAAAACTACCTTAATGAAAAAGAGCTCGACCACTTAAACAGAATAGTGACTATGTACCTTGATTACGCGGAGGCGCAGGCCAAACGCGGAATTATTATGTATATGAAGGGTTGGGTGGCAAAGCTGGACGCCTTTTTAAAGTTTAACGAAGAACAAATATTGAGCGATGTTGGCAAGGTGAGTCACGAAGTGGCGGAAGCACTGGCCTTAAAAGAATATGAAAAATACCGCGTTATTCAAGACCGCGATTTTATTTCCGATTTTGATCGCGAGGTTAAAAAGATTTTAAAAAATGGCAGCAAAAAACCACCAAAAAAATAACTCTCGCTGGAACCAAAATTATTCCGCTTACGATCTAAATGGCGACAGCTACATCAATTCGCTGGATTACGCGATACTCTCGTCGAATTGGTTAAAAACGTGGTAAACATTAAACTGCCCAACATCCAATGTAGGGCAGTTCCAAAGGTCTGACCTTTGGGGAAATGCACGGGGCAAGCTGGTTGAAAACGTGGTGATGTGATATAATATATGCATGACCGAAACATTAGAAAATATAGCAATAAATACGCGGCCGATTTTTGAAAAATATGGCATTAAATATGCCGGTGTTTTCGGCTCGTATGCGAGAGGCGAGGCCAGGCCGGACAGCGATGTTGATATTCTTGTTTCTTTTGGCGATCAAATATTCACTTTGCTTGACATCTTTAACTTCAAAGAAGAGATATCGGAAAAACTTAACAAGCCCGTGGATGTGGTTTCTGATAGGGCTGTAATACCTTATTTTAAAGAATATATTTATAGGGATTTAAAACCTATTTATGAACAAAGATAATAAAGCATATCTTCATTTGATGATGGATTCTTTTACAAAGATAAAGGATTATATCAAAGATATGTCATATGAAAATTTTTTAGCCGATAGCAAAACTCAAAGCGCTGTCATTATGCAGCTGCAAGTAATTGGAGAACTTGCCAAGAAAATGCCAGATGAAATCAAAGAATCCGTTGATATTCCATGGAAACAAATTGTCGGAATGAGAGATATGGTATCTCACGATTATTTTAATTTGGATATAAAATCTGTCTGGGACACCGCTATTAAAAGCGTGCCGGAGGCGGAACTGGAAATAAGGAAATATCTAAAAAAATTTGAAGCGACCTCAACCTAGACCACATTGTCAATTCCTTAGACTTTTCTTTGATGAATACCAAATGGAACCAGAACTATTCTGCTTACGACTTAAATGGCGATAGCTACATCAACTCGCTGGATTACGCAATTATGTCGTTTAATTGGCTGAAAACTTGGTAACCATTAACCTGCCCAACATCCGATGTAGGGCTACTTTGGTTTTTTGCGGGAGAGTATGATACAATAGGAGTATGAACAGAATAATAAACTTTACAATATCAAAAGGAGAAGATGGGTTTTATATTGCCTTGGCGGAAGAGGAGGCCATATTTACGCAAGGAAAAACATTTGAAGAATTAATTGAAAATATAAAAGAAGCAGTAGAAGTAAGTATTGAAGTCGGTGATGATTCAAAGCTGTTTCCTCCTGTCATGATGAATATGGATTTTTCTAAAATCGCACATGCCTAAACTTCGTAGAATTTCCGGAGAAGATATTTCAAATGCTTTAATGAAAGAAGGTTTCGAAGTTCTCAGACAAAAGGGAAGCCATGTCAGGCTTGTTAAGAACGGCTCTGATTCAAAAACGTATATAACCATACCTTTGCACAAGGAAATTGACAGAGGAACTCTAAAGTCTATCATTCGATCTTTGAAAAGAATTTTTTCTCAAGACAAAATACTTGAGATTTTTTATAAGTAATAAACTCATCCCGCCACCCCTACGGCTGGCGACCTCAACTTAGACCACATTGTCAATTCTTTGGATTTTTCTTTGATGAATTCAAAATGGCTGCAATCGTACTCCCAATACGACTTGTATGCGGATGGTGTGATAAATACTCTTGATTACGCCATACTCTCGTCGAATTGGTTAAAGACGTGGTAACAAAATAGGCAACTTGCCCTCAATATGCTATAATTGCGGCATGCTGGATTTAGAGAAAATCATAGAGTATTACCAGGAATCTGCAGAACGAGACAGGGAAGTAGCAAGTCAACTTATGGGACTCAAACGCTATTCCTATGCTTTGTTCTTTTGTCATCTTGCTTTAGAGAAAATTCTCAAGAGTATTATCGTGCAAAAAACTAAAGAAGCAGCTCCTTATAGCCACGATCTTGCCAAACTTTCTGACAATTGCCGGTATAGAAGTTGATGGGAAAATGCTCGTCTCTTTAAATGAAATTACAAACTTCAATATATCGGGGCGTTATGATGACCAGAAACTTGCGTTTTATAAAAAAGCCACCAAGGAATTTACGGAAGAATATTTCAAAATAAGCGAAGAAATATATTTATGGTTAAAACAAAATTACCCAACAAAGTAATATCTGAAGTCAATGAATACAAAAAGCTCTTGGAAGCTGATAATTTACCAATTAAGAGTATGTATGTTTTTGGCTCGTATGCGAAAGGAACTCCGGGCAAGTGGAGTGATATAGATGTCGCTGTTATTTCACCAAAGTTTAAAGATGTTTGGGATGCCATGACTTACTTGAGAAACAAAATACCATATGGCAAAGGCTGGATGATTGAACCTCTTGGTTTTAGTCCAGCTGATTTCGATGACAAGTATTCCAGTCTTATCAACGAGATTAAGACTTATGGCGTGGAGGTATAATAGTTTCTCCGGCGACCTCAACCTTGACCACATTGTTAATTCCCTGGACTTTTCAAAACATGTCAAAGGCTGCCTTTGACACTTGAACTACGATATAAGTATATAAAGAACCGCGCATAATACTTAAGTTTTGCATGTTAAAATGTTCATATGAACGTCTTGCACCAAATCATAACCACTCTTGCTGGAATTGTCCTTGCTCTGCAGGCGAGTATTGTTTCTCTGCCTCCGCAAAGCCAGTTGGCGGCTTTGACAAAATAATGAGTTGGGTGAGCGGGAAAGTTGGCAACAAGGCATCGGGTGTTTAACGGGTCGGTTTTTAAATTTTAAATAATATTTCAAAAAACTCAAATAAAGCTATAGCTCTCGATAGGTGATATAATAAAAAACATGCCTCTTAAACATTTGTACAAAAAATATTCCAAAAACGAACATGCTAAAGAGATAATTATAGGCATCGCAAAATTGGGGTTTGCTATTTCTATCGCTGTGCTCGCACCAAACGC
>CAYQUJ010000001.1:10558-32895 GCA_964420745.1 uncultured Candidatus Saccharibacteria bacterium | reverse complement strand
CATATTTTAAAAATGCTCGGTTTTGTGCCTGATTATAAATCAACCAAAAGAACCGAAAGAACAATGAACTCTTTGAGGAAAAGAGGTTTACTATATTTTAAAACTAAAGGCAAAAAAATGATTATAAGCCTGACAAAAGAGGGGAGATTGTATTACAAAAGATTGTCTGTTAACTCAATTGAACTTCCAAAATCCAAAAACTGGGACGGCTTGTGGAGTATTGTTACTTTTGATATTCCCGAGAAACAGAGAATAAATAGAAAACATTTTTCCAAGACCCTAAGTATTGTAGGCATGTATAATTTAGAAAAATCTGTTTTCGCATACCCTTACGAATGTCGCAAAGAAATAGAAGAAATAGCGGAAACTTTTCTTGTCTCCAAATACATCCGTTATATCAGAGCAAATTATGTTCAAAATGACAAATTGGCAAAAAACTTTTTCGGGTTATGATTTTTGTGGTGCATTTTATAAATAAACCTAAAAGAAGCTATAGCTCTAGATAGGTAAAAAGTTTTTGGTTCTGTGTTTTGCTTCTGCACAAGGTGTTGTAGTCGGCTAGGGCTTGTGAGGGTATAATTGGAGTATGGTCCAGACGTTTCAAAATGTGATAACCACCCTTGCCGGAATTGTCCTTGCTCTGCAAGCGAGTGTTGCTGCTCTACCGCCCGCGAGCCAGCTGGCGCCTGAAATTTAGCGAATAATATGATATAATATTGTCATGCTTCCGGAATTCTTAAAGTCCAATTTTTGGTTCGTGGAATTTGACAAGCTCGATCTAAAACGAGACAGGGATTTTATTGTCTTTCAAGTTCTAAACCATGGTGGGTTTGAGGACTGGAGATGGTTATTTTCCAATTATTCCAAAGAAGATATTCAGGACTCTATCAAAAAATCTCTTGCTACCGCTTGGTTTAGGCAATCGCTTGGTTTATGGCAAAATATTTTCAATGTAAAAGCTCGGCCGCACAGGTTTTCGGATATGCCAATGACTTTGTCTTGGCCGTATTAATTTATATTTTATGTCTAACGAGGCAAATCTTCATTGGGAAATTTTAGATAAAAAGCGGCTAGGACTCTTGCCAAAACTTGCTGTTTTTAAAGACAGATTTTATCTTGCTGGTGGCACGGCTGTTGCTTTGTACCTTGGCCATAGAGACAGCATTGATTTTGATTTTTTCACGGCAAAAGATTTTAATAGCCAATCTTTGATGGAAGAGCTAAAAACTATTTTTCAAGGATCGCATATTGAGGAAAAAATGAGCCAAAACAATACGCTTACTCTAAAAATTGATGGTGTAGACATGAGTTTTTTTAAGATTAATGAAAATCAGATTGAACCGCCCCGCAATACGGAATATATAAATATGGCATCACTAACCGATATTGGATGTATGAAATTATCCGCCCTTTTGGGCAGATCTATTTTGAAAGATTATATTGATCTGTATGCCATATGCAAAATGTTTATATCTTTGGATAGGTTGCTGGAAAAAGCTAAGTTGAAATATCCGACTGTAAACAGCGGAGCATTTGTGAGGGCGCTGGGATATTACGGCGATATTCAGATGGACAAGATTATTTTTAAAAACGATTTTTATGTCGACATCAAAACCATTGAAGAATTTTTTAAGGATGAAATAAAAAAATTATTTAATGTGTAAAATATGCAAATTCTACAACAAATTTTAACCACTCTTGCCGGAATTGTCCTTGCTCTGCAGGCGAGCATTGCTTCTCTGCCGCCGCAAAGCCAGTTGGCGCAGGTGGTTAGTTACCAAACCCCCGCCTTCGTCCAAGGCAAAGCTAATCAGGTATATAATACCGATCCTATTACTGCTGTTTTTGATAGCAATGTCACTGCTGGTAACATTATTGCCGTGGCTGTTGAGTGGGGTTCCAATACTGTGACCTTGGATAACATTACTGCCACTTGCGTAACTGGCAATTTTACTCTACTGAATAACCCGACCACCTTATCAACCTACAGGGCTGCACAGGGTTACGCCGTTATCTCCAGTTCCGGTACTTGCACAGTTACCGCTGATTTTTCAGGAGTAACAGGAGCCTTTAACAGAATTGTAGCCCACGAGGTTAGTGGAGTGGATACCTCAAATCCACTGGACGGGAATACCATGCAGAGCCAATCTGATCCCGGCAATGGCACGGATGCCGTAACAAGCAGCAATATCGTCACTACTCAAAACGGAGATTACATATTTGGAGCGACTTTTGATATGGAAAGCGGTTTGACCGCAGCGGCAGGAACTGGCTTTACATCCAGACTATATTTAAGCGGTGTTGCCGGTTATTTGTCTGAAGATCGCATTCAGTCATCATCTGGTTCCATTGCTGCCACCTTCACTCAACCTGGTTCAGCTTTCACCGATTTCATTACAGGAGTGATGGCGTTTAGACCAATACTTCTCTTACACAAGAAACTACTCCTGCACAAACTGCTATTACACTTAACCAACCAACCCTACCCCTTGCAACTTCCAGTAATCATATTTATATTTCCCAGAATGGCTCTGGCATTCAAGATGGGTCCTCTTGCACTAATACAAAACCTGTCACTTTCTTTAATACCGCTTCCAACTGGGGAACTGGTTCAGCCCAAATCGGCCCGGGCAAAACCGTGCATTTATGCGGGACATTTACATTTCCTATAAATACTAGCGGATTACAATTTTATGGTAGTGGTACTCTAAGAAACCCAATCATTTTAAAGTTCGAGAATGGAGCAATATTACAGTCCGATGCTTTTGCTGGAGGTCTTACTAACAATTCTGGTGCTATTGCAGCAATGGGAAGAAGTTATATCGTGATAGATGGTCAAGGTAACGGCATTATTCAAAATCGCAGAAACGGAACATTGGGACAAACTACTTGTCTAGATGGAAATTGTACTATCTCACAAGCTTCTACTGGAATTGCGGTGGGATCAAATGGAGCTTCTAATATTGAAGTAAAGAACATAACAGTGCGTAACATCTATATGGTTATGGACTCTACAGGTGGCCTTGCACCATTACAGAGTTACGACATAGTCGTTTATGGTTCAGCAAACAATGTATCAATACGTGATAGCACGTTTTCGGATTCAAATATCGGCGTATTCTTAGAGATGGATTATGGAAGCTTTAATCAAATTGATGTATACCGAAATTCAATTTTTCACCACTCGTGGGGGGTAGGGCTAACAAACGGAACGAATCCATCATATTCTGCGACAAACGTCTTCATTCATGATAATGAAATTTATAATTTTACGGATTGGAATTTACGCTTTGACACCTTCCACCCTAATGGTGTTAACGCTTTTACTGTTGGTGGGGGAACAGGTGTTTTCAGCCCAATGATTTATAACAACTATTTCCATGGCATACTTTCTGGTAATTCAAATTCTGCTGGGACAGGATTCGTGTGGTGCAATTACGCTTCAGGACCAAACACACCAAACCACCTTTGTTATGTTTTTAATAACGTGTTTGATGCTAGCGAAACCACGTGGTCATCCTGGAATGTTGCGGATACCTTGAATGGGTCGCAGTTTTATAATAATACTATTATCGGACGCGGTATTCTAAGTAGCGGATATTGGGATCTTGCTGTGATGCCAAATGGGATCAATACTACTCTGAAAAACAATATTATTTCTAACTGGTATGAATGGTACTATGATATTTATACGCCACTTGCCCAGTCCATTACCGCATCTGATTACAACCTCTTTTATAATTGTATTCGTCCTAGTGGCGCTTGTTTTAATGGAACGACTCAAAAGTATACGTTTGCTCAATGGCAGACAGCGGGGTACGATATTAATAGCCGAGTCGCTAACCCGTTATTAAATTTCAATTACACATTGCAAACGACTTCTCCAGCGAGAGGTTTGGGTCAAAATTTAAGCAATATCTGTCAAGGTCAGCCGATTTCTGGTTTAGGCGCATTATGTTATGACAAAGCCGGAGTTGCTCGTCCATCGTCGGGAGCTTGGGACATCGGCGCATACCAATACACTGGTTCCACTCCACCTACATACAAAACAGGGGACTTCAATCATGATGGGCTGGTGAATTCTATTGATCTGTCACTTATGATAACCGCTTGGAACCAAAATAATGCAACATATGATTTGAATCATGACGGCATAGTGAACAGTTTGGATTATGTCGTGATGGTAGTAAATTGGAGCATATAATAATGCTTGTATGTTAAAATACTCACATGCAAAAGGATTTTGATAACTGGAATGAAAGAAAGAAGGATATTCATAATAATGGAGAAATTAAGCTATACCATACTAGGGAATTATGGTGGTGCTCGTTAGGAGTTAACGTTGGATCGGAACAAGACGGTTCTGGGGAAAAATATGATCGTCCGGTTTTGATACTAAAGGGGATTAGCAAACAAACCTGTATTATTTTACCCCTTACATCTTCTCCAGAGAAACACAAAATGCGAATTCAAATAGGAAAAGTTCAAGAAAAAGAGGCATCAGTTATGATCTCTCAAATACGGATTATAGACACAAAAAGGTTAATATACAAAATAGGATTTTTAGATAAGATTATTTTTAATAGTATAACAAAAACCATCAAGGATTTATTTTGATGGTTTTTGTCTTTTTGCCCCCTTGCGGGGGCGAGCCCGAAGGCACTTGTAATATAAGTATAGCAAACACCAAAACAATGTCAAGTAAAAAGTGGATAAAAATCATCATCACCCTCCTTTTCCTCAGCGCTCTCGTTGCCCTATATTTCACCACCGATATTTTCAATTTTGGCACCAATCTTTTCAATTTCCAAACTGCTGAAGCGGGGTGGTACAACACCGTTAGCTACCAAACCCCCACCCGCGTTCAAACCGTCAGCCAAGAATGCTGGAATCTCACTCTTTGCACTATCACCATATCACCAACTGTAGCTGGGAATACATTAATTGTTGGCACGTTTGATATGGAAAACGACAGCGATACTCCTACTTGCCCGACTATGGCAGCCACTGGAGCGATATTTCAAACTGCATATTGTTTTCCTAATTTCGACACCCACCGCGCCATGAATTTGCAGTACGCGGAAAATGTACCTGCTGGCATTACTTCAGTTAACGTAACTTATCCCGCAACGACTGGTGAAGGGGTTGTAGTAGTTTCAGAATACAGCGGTTTAGCCACATCAAACTCTTTAGATGCTGTACCAGCGGTGACAGACAATCTTTCTGGCTCATCCTCCTATACAAGCACTGCAGTGACTCCCACATCAGGACAAAATGAATTGATGATTGGGTTGGAAATTAACAACCAAATCGGTGAGACATTCACTGGGACAAATGGCTGGACATCCAGAGCAAATCTAAGGAGCGATTGGACAATGGCTTTGTCAGACAAAATTGTTGCAGGAACTTCAGGTAGTTACACCAACTCAGGTATATTATCTGTAGGCACTGGGTTGTATGTTTGGGGTCCGGCGACGTTTAAGGCGGCGAGGGCAAACACTTGGACCGAGCGCAAAGCCATCACCATAAACCGTGGCAAAGTGCCTTCTACTCAGACTGATTTTCCGGTGTTGATTGATATTACCGACGCCAGTTTGGCGGCCAAGGCGCAGGCTGATGGAGATGATATTCTTTTTACTTCCGGCGATGGCTCAACCAAAATTCCTCATGAAATTGAAGTTTACACCACCGCTACCGGCCGCTTGACCGCTTGGGTCAAAGTGCCTTCTCTTTCTTCCACTGCCGACACCGTCATATATATGTATTACGGCAATTCAGCAGCCAGTAGCCAACAGGATGCAACCAATGTTTGGGATACAAACTACAAAGGCGTGTGGCATTTGCCAAATGGATCTTCTCTTTCCGGAGCTGAATCCACCTCAAATCCAAACGCCGCCACGGCCTCGGGAGCGACAGCCGCGGCTGGCGAAATTGACGGCGGCGCCAACTTGGACGGCAATGATTTGGTTTCAATTGCCGATGATGCTTCTCTGGAATCGCACATAGGCGCGAGCGGCAAAATGACTATTTCGCTCTGGGTCAAACAGCCCACCCGCGCTGCCACCGATCAGGTTTTGGTTTCCAAATACGAGACATCCGCCGGCGCTTATCGCGAGTATTGGTTTCCGGTCAACAATGGCGTGTTGTATCTCTACGCTACCGACCCCGATGGCGGTACTGGTGATATACAAGGTCATTCCACCAGTTTGTTGCCCGAAAACCAATGGACTTATGTCACTCTGACGTATGACAACACTCTCTCTGGGGTGACAAATAAGATTAAATTTTTCTTTAACGGCAACCAAGACACCACTATTCAAGACGAAGACGATTCCTACGTGGGCATGCAAGATACCGCCGCTGGTGTCTGCTTTAGCTGTTCCAATATCACTGTGCCTGGCGAATATTTTACTGGCATCATGGACGAAATGCGCATTTCTTCCGTTGTCCGCTCCAATGATTGGATCAAAACCGAATACAACAACCAGTCCGCGACCTCCACTTTTTATACTCTCTCCGGCTCGCAAAATTCTGCGCCGACTCAAACCAAAGTGCGCGGGAGCAACGCTTGGTATAGTTCAAATTGGCTTTACCGCAAACCGATTATTATAAACAAAGGCAAAGTGCCAAACTCCAACCAAACCGATTTTCCAGTTTTGATTGACCTTACAGATGCAAATTTGGCAAGCGGGGCCCAAACCGATGGAGACGATATTTTGTTTACCGCGGGAGACGGTGTAACCAGAGCGCCGCACGAAATTGAAATCTACACTTCCGCGACCGGCCGCCTGACCGCTTGGGTCAAGGCGCCTTTACTTTCTACCACTCAAGACACCACTCTATATATGTATTACGGCAACGCCGCCACCTCCAGCGAACAAGTGCCCACTCAAGTTTGGGACACCAACTACAAAGCCGTGTGGCACATGGCTGACAATGCGGCAAGCACCGCAGTCACTGAATCCACTTCCAATCCAAACGCCGGGACATTTGACAACAACACCAGCAACCGTTCAGTTGCGGCGGGCAAAATCGGCAGAGCTCTTGACTTTGTCCCAAATGAAGGCATTACGGTGGCGCATGATGCCAGCTTAAACCTTACCACTGGCGCCACTTGGCAGTTGTGGATAAAAAGAGATACGATTTCGAGTTTTATGGAACTTATCGCGAAATCAGACAACAGCACCGAATGGGTCTACGAACTTTACCTGATGGATACCAACAAATTGCAATCTTATACTGACGCAAACGGCAATACCGTCCAAACCGCTTCAACCATTACCGACACTGCCGGTTGGCATTTATTAACAAGCACATTTAATACAACAAATGGATTCAATCTGTATATAGACGGAAACTTGGATATATCATACCCGCTCAAAACCACAACACTAACCACCAGCGCGCATTCTCTTTATATCGGTGAAATTGTTGACTCTCTTACAAATTTTGATGGCAAAATGGACGAAGTCCGCATTTCCTCCACCGCTCGCTCCGCCGATTGGGTCAAAACCGAATACAACAACCAGTCCGCCACTTCCACTTTTTATACCATCGGCTCCCAACAAACCAATCGCACCACCTCCGTGCCTTCGAATGTCAAAATCCGCGGCGGCTCTTCCGGCGGGGGGTCGGGGAGTGTGGCTTACACAGTATTAAATTCAGGAACTGCTGCATACAGCGGTTCTGATGTTTCGTCAGCTTCCATCAGCCCGACGGGCAACCGTTTGTTGCTGGCAATTGTTGTATCAAGATTTGACGGCGCTCCGGGTGATAATATTTGGTCCGTTGCCGGCGACGGGCTAACATGGGTACGTGTGGAGGAGGTACAATTTGCTTCTAACCGTTCCGTTGGAGTTTTTCGGGCGATGGGGACATCTCCCTCATCTGGCGCTGTTACCTTCACCGAAGGCGGCAGTGCCGCGCCTGTTGGCACTGTTGCTTATTCTATAATTGAGTTCTCTGGTATTGACACAAGCGGCACCAATGGCAGCGGGGCTGTTGGCACTCCAGCAATCGGGAGTACAGATTTTGCTACAAGTCTCGGTATAACAATCACCGGAACGCCCGCTACGGGAGATATTACTTTTGCCACATTTGGCACCGAAGATGATACGAGTGGCCTGACTAGCGATGCGCTTTGGGGAACTATCGAAACAGTAGGGCCAAGTTCGGATGTCCTGTTGCGGAATGATTACGATACAGGACAAGATTTAAGCCCGACTTGGACCTGGACTAACGACAAAAGCGCTGGAATAATAGGGTTTATTATAAAGGTGGGAGCGGCTGCAGGAACAAGCGGTAGTGTAAAGTTTAGATAAGTGTTATAAAATCAAACCCCAGTAGTATAATAACTTAACTACGGGGCAGGCCTGATTACTCTAATTATTCTCCAACTTCGCTAAAGCTACGAATGGACAAGTAATTAACCTAAATAAAATGAATACATTACAGCAAATCATGACCACATTAACTACTATCGTCATGGCCCTCTCCACCCAAGTGGGCAATTTGAACCAATCCATAAATCCAGCGAGTCAGCTGGCGCAGGTGGGGGGAGAAAGCGTGGTGTTAAGACAAAACTTGGGTGTATCACCCAATTCATACAACAGTATAGTTGAAGTCAGGCAATATGAATCAGGATCTTTTACTGCTGATTCTAATTATACCTTAACTCAAATTGAAGTAGCTTTAAATAAAAATTCAGGAAGTCCGTTAACTAATCCAGTCACAGCATATATCTATAGCGATAGTTCCGGCCACCCAGGTTCAATTCTCGGCACATCAATCAATACATTGAGTGATGTGTTAACTTCTGGATATGCCTATTATTCTTTTCAATTTGCGGGTGTTGCGCTTGTCAATGGCACTCGTTATCACGTGGTTTTGAAAGCGGCAATTGACGCAAGTAATTACCCTAACTGGGGAATGCTTACAGGCCAAGCTGGCCAGCAGATGTATTATTCCGTAAGCAATGGCACTACTTGGGTTTTAGATTCCGATAATGGTCAAGCGGCAATTAAAACTTACAGCGCCGCCACTGTTTCTGTGCCAGCTATTTCCTCCTTTGTCGCCTCTCCCTCTTCCGTCCCTCAAGGCAATTCATCAACACTATCTTGGTCCGTCTCTGGTAACCCCACACCAACCTTATCTATAAACAATGGGGTTGGGACAGTTAGTGGCACCTCTATATCTGTTTCTCCCTCTGTAACAACAACTTACACCCTCACTGCCACCAACTCTCAAGGTTCTGCCCAAGCACAAACCATAGTCACTGTCACCGCTTCGCCTCCGCTAGACACCACTTCTCCCTCGATTCCTTCGGGACTTTCGGCCACTGCCGTGTCTTCCAGCCAAATAAACTTAACTTGGTCGGCTTCTACCGACCCGTCAGTGGCCGGGCAAGTAACGTCAGGCGTAACGGGATATCGTATATATAGAGGAGGAGTGCAGATTGGAACTTCAGCAACAAACTCATACTCTAACACCGGTCTAACTCCATCAACCGCGTATTCTTACACGATTTCCGCATATGACACGGCAGGAAACAACTCTTCCCAAAGCTCTTCTGCTTCTGCCACAACACAGGCGGCGGGAGCAGGAATCAACTGCGATCTCGCTACGCTACAAGCCGCAGTTAATGTTGCCGCGCGCAACGCGACTATTACCTGCAATGCCGGCACCTGGACATGGAGCGGGACACTTTCCATTACTAAAGGTCTTTCTCTCATCGGTGCGGGAAGAGGCAATACTATACTCAGGGGAAGCGATGTAATAATTGAAATCTTGCCGGATACTGCCGCTATTGCCAATGAAGAAATTATCAGAGTCATCGGATTTACCTTTGATGGCAATAATTCAGCCCTTCATCTTATTGAAACCGTTGGTGCCGGCCCTACAGCTTCAAAGCCTTTCAGAAATCTGGCAATAGGAGATAACACATTCAGAAACGGGGGAACCTCTACCTCTGGTGGCGGAATCATTTCTACTGCTGGTCAAGTTCGTGGCGTTATTTACAACAACATATTTGACCGCGTAAACGTTGTCTTGAAGGTCATGGGCAATGATGATACGACCGAATGGTCTAATGGACATTTCCCATTTGCTTTTGGAAACTCGGACAATCTGTTTTTTGAAGGCAACACTATCCAGTACTCATCCTCTTTTAGCGGGCAGGACCCAGGATGGACAGAAACGGGACAAGGGGGTCGGTTGGCTCTTCGTTATAATTCATGGAATATGGCTAACACTACCCAGTCGGAGTTATGGGATGCCCACGGGTTTCAGTACATGCCAGGCGGACAGACAGGGACTATGATATCAGAATATTATGGTAACACGATTACTAACGCTAAAGGATATCGTTGGGTAAACCATAGGGGAAGTTGGGGATTGTACTTTAATAATATCCTCACTGGCACTGGCGGCATGGGTATTGAAGCTAATGTTTATTCCTGCACTGCAAATGTGCCTGGGGCAAGCGGTGTTTACAAAGCTGAAGTAAATAATACTTATGTGTTTAACAATACCAATAATGGCGCTGCTGAAAATATGGGGATCGGTGCCACTGGCGGTGGCTGCGGAGTCAACGAGAATGATGAATTTTATAATTACAACCCTTCTTTCAACGGCACGACCGGCATAGGCCGCGGCACATCAGCTCCGACAGGCTCGTGCGCTGTGGGAACAGCGTATTGGAAAGCAAGCACACCTACGCCTACCGTCAATTCCAGCATTATTCAGTCCGGCACATTATACAAATGCACCGCTCCAAACACCTGGACGGCATATTATACCCCTTACACTTATCCCCACCCATTGCAAGGCGCTACATCACCACCTCCTCCCACTCAATACACCCTAACCTCCTCTGCCTCCACCGGCGGCACTATCTCTCCCCAAGGTTTAGTCTCCATCACTTCCGGTTCCTCCCAAACCTTCACCATCACTCCTAATGCAGGATATCAAGTAGCAAGTGTGATAGTAGATAGTAGTCAAGTTGGGGCAGTGACGAGTTATACATTTAATAACGTAACAGGAAATCACACCATCTCAGTCGCATTTACCCCAACCACTCCCATAGTAGGAGATCTCAACTCCGACGGATTGGTGAATTCTATAGACCTCTCACTCCTCATCACTCGCTGGAACACAAACTACTCCGCCTACGACCTCAACTCCGACGGCCTCGTCAACTCACTTGATTATGTGGTAATGGTACTGAATTGGAGTTTGTGATATAATTAGCGCCATGTCAGAGTTTGAAAAGACAATTGCATATTATAAAGAATCATCTGAAAAAGATTGGAAATTTGCAAAGAAACTCTTTGAAGATAAGGAATTTGGATATTGTTTGTTCTTTTGTCATTTAGCTACAGAGAAATTGCTTAAAGCAATAGTGGTTATACAAACTAATGCGCCTGCCGAATACACTCATTCATTATTTAGGTTGGCAGAAATGGCGGGATTATCTTTGACCGATGATCAAATAGAAAACTTGAAGACAATTACCAAGTTTAACATTGCCGGCAGGTATGAAGACGAAAAATGGGAATTTCGTAAATCTGCGACAGAAGAATACACTCAAAAATATCTTGCTATTACAGAAAATTTAATTTTATGGTTAAAAGAAAATTACCTGAAAAAATAATATCAGAGGTCATAGAATACAAGAAGCTTTTGGAAGCTGATAATCTGCCCATTACCGGTGTATACATTTTTGGTTCTTATGCCAAAGGCAATGCCAGGAAAAACAGTGATATTGATGTGGCGGTCATTTCACCAGATTTCAAAAGCCCTTGGTCTGCTTTGGATTACTTGTATAGCAAACTACCATACGGTAAAGGTTGGGTTATTGAACCTGTTGGTTTTAGCCCTGCCGATTTCAGCAGTAAGTATTCCATCCTTATCAATGAGATTAAGACCTATGGCGTGGAGGTGTGAGAGTTTCTCCGGCGACCTAAACTCAGACCACATTGTCAATTCTTTGGATTTTTCTTTGTTAAACAGTAAGTGGTACCAAAACTATTCACTATACGATCTTTTTGCAGACGGCATAATTAATTCTTTGGACTATGTAATAATGTCCACCAATTGGCTGAAGACGTGGTAAGACACCTTACCCAACATCGGATGTTTGATAAAATATAAAAATGCAGATAATTTTCTTTAACAAAAAATCCGAGAAGTTTTTTGAGTCATTGGAAATACTTTTGAGATCAAGAACAGAAAGCACTCTCCAATTACTAAAAAAGCACGGAAATAATTTAGGAATGCCGCATTCCAAACCTTTAGGCAGGGGATTGTTTGAATTAAGAGTTACGGGCATAACTCACGTTCGCTTTATATACACTTTTTATGAGAATAATGTTTGTATACTCCATGGGTTTATAAAGAAAACAAACAAGATTTCAAAGGGGGATATAAGTTATGCACAGAAACAATTAAAATTGCTCTTGCAATAATATAACGTATCGGTTATACTCATAATATGGTAACAATTAAAGGCAAAAAATATACCACACTAGACGATCTCCACAGCAAGTGGATAAAAAACAGAGCTTACAAAAAAGCTTATGAAGATTTGGAATTGGAATTTTCTATAATTTCTGCGATTATTGATGCCAGAATTAAGAAAGGTATAACCCAAAAAGAGATTGCAGAAAGAATGGGTACCAAACAGTCCTCGATCGCACGCTTTGAATCGGGCACGTACAACCCAACATTGGCTTTCGTGCAGAAACTTGCCAATGCAGTGGGGACAAAATTAAAAGTCGCCTAATTTTAGCAGGGGATTTGAATTTAGACCACATTGTAAATTCGCTAGATTTCTCACTGCTCAACTCCAAGTGGTACCAAAGCTATTCACCATACGACCTCTTCACAGACGGCATTATTAACTCCTTGGACTATGTAATAATGTCCACTAATTGGCTAAAAACGTGGTAAATACCATAAATTTGACAGAATATCAGGTATTATGATACCATATATTATATGAAATTTAAAAGAAAACAACATATTGAAAACGAGCTGGCACCAAAAAGAGTTTTGATTATTTATGGTCCTCGACGGGTTGGCAAGACAACTTTGCTTAATGAGTATGTAAAAACGCAATCAGAAAAAAAAGTCTATTCTTCGACTGGCGATGATATTAAATTAAGAAAAATAATTCAATCTGAAGAAAGGGACAGAATTTTGGAGTTTGCCCGTCCCTATGACATTGTTGCTATTGATGAAGCGCAATTTATTCCTTCAATCGGACTTGGTGCTAAAATGATGATTGATGCATTTCCGGAAAAAAATATCATTCTAACAGGGTCATCTTCATTTGATTTGTCCAATAAAATTGGTGAACCGCTGACTGGGCGTCACTTTACATTAACGCTTTTACCATTATCGCAAGGGGAAATGGACAGTAGCCGGTTTGAGCTTGAAGGAGAGCTTGAAAATTTTCTCATATACGGAACATATCCTGAAGTGTTAAATGAACCAGATATTGAAAAAAAGAAGAAAATTTTAACTGAACTAACATCATCTTATTTATTTAAGGATACTCTCGCTTTGGAAGCTATACGTTCTCCGGATACTCTTTTAAATATTGCCAAATGCATTGCCTTTCAAGTTGGGAACGAGGTATCTATAAATGAAGTAGCTAAGACGGCAGGAACTGATGTCAAAACCACAGCTAAATATTTGGATCTTATGGAAAAGATGTTTATTATAAAAAAAGTGAGAGGATTTTCCCGCAATTTGCGAAATGAGATATCAAAAAAGGCTAAGTATTATTTCTTAGATAATGGCGTGCGTAATGCAGTGATATCGCAATTTAACTCCCTAAGTTTGCGCGATGATATTGGCGCTTTGTGGGAAAATTTTATTTTTATGGAGCTACTCAAAAAAAGTGGGATTAAAAATACATTAGACAATTATTATTTTTGGCGCACGCATACAGGACAGGAAATAGATATTATCAAAGAATCAAACGGCCAACTTCTGGCCATTGAATGTAAGTGGAGCAGGGATGATGCTGTTTTGCCGTCTATGTGGAAAGGGGCTTACCCAAAGTCGGATTTTGCGGTTATCAACAAAAATAATTATTTGGAATTTTTACTGCAATGACATTTTTTATAACAAACCTCGTCTCCGGCCCCTGGGACATCCCAGTAGTACAGCGTAGCTGACTACGGGACAGGTCGGCGCGTATGAATATGTTGGTTCCCAACCGCCTCCGCCAGCTACTCCCATAGCAGGGGATTTGAATTTAGACCACATTGTCAATTCTTTGGATTTCTCGTTGCTCAATTCCAAATGGAACCAAAATTATTCTGCTTACGATCTAAATGGCGACAGCTACATCAACTCCCTGGATTACGCCATCATGTCGTTTAATTGGCTAAAAACGTGGTAAGTTCACCTTCAATATGCTATACTCTTGTTGTGTCAGATTTAAAAAAAGTAATTACATATTTTACAGAGTCGTCTGAAGAAGATTGGAAAATTGCTCAAAAGCTTTTCCGGAGCAAAGATTATGGGTATTCTTTATTCTTCTGTCATTTGACCCTGGAAAAGTTAATCAAGGCGATTTTAGTGGAGCTCCCTACAGTCATGATTTAAGTTTATTAGCAAAGCAAGCTGGCATCTCTTTGACATCTGATTTAGTAGCAGAGTTTAACACTGTCAGCACTTTTAATATTGCCGGGAGATATGATGATGAAAAACGAAAATTTCATAAAATAGCTACTAAAGATTATGCAGAGAAATATTTAAATATCACTAAAGATCTAATATCATGGTTAAAAAAAGATTACCCAACAAAGTAATAAAAGAAGTTGAAAAATATGTCGCATTTCTGAAATCCGACAGGTTACCCATTAACGCTGTTTACATTTTCGGTTCTTACGCGAAAGGCAAACAACGCAAAGATAGCGATATAGATGTTGCCGTTATTTCTCCAAGATTCAAGAATTCTTGGCAGGCCTTGCAATACTTGTGGCGAAATCGACCAATCAGCTTGAATATGCCCATTGAACCTGTCGGTTTTAATCCCAAAGATTTTGCTAGCAAGTACTCAAGTCTTGTAAATGAAATCAAGACTTATGGTGTAAAAGTATGATTGTAAGTGGGGGACAATCATCCGACGGCTTGGTAAATTCCATAGACCTCTCACTCCTCATCACTCGCTGGAACCAAAACTACTCCGCCTACGACCTCAACCACGACGGCCTCGTCAACTCACTTGATTACGTTGTGATGGTGCTGAATTGGAGTTTGTAAGACACTTACCCAAAGTCAGACTTTGGGCTAATGATTGATTTTTTGAGAGAGAGTGTGATACAATAAGGGTATGAGTATAAAAGAATTTACCCAAAATAATATTGAGAAGGATTTAGCTGCTCTAAAGTCAGTTGTGTTTGGTGCGCTCTCGGGAGACATTGAAGGCACATACAAGCTTTCTTTTGTTAACCGATTACGTTCTAGATTATTGGCGCAAGGACCATTCAAAGATTTTTCTCAAAAAAATAAAAATGATTTCTTGCGTGATATAGTTGCATCATAAATTTGAAAAATGATTAAGATCCTCTACGATAAATCTTTTCTGAAATCAACCAAAAAATTATCCAGCATACTCCAACCTGTTTTGTTTGATAAGATAAAAGAGCTTGAGGAATACGGTATATCTCACTCAACTCTTCATGTTAAAACCCTTTCGGGAAAACTCTCCGGTTTTTATTCCTTCAGATTAAATAGAAGTTATAGATGTTTATTCCATTTCGTCAGCCAAGATATGATTTTGTTGGATGAGGTTGCACATAGAAAAGATATTTATAACTAGTATGACCTAGTCAACTCCATAGACCTCTCACTCCTCATCACTCGCTGGAACCAAAACTATCCCGCCTACGATCTTAACCATGACAGTTTGGTCAATAGTTTGGATTATGTGATGATGGTAGTAAACTGGAGTTTGTGATATAATTGGTGCATGACCGAGACATTAGAAAATATAGCAAAAAATCTAGATATAGAACTCATTCTGCTTTTTGGCTCCAGAGCAGATGGGCGTTTTCGTAAAGATAGCGATTTTGATGTTGCTTATATTTCAAAAAAACCGCTTGAATCTGATTTGGATTTATTTCACCCCCTTATGGATTACTTGGGCAGTGACAATTTGCATATTGTGAACATGAAAGGCATCAAACCGTTATTTCTCTATGAAATCATGAACAATTGCAAAGTGCTTTACGCAAAAAACATGATGGATTTCTACAATCTGCGGGTCTACGCTTTTAGGCGATTTCATGATGAGGTGAAGCCGCTGTATAATGTAATCTTTGAGAGATTTAAGAAAGAATATCTATATGACAATAAGTAAACAACTTATATTGGAAAAAATGACAATATCCAGGGAATACTTGCTGGAAGCTCGTGAGATATTTAATGGAATGACAAATCAAGAAATACTCCAATCTAAAACACATTTACACACACTCGAGCGCTATCTACAGCTTATTGTTGATGCGACTTTGGATATAAACAACCACATCATTAAAGAATTTCAGTTTGAACCTGCTAAGGACCTGAAGAGTACTTTCAGTATTCTTGCTGATAATAGCATTTTAGATAAAAATTTCGCCCAGAAAATAAGCGATGTGGTTGGTTTAAGAAATCTAATTGTCCATCAATACGAAAAAGTGGACAACGATAAATTTCTGGAAGATTTCAGGAAACATAACAAAGACTTTGATGAGTATATTAAATACATAACTTCTTATTTAACAAAGACAGATAAATAAATTCCATCTACCTCTCGCTCCCCTGTCTTCTCCCCAAGTGCCGCCCTTGACGCCCCAATTTTGGGTATAATTGTAAAGTGAAGGGGGAATTAGTATTAGCGTGAAAAAATATGGTTCAAACATTGCAACAGATCGCTGCGGCTCTGACTGCTGTCCTGATGTCCCTCTCCGCACAAGTAGGTAATATCGCAAACTCTATACCGGCCACCAATCAATTGGCTCAAGTGGCGGCGCCGACTTCCGGACTCGTCGGCCATTGGAAATTTGACGAGGGGAGCGGGACCTCGGCGGCGGACTCGTCTGGGAGTGGCAACAATGCTGCCTTGTTTGGTTCTCCGTCTTGGATTACGGGAAAAGTGGGCAGTGGCGCGCTATCTTTTAACGGTAGCAATTATGTTAAGGCGCCAAACAGCGCCTCTTTGCGTATTACTAATGATTTTACTATTTCTGCCTGGATCAAACGCGGAGCCATTAATGTCTATAGTGAAATCATAAATAAAGTTGATGCCCCAGACGCTGATTATGAATTTTATATCAATGATCAAAATCAACTGCAATTTTATGCAGCTACCCTTTCTCCCCAAGGCGCCACAGCCAGTGGCACCCTGAACGATACCGCGAGCTGGCATCACGTCCTTGTGGTCAGAAACGGCAATACCACTACTTTTTATGTTGATGGTAGCCAACGGGGCAGTGCTACCCAAACTGGATCAATGTCTCCGAGCAATCGTGAACTTTATATTGGCAGCATCACGCCGCAGGGTTATGGATATTGGACAGGCGCGCTTGATGAAGTGCGCATCTACAATCGCGCTCTTTCCTCTTCTGAAATTTCAAATATTTATAATGACACCGGAACTACTCCGCCCCCTCCACCTCCGCCAACTTTAATCGCTCCCTCCATTTCTTCTTTTTCCGCTTCTCCTTCTTCTATCACTTCCGGCCAGTCATCAACTTTGTCATGGTCTGTTTCTGGAAATCCTACTCCGACTTTGTCTTTGAATCAGGGCATAGGCGCGGTGACCGGCACCAGCAGAAGCGTTTCTCCTACAGTGACTACTGCGTACACTTTGATAGCGACAAATTCTCAAGGTTCGGCTAACGCAAATACTACTGTTACCATAACTGCTGTGCCGCCGCCCACTCCCATAAACGGATCTTGCGGTACTACTGTTAATGCTTGCACTACCGGCACTTTTTCTGATGTTACTGATACTTCATCCAATTATTTATGGAATTGTCTTGGCAGTAATGGGGGCAGCAACTCTTCCTGTTCCCTTGCCATTCCACCACCCCCACCACCTCCGACAGGCAGCAACTTTTATGTATCGCCGAGTGGTTTGGCTTCTGGCAACGGCTCAATCGGCAGTCCTTGGAATTTACAAACCGCTTTGAATCAACCCTCTGCGGTCCAGCCGGGCGCCACCATTTGGCTTCGAGGGGGGACTTACACCGGTTTATTCACTAACAACTTAAACGGTACAGTTGGCAATCCGATCACCATAAGAAATTATAATGGCGAGCGGGCGATTATTGACGCTGGGCAGGGGAATTCGGCATCAAAGGCGGTGCTTACTCTAGCGGGAAGTTACCAAACCATTTGGGGCTTGGAAATCATGAGTTCCGATAGCCATTCTCGCAGCACTTCGCAAGCCGGTTCTTGGCCGACAAATATTTATCGGGGCTCCTGCATAGAATTTAAGGCCGGCACAATTGTTACGGGTGCCAAAATAATAAATAACGTTATCCATGACTGCGCTTTAGGATTGGGTTTTTGGGGTACTGAAGGCGTTGGCACAGAAAGCTATGGTAACATCGTTTATAATAACGGTTGGCGATCTACGGCCGACGGCAACCACGGACACGGAGCTTACATCCAGAACCAAACGGGCACTAAAACCTATACCGACAACTTGTTTTTTGAAAACTACAGCTTGGGAGCCCAGACCTATACTCAGGACGGATATGCGGATAACATCACTCTGCGAGGCAATGTTATTTGGCAAAACGGGGTGAATTTTATTGTCGGCGGTGGTAAATCCAACAACCACGATTTGATTGTTGACAGCAATATTGTTTATTGCGCCATGCGGGACGGGTGGCTAGGTTCCACCGGTTTTGATATGGGTAATTACCCTTATGGCGGTATGAGCAATTCATCTGTGACTAGTAATATCGTCAGGCAATGTCTCGCGCCTTTTGGCAATCTCACGGCAACACCAGTCAACAACAATTCCATTTATGGTTATGCGTATTTCAAAGGCAATAACACAACCAACTTAAACACCGCCTACGGAGGCACTGGCAATACCGTTACCGACCAGAAACCCTCTACGAACGAAATCTATGTCAAACCAAACCAGTATGAACCGGGCAAAGGATTTATTGTTATTATGAACTGGCAAAATTTGGCGAATGTTAGCGTCAGCGCCTCTGGAATACTAAGCTCAGGAGACAACTACGAAATCAGGAACGCCCAAAATTATTTTAATGAAAAAATAAGCGGCACGTACAACGGCACTTCCATATCGGTGCCGATGAATATCTGGACTGTAGTGAAGCCGATTGGCGATACGGCTAATCCTTATCCACCTTCGCTGCCTGAGTTCGGAGCTTTCGTTTTGGTTAAAACCGGCTCCGGCACTCCGCCTCCCTCCGACACCACCTCTCCCTCCGTCCCCACCAATCTCTCCGCCACCGCCGTCTCTCCCTCTCAAATTAATCTCTCTTGGAACGCATCAACCGACAATATTGGAGTAACAGGTTATGATATATATAGAGGCGGCACTCTTTTAACTTCAGTCACCGGCACTACTTATTCAAACACCGGCCTCTCTGCAAGCACCCAATACAGTTATACGGTGAGATCCAAAGATGCTGCCGGCAACACTTCCGCCCAATCTTCTTCAGCGAGCGCGACGACGCAAGCGGCTGCTATACCTCCGTCAACTAAATTTACTATCGGCCAACGAATACAAACAACATCCAATCTAAACGTCCGAGCCACAGCTTCTGCATCGGGAACGTTGCTCGGCACCCAGTCCCTAGGCGCTCTCGGGACAATTGTTTCCGGCGGCCAATCAGCCGATGGCTACTACTGGTGGAATGTTAATTACGACTCAGGGGTTGACGGGTATTCAATTGAAGATTACCTAACCCCATACTCTGCTCCTATCATAGGCGACTTCAACTTGGACGGTCTAGTAAATTCCATTGACCTCTCCCTCATGACCTCCGCTTGGAACACGAGCAACGCTACTTATGACTTGAACCATGACTCTGTCGTCAACTCGCTTGACTACGTTATTATGGTGCAAAATTGGACACCTTAAAATTATTCAATAATAAAAACATATGATTCAAACATTACAACAAATCGCATCGGCCCTGACCGCCATAGTGTTGGCTTTGCAAGCTACGTTAGCGGGTATGCCGGCTGGCACTCAATTGGCCCAAGTCACACCTTCGGCTACCATCGTTCTTTCTCCATCCACAACTTCGGTTTCGATAAACAACACTTTTTCTGTAAACATTATTGTTAATACTGGCGGGCAGGCGGCTTATGGTATGGATATAAATCATTTACACTTCAACCCAAGCATTTTGCAAGTCGTAGATGCCGATGCTACAAGCGTGGGTGTGCAAATTGCAGCCGGATCTCTGGTTCCACTCACTATCATAAACTCAGTTGATAATACGAACGGTACTATCCAATTTTCCCAACTATCAACGCCCGGCTCTACTTTCAACGGTTCAGGCACTTTGGCTACTATTACTTTTCGGGCGATTTCAACCGGCACTTCCAATGTAACTTTTGATTTTGCTCTAGGTAGCGGCACTGACACCAATGTAGCCGGGCTGGGAGGGGACTTACTCTCTTCAGTTGGCAGCGGTTCTTACACAGGCACTCCAGCTCCCGACACCACCGCTCCTACCGCTCCGGGCACTCCAGCGCTTACAGTTATTTCTTCTTCGCAAATAAATCTTTCTTGGACTGCTTCAACTGACGCCGTAGGGGTAACTGGATACAGAGTAGAGAGATGTTCTGGTTCAGCCACTTGCACTACTTATGCGCAAATCGCCACCCCAAGCATTAACTCGTATTCCGATACCGGTCTTGCGGCGAGCACTATATATAGATACAGAGTTAGAGCAGTAGATGCGGCAGGCAACCTCTCTTCTTATTCAACGGCCGCGAACGCTACTACGCAGGCGCCGCCTGACACTACCGCTCCAGTTATTTCATCCGTTTCTTCTTCCGGCATCACCACTTCCGGCGCCACAGTTTCCTGGACCACAAACGAGTCTTCAGATACTCAGGTAGAATATGGCACAACTGTTTCTTACGGATCACAAACTACTCTAAACACTTCTATGGTCGCTTCTCACTCCGCAACTCTTTCCGGGCTTTCAGCTGGCACGGTTTATCATTACCGAGTCAAGTCTCGCGACGCGGCAGGAAACTTGGCGACCGGATCAGACAATACTTTCACCACATCCTCGTTGCTTTCTCTTGCAGTCCAAAGAAGAGTAGTTTTGGTTTTGGAAGGCGCGCCCGCTAACCAGAGAAATGTCTCGGGCACGGTGGAATTTCTCAATCCCGCAAACTTGAGCGCCGAAGTTTATCAAGCGAGCATAACCACCAACACCAGCGGTTACTACACCATAAATGTGCCGGCAGGGCTTTTGCCGACTGTTACAATGCGCCCAGTTGTCTCCGGCTATTTGTCAAAATTACTTGCCAATATTGATTTGAGAAATACCGCGGTTACTGATGTTAATTTTCCGGCCTTGCCGGCCGGCGATTTCAACAGTGACCAACTTGTGAATTCCTTGGACTTCTCTTATATGAACGACAAATGGAATCTTTCCGACCAGCTTTCTGATGTCAACCGAGATGGCGCCGTAAATTCTTTGGACTTCGCCTACCTTTCCAACAATTGGCTACAATCTGGCGAATAATGTAAAATATAATAATTAAAAATTAAAAATTATTAAAAAAATATGAAAAAATTACTTGCTCTTATTACCATGTTCCTAATGCCGGCCATTGCGGGAGCAGCAACCCTTTCTGTTTCTCCTTCATCACAAAGCGTCAATGCCGGAGACACCTTTGCAGTCACGGTCAATTTGGATACCCAAAACGCTTCAGTTGACGGTGTGGATTTGAGGTATTTGAATTACAACTCAAACTTACTGCAAGCGCAGTCGGTAACTCCGGGGAACCTAATGCCCATGACTCTGGCCAATAGCGTGGACAATAATTTGGGCAGAATAACTTTTTCGCAAGTGTCGGCTGGAGGCAGCAAATATAAAGGCTCCGGTGTTTTGGCCACCATCACATTCAAAGCCTTAGCGGCCGGCAGTGCCAACCTGAGTTTCAATTATACCAACGGCAATACCACTGATTCAAATGTAGCGGCCGCAGGCGCGGATGTTTTGAGCGCGGTGGTTAACGGTTCTTATACTATAAGCGGCTCTTCCTCCGGCACTACTGGTGGCACCGGAGTACAGGGAATTCAAGGTATACAAGGCCCTACA
>CAYQUJ010000001.1:4263-10548 GCA_964420745.1 uncultured Candidatus Saccharibacteria bacterium | reverse complement strand
GCAAGTGGTTCCTCTTCCGGTGGAGGTGGGGGAGGAGGCGGAGGAGGGGGCGGCAGTTCCTCTGGCACCAATAGTGGTATTGGTTATGGCGTAAGCGGTTGCGTTCCTGGGGCAGCGGTGTCTTTAATCCGCAATCTTTTTAGAGGTCTTAATGGCGCCGATGTCACTAGCCTGCAGAATTTCTTAATATCCAAAGGCCACCTGGCGGCTGGCAACAATACCGGTTTCTTTGGCCCTCTCACCGAATCAGCGGTTCAGCAATTCCAAAAAGCCAACGGCATAGTATCGTCGGGCACCCCGCTTTCAACCGGCTATGGCTCGGTTGGTCCTACAACTAGAGCCAGAATCAATTCTTTATCTTCTTCATCTTGTTCGGCTCCCAACCAAACTACTCAAGCCCTCCTAGAACAGATTAAAATCTTGCAAGCTCAAGTAAACGTTCTTCTCCTAAAACTGCAAAGCATGCAAGGTGCAAGATAAATCAGCGCTTGCTCAAGTTTGGGGTTTCTGTTAAGATTAATAACCGTATGACAGAAACAGCAAAAACAGACGCCAAATTGGACGAGCTATTCAAAATAGGGGCTCATTTTGGCTTTGGCAAAGGCCGCCGGCACCCAAGCGCAACTCCTTATATATTTGGTTCCAAAAATCGGGTGGATATATTTGATTTGGCCAAAACTCAAGCAGGGTTGCAAAAGGCTCTTGATTTTGTGGCTTCTCTGGCTGCGGAAAATGCCAAGATCCTTCTGGTGGGCGGCAAATCCGAAGCCCAAAATATCATAAAAGAAGTAGCCGAAAATATAGAACAGCCGTATGTTGCTAGCCGCTGGATTGGGGGCACTCTAACCAATTTTCCCGAAATAAGCAAAAGGATTGAAACAATGTTGAATCTTCTTTCCCAAAAAGAAAAAGGCGAGCTCGGTAAATACACCAAAAAGGAAAGATTGCTCATAGACCGCAAGATTGAAAAACTGCAAAAAATGTTTGGCGGCATCAAAGGCATGACTGCTTTACCGAAGGCCCTATTTATTATTGATCCTAGATACGAAAATACCGCTTTGCGGGAAGCCAAAGAATTAAATATTCCGGTTATTGCTCTGTGCGGTTCGGACAACGATCTTAAGGATGTGGATTATCCGATTACGGCCAATGATTCCAATATGGCAAGCATCAGATTTTTTGCTGAAAAGATAGGGGAGGCGTATAAGAAAAATTAACCTAATTATTCTAATTTATCTAATCCAATTATTTTTTTAGAATAATTAGGGTAATTAGAAATTTAAGCTAACGAATTTAAAATATGGAAATAACTACAAGTCAGATCAAAGTTCTTAGAGATCAAACTGGTGTTTCCGTCATGCAATGCAAGAAGGCTCTGGAAGACGCAGGCGGGGACTTGGAAAAAGCCAAAATAGTGCTCTACAAAATCAGCAAACAATCGGCCGAAAAAAAGGCCGCACGGACGCTAGGCGCCGGCGCGGTAGTTTCTTACATTCATGGGAACGGCTCCGTTGGGTCTATGGTGGAACTTTTGTGCGAGACCGATTTTGTGGCTCGCAACGATGATTTCAAAGCTTTGGCTAGAGATATCGCCATGCACATAGCGGCCATGGCTCCGGAATATGTCAAAATGGAAGACGTAAAAGCTGAAGACAGAGATCGGGCCAAGGAGCTTTTTGAAAAGGAAGCGGTAGATAAACCCAAAGAGATTCGTGATAAAATAGTAGAAGGCAAACTGGCCGCTTATTTCGGCGAAAAAGTTTTGCTGGAACAGATGTTCATCAAAAATCCAGAAGTGAGCATTCGTTCTCTGGTAGAGCAGGCTGTCCAAAAATTTGGCGAAAGGACTGAAATCGGGCGCTTTGCCAGGTTTTCTATTCATTAAATTAAAAATATGGCAACTATTGTTGTGTTTGCTTCATCCCTGTCTCTTACATCACTGTTGGTCTTTGTAAAAGCGATAGAATTAAAATACGGCAAAAAAAACGCCGTACTGGGCTTGATTTGCAAATTTGATACCAAGGTGGTCACTTTCATGGCTGCTCTAAAATTCAAAAGTTTGCAGTTGATACAGAGCGTTCGCTATCTCGTGTTGGTTCAAGGCAAAGCTGTCCTTAAGGAACAGTTTCTCAAAGTGCAAGAAAGGGTGATAAGCGAATACAACGCCAGACAGAATATGATCATGGGACGCAAAGATATCAAAAACAACGGCTCAGTCTCTTTTTATCTCAAAAAAATAACCGAAAACAAAGGCAATGGGGAGAAGGGGAAGATAGAAGAAAGTCTTTAAAACTTGGAGCCAGAGAGAGGACTCGAACCTCCGCAATCCCGTTTACAAAACGGGTGCTCTACCAACTGAGCTACTCTGGCATTGTGGCTTAATATATCACATTAATCTGGTTTTGTAGAAGTAGCTTGCTTGGCTTTTAGTTCTGCGGCGGATTTTTGTTTGTCCAGTTCTTTGAGGGCGGGCAGGATATTTTTGATGTCGTCAACAGATTTGAAGCCGTAATAAGCTTTTTCGTTTATAAGAATGATGGGCGGCTTGTTTTCTATGTTGTAAATGGAGATGAGAGTTTGCAGAGCTGAGAGGTCAAGATTGTAGTCAAAAGAATAAACCCGCAGTTCCGGATAATCTTGCCTCAATTTGGTAAGCACAAAGCCCTCTTTTTCACAATCCGCGCAGTCATTATCCAAGTTTGAGTAGAAATACATCAAAGAAAGGGTCTTGCCGCCGCAGCGCTCTTTGATTTTTTGCATCAAAATAAAATCTTTGATTTGGAGCAGGGAATAATACTTCTTGAGATTCACCACTTCCTCGTCGTCGGAGCCGCGATTTTGTTCGGTATAAGAAAGTTTGTCGCCCAAAGTGGCCAGTTCTTTTGATAAGAGGCCGCTTGAGATTTCTTTGCAGGAAAGTTCGGAGAGCAGGGAAAACTGGGTCTCGGAAGCCAGGATGTCCACCGCGATGCGGCTTTCTATATTTTTAATTTCATTTATCTTTTTTTGGCTAAAATAGTTGCTCAAAAAAATCGCCGTCGCAAATATAGCGGCCGTTATTAGAAATGTATAAGCATATTTTTTCCATTCCATACAATGGATAATAAATTATAAAATGAAAAATAGCAATGTTGTGTAAATATGAAAACTATGATTTGATTAGATAGGAGGTAAAGCCAATGAACGACAATAACGAAGAACTTCGCCCGTTCCATGAAGTTGTTCCAAAAATGCTCAAGTCGCTAGTTTTCCATTTCAAAAGTGAAAAAGCCGACTTTGCATTTGGGGCAGCGGTAACTAGTATGGGGATGCTCCGTAAGACAATCATTCCAGACGAACATGTGCCGGAGATCATCAAAGCATGCGATTTCGTAAATCAGGCACTCGAACTTCTGGAAGAAGACGATGTTCCTGATGGGCTGAAAAAGATAGCTCTGGACACGTTGGAAGAACTTCGGGGGCGTTTGCCAAAATCTTGAGTCTCAACCGGCTCTGCAGAAAGTCCGATTCTCACCAGATCGGGCTTTTCTATTATTAAAAAATAAAACTTAACAAATTTGACGATCGTCACAAATGTTAATTGAGTTATTGTGGATATCGAAGTTGACAAGAATTTTGTCTTTGCTATAATATCTCGGTACTTGACAACAAGTACTAAAAAGGGCCTTCGGCCGTGGTTTATATACCACACCAAGCGGAGGGTCTTTTTTAGTGCTCGGGGAATACAGAAGTAAAATGTTTTTCTCCAGATCTTTTATCTTCTTTTAAGGGTTTTCTTTTAGTTTTGGAAGAGATTTTTTTGTAGATAACTCTTGCTTGACTATAAACTTCTCTGTAATCACTGCCAGATAATTTTCTGATTTTTGATTGATAAATTTTCATTGAACTACCTCCATTTTGTTTCTTTAACGAAGATGACGTTATAAATGGCGCGGGTCATCCAGAGGGGAGCAAGAGCGGCGTAGAATAAAAGGAAAAAGACACTGTCCAAACCGAATTTGTTTTTTTCTTCCGCCAAACCTCTGGAAGTGGCGATGATAAGAATGGTGCCCAAAACAGCGATGACGGAAACGAAAACAACCATGTCTGTATTTACATAAAAGAAATCAAAATTAAAACCTTGCCAAGAAAAGCCCACCGTATATATTTGCTCAATGCTTTTTGCCAATGAACTAATCCAGCTCCAAACGGTGGAACCAAAAAAGTACATGGTGGAAAAAACCGAAAAACCGGCGGCTGGCAATATGACCATTCCCAAGTGCCCGTATTGCGGCCTAAAAAACATATCACGATAATCAATGGCATTTTTAATAAAGCCGTAAACCCAGCGCAAACGCTGTTTGATAAGAGCGCGGAGAGCGGTAGGGGCAATGGTGTAAATGAAAGCATTGTGAGCATTGCCTATTTTCATATTATTTTTTTGCATGCGCATGGCGATTTCCATGTCTTCGGTGTTGTGGGCGTGCCGATAGCCACCGATACGTTCAAAGACCGATTTTTTGAAAATAGAAAAAGGACCGGGCGTAATATAGATGGCGTTCAAATCGCAAAAAACTTTCCTTAGGAATATGCCAAACATATATTCGGCTTTTTGCATCAGACCCAAAAGACCATGCGGCTCAAATATTTTTATGGAAGGTGTCACCGCCATGATTTCAATGTCTTCCTCAAATTTTGCTACAATTCTTTTCAAAGCTTCCGGGTGGACGAAGGAATCAGCATCCAAACATCCGACCAGTTCGGTATCAACAAATGAGAGAGCATAATTGAGAGCCGTATATTTGCCGCCGTTTTCTTTCCTCAAGAGCTTTATCTGCTTGTTACGGGCAAATCTCTGGATAACATTCCAGGTTTTGTCGGTGCTGCCATCATCAACTATAAAAATAGAGAGTTTTTCCTTGGGGTAATTGAGTTTTAAAAGGGAAAAAATGGTCTTCAAAACCGTAGTCTCTTCATTCCAAACCGGCACTATAACCGAAACACTCGGTATTTTTTTTTGCCCAATGTCTGACTTTGGGCATGTTTCTTTTTGCTCTTTGTCTCTAAATTCAAAATAAGTAATCAAAAAGAAAACCTCGAAATAAAGAGCGACAAAAAGTAAAATATGGGTTATGGTTTCAGAAATAAAATGCATGTCAAATATAATGGAAATATAACATATTTTCTCTATTAAATACAATTAACGCACTGTAGCCGAAAATACTTCTCTTGTCTTTGTTTCTAAGCTTTTATGCATTTTGTCCACTTCGGCGCTAGTCAAAGTGTGGTCAAGTGAACGGTAAACGATTCTATAAGCATAACTCACTTTGTTTTGACCGAATTTTTTCTCATCTTCGTACTTATCGATCAATTTGACCTCTTCGATCATATCTTCGCCAACCGTTTCGCGGATCAAATCAAAATAATCATTTGGGACAAAATTTTTATCTACTACAAAAGAAATATCGCGAGTAACTGGCGGATATTTACTCACTTCTTTGAATTTTTGACCAAGCTTAAGCTGACTCTTGACTCGGGGGTCTTCAGACCAAAGCAGGCGAATATCAGGCAAAGACGTGCTGATCATAGCCCAGCGTTCGATGCCAGAGCCAAATGCCCAGCCGTTATATATATTCGGATCAACGCCCAACATCTCAAGGACCGATGATTTTACAACTCCGCTACCAAGAATTTCAAGCCAGTCATTGTCACGCTTAATTTCGATCTCGGTCGATGGGTGGGTGTATGGGAAAGTTTCTTCAGCAAAACGCGATTCGACGTCACCGAATATAGCTTTTACAATTTTAAGCTCCACATCTTTGAGTGTATCAAGATCTATTCGCTGTACTTCTTTTGGCGCAATGTAAAGCGCATCAATCTGGTGGAACACATTCATATGCCGGCTATCAATCTCATCTTTTCGATAAACTTTGCCATAACAAAATACGCCCAATGGTTCTTTTTTTGCCAGTCTTTCTTTAATTTCCGATTGCTGGAAATAGTAATACCACATCACCGTGGTTTGGGTGCGAAGTATATGGTTGTCATCGACATAATAAGTGTCAGATTTTTTTCGTGCCGGGTGATCAGCAGGGAAGTCAAAAAGATCAAAAGCGATTTCTGTCGACATAATTTCAGGCACATGGATAACATTGAAATTTCTGAAATCTGATATTGAAGTGATACGCCTGACAAGTTCAAAAATAGGGCTGCCTTTCGTTCGCGAAAGGTCCGGCATACTCAAATAACGCTTCATGCGCAAAGCATCAGAGACCTGCCGATTTTCAAAACTCTTGATTATTTTTT
>CAYQUJ010000001.1:0-4178 GCA_964420745.1 uncultured Candidatus Saccharibacteria bacterium | reverse complement strand
CTGCGATTTGCTATAATATGAGCAATGGCAAAAGAAAATAAGGTTAAAAAGGACGGCTATAGCGCCGAAAATATCACCGTTTTGGAAGGGCTAGAGCCAGTGCGCCGAAGGCCGGGGATGTATATAGGTACCACGGGGCCGGACGGCTTGCACCATTTGGTTACCGAAATTTTTGATAACTCCAGAGACGAAGCTATGGGTGGTTTTGCCAATGATATTGAAATAGCTCTTTTGCCCGGCAATCGTGTGCGAGTGGCTGACAACGGCCGGGGCATTCCGGTTGATATCCACAAGCAAACTAAGGTCTCGGCGCTCCAAACCATTATGACCACCCTGCATGCCGGAGGTAAATTTGGTGGCGAAGGATACAAAATTTCCGGAGGTTTACATGGGGTGGGAGCTTCTGTTGTCAATGCTCTATCTCTTTATATGCGAGCAGAAGTGCATAAAGACGGAGGAGTTTACGCTCAAGAATATTCCAAAGGCAAGAAAAAAGCGCTGGTCAAAAAAATTGGTTCTTCCAAACTGCACGGAACTATAATTACTTTTGAACCGGATCCAGAAATATTCGCCACGGGTGGAAATGAGATTAGTTTTGATTTTGACAGAGTGGCTCATCATATGCGCCAACAGGCCTATTTGGTAAAGGGTCTCAAAATATCCGTTTTGGATTTACGAGAAGCAAAAATCAGCAAGGAGACAGATGTCTTTTTCCTACGGGATTTAGGGATTGAAGCTCCATCCATGAATTTTTATTTTGAAGGCGGCCTGGTTTCTTTGATCAGATTTTATAATGATACCCAGAAACCAATTCATAAAAATATTTTTTACATCGAAAAGATCAATGAAAATTTTGAGGGAGTGGAAGTGGCGCTGCAATATGTGGATGACATTTCCGCCCGCATCATGCCTTTTGCCAACAATATTTACAACAGCGAGGGAGGCACCCATATCACCGGCTTTAGAGCAGCGCTCACTAGAACTTTAAACAGTTACGCCAGGAAAAATAATTTAATTAAGGAAGGCGATGACGCTTTTACCGGAGAAGATGTGTTGGAAGGTTTGACCGCGGTCATTTCTGTCAAGTTGCGGGAAGTGCAGTTTGAAGGCCAGACCAAAGCCAAGCTCGGCAGTGTGGAGGCCAGAGGCATGGTGGAAAATACTTTTGGTGATGCTTTCGCTACTTTTTTGGAGGAAAATCCGGATGACGCGAGGGCTATGATTAACAAAGTGGTGTTGGCCTTGCGCGCTCGCAAAGCAGCCAAGGCGGCGAAGGACTCAATTTTGAGAAAAGGAGCGCTTGAAGGCATGACCTTGCCTGGCAAATTGGCTGATTGTCAAAGCAAAAGTGCCGAAGAATCAGAGCTTTTCATTGTGGAAGGGGACTCAGCCGGCGGCACTGCCAAAACTGGCCGAGACAGGAAAACTCAAGCCATCCTACCTTTGCGTGGCAAAATTTTGAATATTGAAAGAGCCAGATTGGACCGCATGCTAGCTTCCGAGCAAATCAAAAACTTGGTGGTTGCTCTTGGTACGGCCATCGGAGATACTTTTGATATTTCTAAACTCCGTTATCACAAAATTATTATCGCTACAGACGCCGATGTTGACGGCGCTCACATAAGGACGCTCATCCTTACGTTGCTCTATCGATATTTCCGGCCGCTCATTGATGGGGGATTCATTTATATCGCCCAACCGCCTCTTTATAAAATAAAAAAAGGCAAAGAAATTTTTTACGCTTACAGTGATGACGAAAAAGCCAGAATATTGGGCAAAGATACAGAAAGCTCGGTCCAGCGCTACAAAGGTTTGGGAGAAATGAATGCTGAAGAACTTTGGGAAACTACCATGGACCCCAAACGCCGCATTTTGAAGCAAGTCAATGTGGAAGAGGTAGGGGATGCAGACCGCATCTTTGACATACTCATGGGCTCCGATGTGCCAGCCCGCAAATCTTTCATCCAATCCAACGCCAAACTCGCCACCATTGACATATAGTTTTTTAACCTATCCCAAGTTATTCACATTTGTGTTCAAGAAATTGTGATAGAATACAGACATGAATCCAGAGATAAGATTTAACCCGTTGCCTCGGGTTGAGGAAACACCGACCCCAAACGATAAACCAAAAGGGAGATTAAGATTTCGATCTATTTTAAAATTCTCGCTGAAATTGTTGGGGGTTGTTATTTTGCTAGCTGCCATTATATTTCTAGCCAAATATGTAAATAATTTGATAAACGGCAGTACAGAAAACAACGCTTACAGCGCCGTGTTTTTGACTAATGGCCAAGTTTATTTCGGCAAGATGACAAAAAATAGTGATTCGGAGATTGTGTTAAACAATGTGTATTACATACAGTTGAGCGACGGCATGACCAAAGAAGAGGCGGCTGCCGCCATCAACCAAACCCGTTTCAACCTGATAAAGCTGGGCAATGAATTGCATGGTCCGACGGATGAATTATTTATCAACAGGTCGCAGGTGGTATTTTATGAATATTTGAGAGATGATAGTAAAGTAGTGGAGTCCATTAAAAATTATAAATAATAACCCTGTTTGATCGCCCTTCGCGTCTAACGCGATTGAGGCGAGGATGCGAATGTTTAGAACCATTTGCAGAAGGGGTCAAATATTATGGAACAAAATGCACAGGCCGGTTCGGGTAATGTTTTGGTTAAAAAGTTGGGTTTGATTTTATCGGTTTTTGTTTTTCTTCTGCCGGTGTTTTTCGCGCCAGTGGAGGGGGTTGGTTTGTATACCGCTAAAATAACGCTTCTAGCTACTGGATTGGTAGCTATTTTTGCCGTGTTTTTGTCATCGGTTCTTTCTACCGGCGCGATTGAGATGCCCAAAGCCAGGTATCTCTTGCCTATGGGTATATTTGCGATAGTGGCTCTCATATCATCAGCTCTCTCGGGAGCAATCAATTATTCCGTAACGGGATCCGTGTTTGATTTAGGCACTTCGGGCTCCATCGTGATGCTAGTTTTCTCCTTGTTTTTGACTGTGATGGCAGTGAGGAGTATAGGAGTGGTCGGCAAAGTTATTTCGGCTTTTATCTATTCTGCTCTGGCCCTTTCGGCTTACACCCTGTTTGGGATGTTCGGCGCATCTTCTTTACCAGCTTCAGTTGCCTCCAAAATGCCTCTTTTCCTCACGGGGGGAGTTATTGATACTGCCATAATTTTAGGAGTTGCGGTCATACTTTCGCTCTGCGCTGTAAATATGACTGAAGTATCAAAAAGAATGAAAATTATTTTATCTGTACTCATGGCCTTCTCCATACTTTTTATAGGAGCGGCCAATTTTATGCCCGTTGTTATCATTCTCGGCATTATTTCTCTTGTTTTCTTTGTTTATATTTTATCCTGGTCGGTCGGCAAAGAAGGTGCCCCTCAGGAAGAAAATGCACCTAGCCAACAAAAAATTTCCCTTTCATCATTGGCAGTGTTGGTAGCCACCGTGATTTTGCTGCTTGGCGGGACCAGTATGGCCGGTTATCTTTCAAAAGTGATGAAAGTGCAAACAGCCGAAGTGAGGCCAAATTTTGAGACCACCATGAATCTGGCGGTGGCCTCTTGGCAAAAGAATTTTGCCTTTGGCATCGGTCCCAACCGCTTTGCCGAGTTTTGGGCCTTACGCAAGCCGGCAGAAATAAACCAGACCCAGTTTTGGAATGCCGATTTTTATTCCGGTTCAGGTTTTGTGCCGACCATTGCCATTACTACTGGCCCTCTGGGACTTCTCTCACTGCTCACTTTTATGGTGTTGTATGTGATGAGCGGGGTGAAGGCCATATTTGCCCAGGCGAATTCAGGCCGCTCAAGATATTTGGCCACTGCTTCTTTTTTGGTTTCTCTTTATTTGTGGATAGTCCTTTTCCTTTATACTCCCAGCGTGGCCGTTTTGGCTTTGGCCTTCATATTCACAGGCCTGTTTACCGCCACTTTGGTATCGCAGGGTATAGTCGGACTTTGGAGAATAAATATATTCTCAAATCCTAAAACAAATTTTCTCTCGGTGCTTTCGATTGTTATTCTTCTTATTATGTCCATAGCCGGCGGTTACTTTGTTTGGGAAAGAGCGGCGGCCTCGGTGGCATTTCAAAAAGGAATTTTGGAATACCAGAAGACCGGCAGCATTTCTGTAGCGAGAGAATCAATGGTAAAAG